>JANPBJ010000201.1:0-22987 GCA_031430375.1 Acidimicrobiia bacterium
CTGGCGCATCGACTACAACACGCGACGGCCGCACTCCAGCCTTGGCATGCTCAACCCAGCCGCGTACGCTGCGCGCTGGACCAATCTCCAACCCCAACCAGCACTCTCATAACCACTGGACCACCAAACGGGGTCAGGCCACTACCGAGTGTCCCATCTCCTCGCAGGCCAATGAACGGCGCTCGGTCTCGGAGAAGGTCCCTCCAGGCACGTTGGGAGCAACGTTGTTCAGGTTGACCGAACCATGTGTGCAGTGAGTAGAAGAACCTGGGGGGCCTCCATAGGCGAGACATGTATATTCACCGTCCCAGCCGACGTCATAATAGTTGCCGTCGTAGACCACGATGTCCCAGACCGATCCGGAGGTAAGATCGGTTATTAGTTCCGAGCGCTCGACCTCCGCCATTCCGTAAAGAGCAGCGGCTGCAAAATAGTTCACCTCGTCGTATCTAAACGTCGCCGTACCGTTGTCTAGAACCCGCCCCCAGCCAAAAGGAAAGGGCGGAGACGGTGTTTCGTTGGTAGCCATCGCCGACGGTCCCACAGATCCGGCCGCAGCTGCGCCAACACCCAACGCCGCGATAAGTCGCCGAATGTTCCGTCTGGTCCGGAAAAAATCGATTCTTCGGCCGGGCGTCGTCTCCATCGCTACCAGTCTGCCAGCCCGCATCGCCTTTCCCTCCCCTATGCTTCGCAGAACGTCTAGGATTTGGTCCGCCGCTTTGCGACATCACGAACACCTGGCGGGGTCTTATAACACGCGGAGGGGCCCGTGTCAATGGCCAGTGAGATCTGCCCCGGTAGTGGACGGGTTGGTGTGCCCGGGTTCGGCTAGTCGCGCCGACGGTCGCGGTCGCGATGATCATGGCCATGACCGCGGCCGGGGAATGGACCTCGGATCTCATAGGTCACCCCGAGTCCGATCCCACCGACGGAGCCGCGCTGTGAGGAGATGTACATGCGGTCGCCGCGTGGGTTGAAAGCCAGGCCGGCGAGTTCGCTGCCTGAAGACCCGACCAGTTGCAACACGGGGCTCGCCCATCCCTTGCGGTCGATCAGGACAACCTGTTGGTCGTTGGCCTGGTCCTCGCTGATGTACACGTGTCCCCGGCGGGTGATGGTGATGTTGTCGGGCTCACCGAGCACGCCGTTGCTCATGTCGCCGAGAGCGTCGTAGAAGACTTCGATCTTTTTGGTCCGAGTATCCAAGCGCCAGAGCTTGTGGTCATGTTTGGTCACGAAGGTGATCGCGCCGTCATTCCACCAAATGCCTTCGCCGCCCGCGAACGGTGTTGTCTCTGGGACCTGCCGGCGGGTTGGCGTTGTCTGCGCCGATGGGTCCGGAATCGGCAACCAGGTGACCTTGCCATCAACCACTTTGGCCGCGGACAGGCGTCCGGCTGAGAGATCGCCGCGGCGGTAGGGCTTGAACCGGTACAAGCGCCCGTCGGCGGCGTCCTCAGTGAGGTACACGTGGCCGCGGTCTTCGTCGACCGCGGCGGCTTCGTGGATGAACCGACCGAGGGCAGGTCGGTCGAGTGCCGCACGTTTGCCGGTTGGGTCACACTCCCAAACCTTTCCTCCCTCGCGCTCTTCGCATGACAACCACGTCTCCCAAGGCGTCGGTCCACCGGCGCAGTTATGGGCCGACCCGGTCAGGATCGGATACGTGTCGATGACCTCTCCGTGGCGATCAAAGCTGATCGCGCCAACCCCGCTGTCGGCGGCGCCGTACAGCTCGGAGTTCGAGACGTAGATCCAGCCGCCGTGGCGGGTCGCAAAACAGGCGCCACCGTCGGGAAAGGTGTGCCAGGTGTATCCCGAGGGGCCGATGATCTGTCCGGAGGTCGCCACCACGCGCGAGGTGAACCGTGCGGGCAGCATCAAGCCATTGGCATCCGGTCCGAGCAGTGGACCGAGTGGATCGGGCGGCGGGCTGATCGCGAATCCAGGACTCGGGCGCGCGCCGAGCGCAATCGCGGCAGCGGCCGTTGCGGTCAGGAAGGTCCGTCGGGTCATGGCCATGCCGGGTCTCGCTCTCTGTTCTGCTCTTGGGTGCTGACCACGGTAGTCAGGCGACGGGAGTGATGTGTGACCAGATGAGGGGGTTCGTCCGATTCGTCAGGTGGCGGGCTGAGGGAACGGAAGGGTGGAGTCATCCACACCGTCGTCCCGCACCACGCCACAGGCATTGAGCGCGAACGACACGAGGTGGTACTGGCCGACGAGGAAGACAAGGTCGAGGATCTGCTCCTTCGTAAAGTGAGCGTCGAGTGTTCGCCACGTTTCGTCGGAGATGGTTGAGCGGTCGTGCAGTTCGTCGGTCGCGCGTAGCGCGGCTGCCTCGGCCGTGTCCCAACCCTCGGCATCCGGCCCATCGGCCACGCGCCGTACATCGGCGTCGGAAAGGCCCACCGTGCGTCCAACCACAATGTGCTGGCCCCACTCGTACGGCGCGCGGCATTGCCACCCCACTCGCAACACCACGAGTTCTCGGACCCGCGGCTCGAGCGTGGTCTTGGTGAGGGCGTACGTGGCGAACACCAGCCACTTGCGCAGCAACGTGGGATGGTTGGCGAGCGTGCCGAAGACGTTGAGCACGGTGGCGTCGTCGCCTCGCACTCGCGACAAGCGCCCGAGCAGTTCGACGGTCTCGGGCTCGGCGTCGGCCAACGACACGGGAGGGATGCGGGGTTCCATCCGGGCAGCGTACGGTGACGGGATGTCGACGGTCGGGTATGACGAGTTCTCGTTCTTCGCAGACAACGCCGCAGAGGTCGGTCTCCCCTATCCGAGCCCTCCCGCCGTGGAGCGCGTGACGGCTGAGGTCGCGCCCGGTCAGCGGCTCAGCGCCCTGCGTTGGGGTGAGGGCGAGCCGGAGTTGGTCCTGTTGCACGGTGGCGCGCAGAACGCGCATACCTGGGACACGGTCGCCCTCGCACTCGACCGCCCGCTCCTCGCTCTCGACCTTCCCGGGCACGGTCATTCGGACTGGCGGGACGACAAGGCCTATTGGCCGAGCGAGAATGCGCAGGCGGTCGCGGTCGCGGTGAACACGCTGGCCCCGAACGCTCGAGTCGTTGTTGGCATGTCCCTCGGCGGGCTCACGGCTCTTGCGCTGAGTCATCAGGCGCCGGGTCTCGTGCGTCGGTTGGCGCTGGTGGATGTCACGCCGGGCGTGAACCGAGAGAAGGCCTCCGCGATCACCGCGTTCATCTCTGGTCCGGAGTCGTTCGCGAGTTTCGACGAGATTCTCGAACGCACGGTGCTGTTCAACCCGACCCGGAGTGAGTCGTCGCTACGCCGCGGGATCTTGCACAACGCGACTGAACGGCCGGATGGAACCTGGTCGTGGCGCTACGACCGGTTCACGCTTCCCGACGGCGCAACCGTGCCCGACTTTGGCAACCTCTGGGATGCAGTGAGTGGCGTGAAGGTTCCGTTCATACTGGTGCGCGGCACCGATTCGCCGGTGGTCGACGACGACGACGTGGCCGAACTCACTCGCCGGAATCCCACGGCGCGGGTGGAGGTCGTGGCCGCGGCGGGCCACAGTATTCAGGGCGACCAGCCCCTGGTCCTTGCGAATCTGCTCGAGGAGTTCACTACGGATTCCGCGGCCTGATGTCATTGCACCCGGCCGAGGACCGATATCGGAGCCGCAGCCTTTGGCTCGACTCGGTACCGGATTCGTTGGCACCCCGCCCCACACTCGGCGGCTCGATCACCGCCGATGTGGTGATCGTGGGTGCCGGTTTTACCGGCCTCTGGACGGCGTATGAACTCTTGGGCCGCGATCCGAGCTTGGAGGTCGTGATTGTCGAGGCGGAGATCGCGGGCTTTGGCGCGTCGGGCCGCAATGGCGGATGGTGTTCGGCGCTGTTTGCCGGGAGTCGGGCCGCAACGGCGAGTCGGCACGGGCGTGACGCGGCGATCGCGCTTCAGCGCGCGATGTACGACACGATTGACGAGGTCGGCCGAGTGATCGAAGCCGAAGGTATCGATGCCCACTTCGTCAAGGGTGGGAACCTCGAACTCGCGAGCTTGGCCACCCACGTCGATCGGTTGCGCGCCCAGGTCGAGTCGGAACGACGGTGGGGATTCGGCGAGGACGACGTGCGCTGGCTCGAACCCGATGAGGCCTCGGCGCGTATTGCGGCGGACTCGGTGTTCGGGGGCGTCTTCACGCCGCACTGCGCCCGTCTGCACCCCGCACGCCTCGTACGCGGGCTCGCGCAGGCGGTGGAGCGGCGCGGCGGCGTGATCTGCGAACGCAGTCGCGTCACTGAGTTGGCACCGCGTCGAGTGGGGACGATCGCTGGTGAAGTGCGCGCCGAGTCGGTGATCCTCGCCACCGAGGGCTACACGCCGGAAATCCCCGGCCATCGGCGCGATCTCGTTCCGGTCTATTCGTTGATGATTGCCACCGAGCCGCTCCCTGCCCACGTGTGGGACACGATTGGTTGGGAGGGGAGGGAAACGCTCAACGATGGTCGTCACCTGATTATCTACGGACAACGCACCGAAGATGACCGCATCGCATTCGGCGGGCGTGGCGCCCCCTATCACTTTGGGAGCCGTGTGCGCGACGACTTCGACCGAAACCGCGCCGTCTTCGCCGAACTCCGCCGCGTGCTCAACGGACTCTTTCCGGGTGTGGCAACCGCGCGGATCACTCACGAGTGGGGCGGACCACTGGGGGTCCCACGGGATTGGTACTCGTCGGTGGGCTACGACCGCGCCACGGGATTCGGCTGGGCGGGCGGTTACGTGGGTGATGGAGTCAGTACCACCAATCTTGCGGGGCGAACCCTCGCGGATCTGGTCCTCGGGATGGAGACCGAGATCACCACGCTCCCCTGGGTTAACCATCGCTCACCCGACTGGGAGCGCGAGCCGCTGCGGTGGTTGGGGATCAACGCCGGGTTGGCGCTCCCCGCTGGTGCTGACCGGGTGGAGGCCAAGACCGGCCGGCGGTCGCGCTGGCGAGAGAAGGCACTCGCGAAGCTCGTCGGGTAAGAGGGCGCGCCGACGGGACGTCTGTTCGGGACGTCTGTTCGGGACGTCTGTTCCGGACGCCGATTCCGGACGACTATTCCACGAGTACGGGGCGACCCGACGCGAGATCGAGTTTCGCGATGTGCAGGAGACGAGACTCGGGGTACTTGACCTTTGGTTCTTGATACGCGTGGAAGGCGACCCGCCGTTGACCAGTGGCATCCACGAAGACCGACGCGCCGCCCGGCCCCGCAAGCGCGTCATGGGAGGACAGCAGCGCCACCCCACTCCCGGTGTCACACGGGCCGAGTGGGCCGTCGCAATGGGCAACCCCGATGGCATAGCGGCGTCCGTTCCAGTCGTTCCCCGAGTAGAAGAGCCACGCGCCCGAGCCGTCCACCACCATCGACGGGGCCTCGACCACGCCAGCTTCCCAACGGTGGTTCACTCGGAGGAGGTGGTGCGCTTCGCCGGCAAAGGCCAGGCCGTCCGGTGTGAGCGGTCGGGCGATGATCGCGGCAGGGCGCTCGTGTTTCCAGAGCAGCACGGGGACGCCGAAAGCGCCGATCACGGCCTCGGGGTCGATGGCCCCTGACTCGCCGCACTCCATGGGCCCAGTGGTCGTATCCACGAAGGGTCCGGTTGCGGATGTGGAAACCGCGCGGGAAATGCACTGTCGGCCGGTGAATGCCTCGAGCGCGGTGTAGTACATGACGAACCCGCCCGGCCGCGCGAGGACCGACGGTGCCCACGTGCGGCCCTTGCTGGCCCACGGCGGCAGCGGTCCGAGTGCGTCGCCCGCGGTTGCCCACGCACCGTCGGGCTGTTGTTTGATGACTTGGATGTTTCCCGCACTCGCATTCGTGGCGAATGCGACCAAGGTGCCGCGGTCATTGAACACAAACGGGTCGGGGAAATCGAACGCGTAGACCGGTGCCGAACCGCCCTGGGCCGTGTTGGCACGCCGACAAGCGTCATCGACGCTCTTCAGCGCGGCGGTGGTGGCGGCGTTGTCGTTGCGCTGCAACGCGTCGAGTGCAGTCTTGGCACCATCGAGACACTGCCGTACGACCGCGACGGTCGCGTTCAGGGTGGTGCGCGCGTTGCGCGCCTGATCTCGGTCGGCTTGCGTGGCCACGAGTTGGGCGCCGCGGTCGTCGACCGACAGCTTCGCTCCGTCACGCTCAGCCCGGGCGCGATTCGATGCGATTCGACCTTGGTCGACGCGTGCGCGAGCGGAACCCAGTGCATCGCGTTCTCGGGTGAGATCCAGGCGCGTCACAGCGAGGGCCCGGACCGCTCGGGTGCGACTATCCCACGCTCCGTTGACGTGGAACGCGGTGGTACCGAGCGCGATGGCAATACCGCTGGCGACGATCGGGACGAGCCGGCCACGAATCACTGCGTCACCGCCTGACACACCTGGCGGACCGCACCGAGCGTGGCCGTTGCATGCGGGTCGCCAACACTCACTTCATTGAGGGCCCGAGTGATCCCGGCCAAACACTCGCGTAACTGGGAGACCTGGCCGCCCGCGATCCATGCATTGAGCGCGTCGTCGTCGCGCTCGTGCTGTACGGCCACGATCTGGTCCGAGATGGAATTCGCGATGCCGACGAGTTCCTGCGCGGAACGCTGCGTCGCGGCGGTGTCCGCTTCGAGCGAGCCCGCTGTGATGATGGTCCGCACGAGGGCGCGCCGAGTCGTTGCAAGTGTCGCGAGAGTCTGAGTCCGGGTTGCCCGGGCCGCATCTCGTTCGTCGAGGAGCTGCGACCGCCGCCAGAGTCCGAGGCCCACGAGGGTGAGCACGAGGACGCCCACGAGGAGCAACCAGAGCCTGCCCCGGGTCATCGCTCCAGTTTGGCTCGCACGGGCCACCGATTCCGGGCACGTCCGGTGCCGCGTCGACCGCGTTGACAGGGATCGCGCGACGAAATCGGTGGTACCAAGTTCAGTCTCGGGTTCCGAGGTGTCGATACTCACGGCAGTGGTCACGACCAAGCTCAATCCGCACGAAGTGAGCGTGAACTTTGCGGCCCCGATCTGGACTGACCGGACATTCCGGGTCATGGGAACCGACGCGCGCGTCATGGTCCTCGGTGGATCCGGCGATCTTGCCGAGCGTGCCGAGGCTGCGCTCCGCGGCTTGGAGGCTCTGTGGTCTCGGTTCCGTGAGGACTCCGAACTCACCCGGCTGAATCGAACCGACGCGGGGCGCCCCGTTCGGGTCTCGGAGTCCACCTTCTCGTTGATCGCCCGGGCCGTGGACGCGTGGCAGCGAACCGGCGGCCGCTTTGATCCCACGGGCCACGACGCGATCGTGGCGTTGGGCTACGACCGAGACTTCGCATCGGTGCGCGATGGTTCGCCACCGATTGTGGGCCGAACCGTGGAACACGACCACCACGGGACCGCCCGGTCCGCGCTCCCAGGGTGTGCCGACATCATCTTGGACTCGATGGTCCACGCCGTGACGCTGCCTCCCGGTGTATCGCTCGATCTTGGCGGGATCGGCAAGGGCTACGCAGCGGACCTCACCGCCGCGCAGCTCATGGCCGCGGGCGCGGAGGCGGTATGTGTCGATCTCGGCGGAGACATCCGTGTGATGGGCCCGGGGCCGTACCGCGACGCTTGGGAGGTCCGCTTCGACGATCCCGTTCTGGCTGCCGAGTTTGGACGAGTGCGATTTGCATCCGGTGCAGTGGCCACCAGCACCCGGTTGCGTCGGCAATGGCAGCGCCTTGATACGACCGGTGACTCAGAGTCAGTGCATCACCTCTTGGACCCCAGCACCGGCGTTTCGGCGACAAGCGGTCTCGCCACGGTGACCGTGGTTGCCGGGGTCGCGTGGTGGGCCGAAGTGCTGGCCAAGGCCGCGTTCGTTGCGGGTCCGACGGCGGGAGCATCACTGCTCCGATCGATGGGAGTGGACGGCGTGCTCGTGGCCGATGATGGAACCGTGCACACCACTTCGGGTTTCCCGGCTATGTGCGGAACAGATACTCGCTCGTCGTGAAACTCCGCAGTGCGTCGAGTTCGAGAAACGCCATCACACTCTCGAGCATTGCGCTCAGGTTTCGTTTCATGAGTTCGGTGTCGTCACCCGCGCAGTAGAACAGCATGGGGTCGGTGACATGCTCGGGACTGGGCCAGGCCTCTTCCACGATGCCTTCGATCGGTGGCGCGTCCGGAGTGACGGCCCGCACCACTGCGTTGCGGACGTACCGCATGCGCGGTTGCATCGCCTCCGAAACTGGCGATTGCACGGTATGCCAGTGGGTGATCCACTCGTCGACGCTCATGTGGCCGGGTCGCCGTAACAGGGTGGTCATCACCACCCCGGGCGAACGATCGCCATCGGGCCAGTCCCGCGGACGACCGTGCTGGTTGCCGCCGTAATCGGTGTACATGGACTCGGTGACCAGATAGCCGGCGATGTGGTCGCTGTGATCTCTCAATACCGCCTCGAACGGCGCCCGGTCGTCATAGCGGTCGAGCCACAACGACACGAGCGCGAATGGTTGGACCTCATCGGCCGGCGGGGGCATTGGCACCGGCACCTGGGCGTCGTCGTCGTCGACCTGCACCGACAAGCCGCGCGGTGCCAACGCCAGGAGTGCGGGAGCGACGTGTTCGCGCACGATGCGTCCGTGGTCGGCCGGGCTGAGTCCGGCTCGAGGCCAGCAGAGGTATTGCAGCTTTTCCATCTAGGCGTCTTCGGCCGGGACGAGGGCTCGCCACGCGAGCGCGCCGATGATTCCCCCGACAATCGGGAACACGATGAACACCCACAGCTGCTCGAGCGCCCAGCCCCCCTGGAACACGGCGGTAGCGATGCTGCGCGCCGGGTTCACCGAGGTGTTGTCGACCGGGATCGTGATGAGGTGGATCAAGGTGAGCATCAGGCCGACCGTGATGCCAGTGAATCCCGCGGGCATCGACTTTCGGCTGGTACTTGCGATCACAAAAATAAAGAGTGCCGTCAACACGATCTCCACAATGATGGCGGCACCTATACCGAACCCGCCGGGTGAATGGGCGCCGTAACCATTCGATGCAAACCCGCTCGCCTTGGCACTGAAGCCCGTGATGCTGTTTGCAATGCCGTAGATCACGCCTGCGCCAACCAGGCCACCGATGATCTGGCCGCCGATATAGAACGGCACATCCTTGGTCTCGGTCTTCTTGATCGCCCAGAGGCCAAGCGTGACCGCCGGATTGATGTGACAGCCCGAGATCGAACCGACGGCGTACGCCGCGCAGAGGAGTGCGAGTCCGAACGCCAGTGCGACTCCGAGGACGCCGACGGATCCGCCCTCGAAGAATCCGCCGGTCGCAAGAACGGCGGTTCCGGGGCCGCCGATGACGAGGATCATGGTTCCGATGCCCTCGGCGAGCGCAATGCGTGCTGGTTGCTTCATGCGGGTTCCGACTCCTGAGTCTGGCTCCGCTCGCACGCGAAGTGTATGGAGGGAGGTCTCTGAATCCAAGGCTTTCGCACCGTCGGGTACGAGGCATTGCGGCGCTTTAGCCCGAAACGGAGCGTGCCAGATCTTCGGCGTCGTGCGTGATCCCCTCGAAGCCGCGCACGCGCAGCGCATCTCCGACCATGCGTGCATCGACGCCGCGGGTCCTGAGCTCCGAGAGAAAGAGGGATTCGGGAGCGGTGCGGGTTGCCACCACCACGGTCGCGGCAGGGAGTTCCAGGCGGTCATCTCCGCTGATCGCAATCACTGCATCATGGGTGATCGCTTCCACGGTGGCCGAGCCGATGAGCGTGATGCCGGCCGCCTCCGCATCCGCCACCATCCGGAACCGGCCCGGGAGGCCGAGCTCGGCACCGAACACCGCGCTCGGTTCCAGGATCGTGACCTCGAGGCCGCGTTCCCGCAGTGCCCTCCCGAAGGTCAAGCCGGGCTTGCCGCCCCCGAGAATGACCGCCGGCCCGGGGATCGGGGGCGAGTCGGGCGAAAAACGTGCGCCGAATTCGATGGGTCCCAGCACATGGTCCAGGTGGTGGCCGGGGACCGACGGGATCTCCCAGTGGGGGCCGGTGGCGACAACGACCACGTCGCTCCCATGCGCAATCACGGTCTCGGCCGTAGCCCTCCGTCCGAGCTGCACGGAGACGCCGGCGTGGGTGATCTCGCCGATGAGCCAGGCGCGGTGGCGATCCAGTACCTCATCAACGCCGCGAATGTGGTGCAGGACTCCGCCGAGCGCGTCGCTCGATTCGCAGATCGTCACCGCGTGCCCTTGCGTGGCCAGGACCCGTGCGGATTCCAGGCCCGCGGCTCCGCCGCCGATCACGAGGACACGTCGTGGTCGGACGGTGGGTGGTATCTCGGCTTCATGTTCTCGACCGGTCGCCGCATTCGCGACACACGCCAACGACTCGTTGACGAAGATGTTGCCGATGCATCGATACTGGTAGAGGCAGGGGCGGACTCGGCTCGCGTCGCCGCTCGCGAGCTTGTTCGGGAGTTCGGGATCCGCGAGGAGCTTTCGCCCCATGGCGATGAAGTCGGCGCGCCCGCGGGCGAGGACCTCCTCGGCTTCGTGGGGCTCGAAGCGTCCGAACGTGATGACCGGGACATCAACCGCGGCCCGCACTGCTGCCGCATAGTCCGCCAGTCGCCCCACCCGGTGCGGCACGTAGGAGTCAGTCGGTCCGGTGGCCACATCGAGGTTGGCGTAGGACGTGACGTGCACCGCGTCGAGTCCCGCCGCGACTGCGAGCTCGATCACTGCGAGTTGGTCGTCGAACGTTTCGCCGCCGTCCTTGTGATGTTCCAGCGCATTGATGCGCATCCAGACGGGATAGTCCGGGCCAACCCTCGAACGGATCGCGCCGATGATCTCGATGAGCAACCGGGCTCGGTGCTCGATCGATCCGCCCCATCGATCGTCGCGGTGATTGAGCGCAGGGCTGAGAAACTCGTCGATGAGATACCCGTGTCCGGCGTGCAACTCAACGCCGTCGATACCGGCGCGTTGACAACGTTCAGTGGCGGACGCGAACTGTTCGATCACCCGTGTGAGGTCGTCCTCGGCCGCAACTTTGTACTCGACCTTCGCGGTGGGCGACGCGTGGGGAGCCATGAATCCCGCGATCTCGGCGTCCGTCACCATCATCGAGATGCGGTCCGGTCGCGACCGCTTGGGCACGGCAGGGACCAGCATCGGATGGCCACGCGCAATGTCGTAACGCGCGAGCGCGCCGTTATAGGTGAGCTGCGTGGCGAGGGTTGCTCCATGCGCGTGCACTCGATCGGCAAGCGACGTGAGGCCGGGCAGGTATCGATCGTGCGAGGCCGCCACCTGACGCGCGTCCACGCAGCCATCCGGATACGCCACGGCGACGGAGCCGACGAGGAGCAGCGCGGCCCCGCCCCGAGCCCTGGCTTCGAAGTACGCGAGCTGGGCATCCGAGATCGAACCGTCGTCGTTGGCAAGTGAATCGCCCATCGGCGCCATGAGAATCCGGTTGCGGAGCGCAAGCGAACCGATAGCTCCCGGACGTAAGAGATTCGGAAAGTCGCTCACCCAGGAAAACTAGATCCCGTCGCTCCGCTCCCTGACCCATGCGGGCAGGTTGACAGTGTCCACTTTCTCGTAGACAGTGTCTACATGACGTTGCGTACAGCGGAGTTGGGGACCAGGGTGCGCCTCGTCACGACCGCGCGGGCCTACCTCGATGCCGAAGGTCTCGAGGGCATCGGCCTCCGGGAGATCGCCCGGAGGGCAGGGGTGTCGCATGGCGCGCCACACCGCCACTTCGCCACCCTTGGCGCGCTCCTCGCCGCGGTTGCGGCCGAGGGCTTCCGTGATCTGGTCGCGTCTGTGACCGCGGCGACCGAAACGGTGGCCGCCGATGACCCGTTGGCTCGCCTCGCGGCTTCCTCGTTCGGCTACGTGCGGTTCGCCGAGGCGAATCCTGGAGTCTTCGGTCTGATGTTCCGCCGCGATCTGTGCGACACGCAGGATTTGGAGTACATCACCGCCGGCGGTATCGCGTTCGGTCAACTCGTCTCGTTTGTCGGCGCCGCGCAAGCGGCCGGGTTCCATCCCGACGCGCCGTGTGCGGAGCTGGCCGGCGTGCTGTGGGCAACGATGCATGGTCTCGCCTCGCTCCACCTGCACGGCGCCCTCGCGCCGACCACTGGTCAATCGAACCTTGATGTTCTCGTCAATCAAGCCAACTCAATCGTCTTCGGTGTCAATGCCGAGCAGAAGGAGAAACGATCATGACTGCCACGAGCGTCGAAACCAGCCTGTACCTCAGTGGGAACTTCGCACCGGTGCGCGAGGAGGTCAGTGTGGAGAACCTCCCCGTGACCGGCTCAATACCGGGAGAGTTGGAGGGTCGGTTGCTTCGCATCGGACCGAACCCGGTCGTCGACCCGGATCCGGCTACCTACCACTGGTTCACCGGCACCGGCATGGTGCATGGATTGTGGTTGCGCGGCGGCGAAGCCGTTTCGTACCGCAACCGCTACGTCCGCTCGGACAGTGCGGTCGAAGCGCTGGGTGGCCCCGCGACGCCGGGTCCGCGCCACGGCATGGGTGACAACACCGCGAACACCAACGTCGTTCAACATGCAGGGACGACGTTCGCGATCGTCGAGGCCGGTGGTCTCCCGATGCAACTTACCGATGAGCTCGAGACCGTCGCGCGGTCGGACTTTGGTGGCACGCTGCCCGGCTCCTTCACGGCACATCCGAAGCAGGATCCCGTCACCGGCGAGCTGCACGCGGTCGTGTACTACTGGGAATGGGACTACATCCAGTACGTCGTGGTCGGCGTCGACGGCAAGGTTCGGCGGTCGGTGAATGTGCCGGTGCCCGGCGGACCGATGGTGCACGACTGCGCGATCACCGAATCGCGCGTCGTGCTCTTCGATTTGCCGTGCATCTTCAACCTTGATCTGGCAATGCAAGGCGAGTCGTTCCCCTATCGCTGGCAACCCGAGTACGGAGCGCGCGTGGGCTTGTTGGCGCGCGACGGTGAGGCGAGCGAGACGGTGTGGTGCGAGCTCGACGATCTCTGTTACGTGTATCACCCGCTCAACGCATACGACGACGGCGACCGCGTGATCATCGACGTTGCGGTGCACCCGCGCATGTTCGACCAGTCTGTGAATGGTCCGAACGAGGGTGGGCCGGTCTTTGAACGTTGGACGATCGACCCCGCCGCGCGACGAGTCGGTCGGGATGTGATTTCGGATCGGGCGCAGGAGTTTCCGCGCATGGACGAGCGCGTCGTGGGCCGCAAGCACCGTTACGGCTACACCGCCGCGTTTCGATCACAGGACAGCGCGTTCGTGACCGGCAACATCCTGAAGCACGATCTTGTCGCCGCCACGATGGTGGAGCATGACCTCGGGGGCGGTCGCAGCACCCAGGAGCCTGTATTCGTGCCCAAGCATGCGGACGCGGCCGAAGACGAGGGTTGGGTGCTCGCCTACACCCATGACCCTGAACGGAATGCGGCCGATGTCGTGATTGTCGACGCCCAGGACTTCACCGGTCCTCCGGTGGCCACCATCCATCTCCCGGTCCGGGTCCCCTACGGTTTCCATGGCAACTGGATAGCTAGTGGAGGTTCTTGATGCGGCGTTTGCTGGTTCTGGTTCTGAGCATGAGCCTGCTGGTTGGGCTCCGCGCGGTTCCGGCGACGGCGAATCATCAGTCCAGCCGGGCGCCGAGTGCCACGGGTCCGTACGCGGTTGGTCGCACCACCTTCGACGTGGTCGATCCGAGCCGTGACAACCGAACGTTGAAGGTCGACGTCTGGTACCCGAGCCGTCCGCGCGACGTCGTTGGCCTCGCGAAGTCCAAGATCGACCTCCTGCTCGCGCAAACGGACTCGCCGCTCGCGTATGACAACCCGCGCGTGGCGAAGGGTCGGATGCCGTTGGTGGTCTTCTCGCACGGGAGCGGCGGTATCCGCTACCAGAGTTGGTTCCTGATGGAACATCTCGCGAGCTACGGCTTCATCGTTGCCGCGCCCGACCACGCGGGGAACACCGCGATCGACAGCATTTTTGGTACGTCGACTCCCTTCGCGGTGAGTGCGCGCAACCGTCCCCTCGACGTGTCGCTGGTGATAACCCGGATGCTCGAACGCGGCCAGACCGAAGGTGATGTGTTCGACCATCACCTCCTCCGCCGGAAGATCGCGGTGATGGGCCACTCCTTCGGCGGCTTCACGGCGGTGGCCGCCACCGCGGGTTGGACCGATGTACCGCCCGATCCGAGAGTCAAGGCGATCATCCCGATTGCCGCGGCTACGAACGCGTACACCGACGACCAGCTGCGATCCGTTGCGGTACCGAGCCTGTGGTTGCACGGAACGAGCGACATCACGGTGCCGATCGGCCAGACCGCGCGGGCCTGGTCGCTGGTCAGCGCGTCGCCGCGCTCCCGAGTGGATATCCGCCAAGGTGGGCATTCCTCCTTCACGAACGCCTGCGACATCCTCGCGGTGCTCGAGAACTCGGGTGCACCGGACAGCATCGTGAACTTTCTCCGCCAACAGGCGGCGGAAGCGTGCGGACCGGACCTCATCCCGATTGATCAGGCGCAGAACATCACCAAGGCCACCACGCTCGCCTTCCTGAAAGTGCGTCTCTTGCACGACAACGCGTACCGCAAGTACCTACGGAACGGCTATCTCTCGGGCTATCCCGTCGACGTCTTCCGCGGGTAATACCCCACCTCACACGGCGTTCCGGCGCGAGCCACTCCGCCGATTTGGGCGGCACGGGGCGAGACGTTGGCGAATTGCGGCGTGAGTTCGTAGTGACCGAGCATCGCTTCGATCACCGCGGTCATGACCGACAGCGAGAACGGTTGTGCGGGACAGGTGTGGGAGCCGTGGCCGAATGCGGTCACGAGTTCACGGTGGGCTCCCCCGCCGCGTCCGTCACGGATCCGGCGCCGGTTCCACCGATCCGGGTCGTACGTGCGCAGGTCCGCGGTCACGAGGTTGGTGAGTGGCAGCAGTGTCGCCAGCGTGACGCCCGGTTCGACGCGCCAGGTGTGCGTGCCGTCGTCAATATCGATGGGGCGCAGGACAGCCCGCAACATGATCGACCGTTGCGCGATGCGTGTGGACTCGAGTGCGCACCGTTCGGCGAGCCCGTGGTCGCCGTCGCGAATCGCGGCCGCGAGGTCGGGTCGCGTGGTCACATCGACCAGCAGCCAGCCAAGCGCGGAGAAGAGGTTCGACATCGATCCGAGGTGCACCAAGATCACGTCGCGGGCGATGCCTTCCCGTCGGGCTTCCGGTGAAGCGTCGGACCATGTGTTGATGATGCGCTGGAAATGGTCGTCGGGGGTTTCGGGGTTCGCATCGCGTTCATCGACACCCCGCCCGATGATCCGTTCGGCCGCGGCGAGTGCGGCCCGTTCGGTTGCGTAGTCGGACGCCGCGACCGCGGCCATCGCGCCGGGGTCCACGAATGCGGCAGCGCCGTCGAGGTCATCGAGCGCACCAATCAACCCGTCGAACTCGGTCGACGTTCCGCAGGGTCCGGCCCAGGTGCTGAGACCGATGCGGTGACCGAGCCGACGGGTGAAGTCGAAGACGTCGAACGTTCCCGACTCGCCGAGCTCGTTCTGCGCGATGTCGATCGCCGATCGGACGACATCGAGGTACTGCACCACGTCATCACGGGCGAAGAGGTCGTGCGGGAAGGTGCGGCGATCGCGGAAGAGTTCGGGCGGGAGCTTGCGGCGCAGCATTTGCCAGTCGGCGACCCCCTTACTCGCGTCGGCTTCGGCCACCGCGTAGAAGCTCTGCACGCCGACGGGCGAGAAGAGGAACAGGAACGGCGATCGAGCGCCCTCGATGACGAACGTGTCGCCGTGCTTCGCCCGGGCCGCGGCGATCGCCGCGATCGGATCGGCCACTTCCTCGTCCCACGGCAATCGCGCGTCGGCAAGGGGTGGGACCGGCGAGATCAGCTCAGTCATTGCGGTGTCTCGCTCCCCATTGACATGGCGCCATCATGGCCGAATCGGGGCCGTGAGAAATTGACGCCGCGTGCGGGCTGTTCCGACTCGTTGTCCAGCAACCGATCCCGACCCAGTGATCCGGATCCTTGGGGCAAGGCGAATCCCTCCGTCACGTTGTCGAGCAGAGGTGCCAGACTCCGGCCATGAACGAAGCATCGATTCAACACTCCCCGCGGATGTCGCTTGCGCCGTTTGCTGTGCAACCGGTCACCGATGATCTCGTGCGTTCCGCGGAACGGCATCCGGACAAGATCGCGTTCATCGACGGACTCACCGGTTCCACCTACACCTACGCCGAGATTTTGACGGCAGCCCGTCGCCTCGGGCGCGCCCTGCAGGACGGCGGCGTGGGGCTGGGCGATCGAGTGGGGATCGTCGCCACGAACTCGCCGGAATGGGCGGTGGCGTTTCTTGGCACACTGTTCGCGGGCGGAACTGTGACCACGCTCAATCCGCTCTACACCGAGCGCGAGATCGCGGAACAGTTCGGCGACTCCACGCCGAGTGCAGTGTTCGCCGTCGACGCGACCGCGGAGAAGGTCAGGACAGTGTGGGGCGACCGGCCCGGGTTCCATCTCACCTCCGAGGTCTGGGACCTGGCCCGCGGCGCGGCAGGCGACGTTGCGCCGGTCGAGTTCGACCCGATGACCCACATCGCGGTGTTGCCATACTCGTCGGGCACCACGGGGGCGCCGAAAGGCGTGATGCTGTCCCACCACAACCTCACGAGCAACGTGCGCCAAACCCTCGCGTGCGGCCTCATCGATGGTCACTCGGTCATGGTGAACTTCCTGCCTTTCTTTCACATCTACGGCATGGCGGTCCTCCTGCTTCCCGGAGTCGCGGCGGGGGCGACCCAGATCACCATGCCGGGGTTCGATCCCAAACGGTTCCTCGAAATCGTCACGGAGTACGAAGCGACCAATCTCTTCATGGTGCCGCCTGCGCTCCTCGCGCTCGCAAATTCCGATGAGAGCACCACGATGACGAGTGTGCGCTACGTGATGTCGGGAGCGGCTCCACTCCCCCTCGATGTGGCGCGTCGTGTCGCGGAGCGGTTCGACGTCACCGTGGTGCAGGGTTACGGAATGACCGAGGCGAGTCCGGTCACCCACATCTCGCTCTTGGGTCGAGACAAGGAGGGAACGGTCGGTCCGCCGGTCGCCGATACGCGCCAGAAGGTCGTCGATCTCGACACCGGCACGATGTTGGGAGTGGGAGAGATCGGCGAGTTGCTGGTGGCGGGCCCCCAGGTGATGCAGGGCTACTACGGCCGTCCCGACGCCACCGCGGAGTCGATTCTCGAAGACGCCGACGGGCGATGGTTGCGCACCGGCGACATCGTGAGCGTGGACGCGGACGGGTACGTCACCATCCACGACCGCGCCAAGGAGATGATCAAGTACAAGGGGTACCAAATCGCACCGGCGGAGCTGGAGGCGCTGATCATGGAGCATCCCGACGTTGCTGACGTTGCGGTGATCCCGATCAATACCGGCACGGCGGATGGCGAGTATCCCAAGGCGTTTGTGGTTCGTCAGCCGGGAGCGGTCATCGATGCCGCCGCCGTCATGGCCTACGTTGCCGAACGGGCCGCGCCGTATAAGAAGGTGCGTGAGGTCGAGTTCATCGACGCAATCCCGAAGAACCCGAGCGGCAAGATCTTGCGGCGGGAGTTGAAAGCCGCTGAGGCGGCCAAGGGTTGAGCGGTTTCCGCGTTGGCGGTTCGGTTGCGCTTAGATTGCAGTTCTCGATCCCGTTCGTGACCTGGAGTGAAGCGATGACTGCACCGACCCCCGCCCAACTTGGACCTCTCGCCGGACTCGTCGGTACGTGGGAGGGATCCGAAGGGCTCGACGTCTCGTTCCACAACGCGGACGGCGTTATCGGCGATACGAAATATCGCGAGAAGGTCACGTTCTCACCGTTCGGACCGGTCGATAACGGTTCCCAGCAGCTCTTCGGTCTCGATTACCGGATGGCCGCGTGGCGCGGCGATGAACCAGACCCGTTCCACACCGAGATCGGCTACTGGCTCTGGGACGGTGCGCACGGCCAGGTGATGCGCTGCTTCATCGTGCCCCGCGGCACTGTGGTCCTCGCGGGAGGCTCTGCCTCCGCCGACAGCACCAGCTACACGATGACTGGGGAACGCGGTTCGTTCACCTACGGCGTACTCGAGAACCAGTACCTGGCAGAAAACGCGTGCACCACCAAGTTCGAGGTGACCATCACCCTGAACGGTCCCGACTCGTGGTCCTACGACGAGACGACCACCTGCAAGTTGGCTCGACTCGACGGTAAGGAAATGGCGCACACCGACCGAAACGTGTTGCATCGCGTCGTGGAGTAAGGAAAGGCCCCTGCGTTGACACCACCCACGGTGTTGCGGCGCGTATCGTCACCGCATGGATCAGATTTCCGCGCTTGCCTCGGCGCGCTCCGAGTTTGATCGACGGTTGCGGCAGGTCGGGCCCGGTGATTGGGACCGACCGACGCCCTGCAGTGACTGGAATGTCCGTGCGCTCGTGCAGCATGTGCTGGGCGGCACACGGGTGGTTCCGGCGTTGCTGGCCGGCGGCACCCGCGCGGAGGGACTCGCGCTCCGGGACACTCCGTTCGCCGACCACCCGGTCTCCGAGTTCCAGATCCTGGCGGACGCACAGGCTCTCGCGTTCGGCGAATCGGGAGCACTCGAACGAATGTGTGCGCACCCGGCGGGTGATATCCCGGGCTCCGTCATGCTCGACTTCCGCATTGGCGACTTCGCGTTGCACGCATGGGACCTGGCGCGGGCGATCGGCGCCGACGAGACGCTGCCGGCCGAACTCGTCGAGTTTGTCTGGGCCGGGCTTCAGCCCATGATGCCGGTTTTGGGCTCGGTCGGCGTCTTCGGAGAAGGTCCAAGCGGCACGGCATCCGAAGGTGAACCGTTGCAGACCCGTCTGCTCGACGCGACCGGACGTCGCCCTTGATGCTGCCCTCGCGGGTGTCTTCATAGGGTGGCGCGTTTGCCGGACGCCGCGGGCGGGTACACCCTCCAGGGGCCGCCATCGGAGCGGCCACTCGCAAGGAGGTCGACAAGATGCGATGGTTGGTCAAGATAGGGACTCTCGGGCTAGCAGCGTTTGGTGCCCAACGGCTTTACGAGATCGTGAAGCCGCGGGTGGAGACGATCCGAGACCAAACCGAGCCCAAGATCCACGACGCGGTACGCGCGGTCAAGGACACCGCGGAGAATCTCCGTGGCGATGTGTCCGAGGCATCAAGCAACCTTCGAGAAGATCTCCACCCGGCGGTCGAGCAGTTGAAGCGGTCCGCAACAGAGATCGGCGATGTCGTGCACGATGAGGTCATCGGCAGCACGAAGGACGAGACCGTGACGCCATCCCCGATCCCGATCGCGCCCGCGGTGGCCGCTCCCCGAGGATGAAGCGGAACGACTGACCAAGGAGGGACCGTCGCCCGGGCAGGGTTGGGGGCGACGGTCCGCTGCCTTGTTGTGAACGGGATACCCAAGATCAGGTCAGGTCAAACCGTTCCGGGTTGTTTTCCGAACCTTGATGATCGGGCCCGGAATCTATGGGGATCTCTGCTCGATACCGAACGCGGAGGTCTTCCAGGTCGTTTTCGTTCGCATCTTCGATGGCCATAAGTGCGTCGTCGGCGGGTCCGAGCGCGCGCAGGAGTTCGTCGAGCTTGAGTTGGAGTGCCCGATCATTGTGGTTCTGGGTGTGCTGAAGAAAAAAGAGCGCGAGCAACGCAAGGAATGGGATTCCGACGCTGCCGATCAACTCCCACCACCGGGGGTAGTTCGTGCCGACACCGATCCCAATCCAGATGGCACCGGCCACGAGGGTCGCAACGAACGACCAGATCGAACCGACCAACCCGGTCAGGGTGTGGGACACCCGCAACGCCCTTCCGTGGGGTTTCCGTTGGCCGCCGAGGGACGCCTGCGAGAGTAAGGCTGCAGCCTCCTCGATCTCAGGTTCCATTTGGCCGAGGATGGGTCACTGTTCGACCAACTCGACCCGCAGGGCGGCGAGCGAGCGCGCCAGCAGGCGGGACACGTGAATCTGGCTGACACCGACTCGCGCGGCGATCTCGGATTGCGTGAGACCTTCGAAGAATCGGAGTCGTACGATCAGCCGCTCCCGGTCGGGCAGGGTCGCCAGAAGCTGTTCGACCACCATGCGGTGATCGACATCGTCCAACCCGCGATCCAGCTCACCCACCATCGCTTCGAGTCTGCGCGTGTTCGACTCACCGTTCGCGAGGGAATCGAGCGAGGTCGTCGTGTACGACCGGTTCACCTCCATCGCTTCGAGCACGGCCTCGACGTCGGTCCCGAGACCGTCGGCAATCTCGAGGAGGGTTGGAGAGCGTCCGAGCGTGTGGCCGAGTTCTGCCACCACCGCATTGAGCCGGAGCGCCAGCTCTTGAAGCCCACGGGGAACCCGCATGGACCACGCCCGGTCACGAAAGTGGCGCTTGATCTCGCCGATGATCGTGGGACCGGCGAAGGTGGTGAACGCAAACCCTCGCTCCGGATCGAACCGCTCCACTGCCTTCAACAGACCGAGCATCGCGACCTGCTGCAAATCTTCGAGTGACTCTCCGCGCCGGTCGTAGCGCTGAGCAAGCGCGCGAGCAAAGCCTTGATACTCCGCGATCAACTCGTCCCGGAGGCCCCGTTCCCGATGGGTGCCATAGGAAATGAAGCGGGCCAGAGTGGGATCGGCGCCTGCCGGGTCCTTCATTCCTGAGTTGCCGACTTCACCAATCGGAACCGCCGGCCCGTCGCGTCTCCCGAGACCTCGTACTCGTCGACGACAGCACCGATGATCGCCCGCGCGAGCTCATTCGGTTCGATCGGCGCGCCATTCGGGGAATCACAGAACCCCGACACCTCGACGTTGCCCGCGTCGACGCGATAGTTGAGTACCAGCGGGGTGGGGTTGCCCTCGGCCATGACGACGAAGCACAGTTCGTCGACTGCGATCCGTAGATCGTCGATGTCCTCGTAGCTCAACCCCGCTCGCGCGCCGCTGTCCGACGCGGCCAATCGAGCCAGGCGGAGGTAGTCCGGTGTTCCCGGGATGGTCAGGATTACCTCGTCGGCCGCAGTCACGAACACCCCTTCACCCGCAGACGCAACACTCATTGGAGAGCAGGATAATCGTCGAGCGTCGAGGCAGTGACCACCCGATCGGTGGGAGGATCGCCGGAGTGGCCAGATTGCATTCCGACCAAGAGTTCAGACTGGCCCTCGGTCGCTTCGGGTCCGTAGTTCAGCGTCAGCGTTCCCTTGACGTCACATCGGGGGCACGCCAGCGCGATCACCGCCAACATATCGTCCGGATCGGATGCGCCTTCGAGCCGACGCAGCTCGACGACCGGGATCAGCCGAGCTGAGGTGAGATTCCTGCACGCGAAGCACATGACCTCACCATCGCGTTCGGCGAACTGACCGGTGAATCCCCGCTGGTCGAAGTGTTCCAGGAGCGATACCAGTGTGATGGCCTCGCCCTGGAGGTAGTCGTCTGGTTCTCGCGTGCTGTCGCACGGCGGCGTGTTACGAATCTCGTCCATCGTGATCTTCCCGTTTCATTCGACCTTCACCCTGGGCTGGTACCCCGGACGCGAGTTTTGTAACCCGAAGGGTGTTCAGTCGGCAGCCCGGAACGGATCCGGAGAATCAGTCGGCGAACACGTCCCTGCTGAGCTGGACGAAGGAGGTGTGATCGTGACCATGGTTCGGGTCCGACGAGTTGTAGCGGGTTCTCGCGGCCCCGTCGGGGACGTGCTCCTCGGTGTAGATAGCACCCACCGGGCACACGTCGACGCAGACACGATCCTTCAACGTCGATGCAGGCCTGGGTGATGATCGCGATCCCGCTCATACGTGTCGCCGTGGCCGGTCGGTGCTTGTTCACGCCGTGAGCCGCTGGTCACGCGAGTCCGAGGTTTGAACGCTCACCGGAAAGGGCATTTCCCCAGGACGAGCCGAGCCAAGGAGAATTTCGATGGACAACACACTGACCTGGATTGTGGTGGTGGGCGTCGCGGTGCTGATCGTGCTGATCGCCGAGACGCTCCTCGACGAGGTGATGTCCGAGCGAGGGTATCCGGTCGACGACTTCGAACAGCAGGCCGACCTGATCTCGGTAGATCATCCCGATCTCGTCGAGAACTACCGAATCGCCCACACGCAGCGCGGCCGAATCGACGAAGGGTCACAAGACACGGAGGCGTCGCGTGGCGCCGTGTTGCGGTACCGGCCCCTTTTCGATGAGTTCCTCGCGCCCGACAGTAATCGGGCAGCGTGAGCGTCGTGAACGCCGACGACGCGCCCAGTGTGACCCAACGGATCCATTCTGTGACCGGTGACCGCGATGCGGAGGCCAAGGCTCTCGCCGAGCATTCGGACGACCGGGTGGACGAGGAGGACGCCGAACTGGCGGTCGCTCGTGCCCACGGCGATGTAACGGGCGGCCCGACCCCGCACCGTGACCCCGAAGACCTCGCCGACCCGGCCGATGCCCGCGCAGCTCACGAGGATCGGGCGTCGCCGTCGACGTAACGTCGACGGCATCGGATGGACGGAGGAGTCCCGAACAGTGGGTTCGCTGGATGTGGACTTGGGTAGAGCCGAAGAGATGACTTCGCCGCAGTCCGGGCCACCGGCCGCCGACCTTGATCCCAACGTCGAGTATCCCGAGCTCCCGGCGATGTCCGGCCGCGACTTTCCCGGGAACGATCCACAGACCTGGTCGCTGTTCATCGAGTACCACCGCACGCCGGACCGCAGGCGGCGCAACGAGCTCATCGAGTGCCACCTGCAACTCGCCGACGGTTTGGCGCGCCGATACACGCGGCGGGGAGAGCCATTCGACGATCTCCGCCAAGTCGCCCTCGTGGGCCTCCTCAAGGCGGTCGAACGATTCGATCCCCGGCGCGGCCT
>JANPBJ010000202.1:0-4647 GCA_031430375.1 Acidimicrobiia bacterium
TGTCCTGCTACCCGTCGTCACCGTCGAAGGCTACATCTCGGTCGAACCAGGCACACCCGGGGTCGTCGGATCCGCCTCAGGTGGGTGCAATCGCGAATAGCGCCGAATGCCCGCTCGGCGCTCGTTCTGCCAGCCCACCCAAGGGTTCGTCAATGACACCCGAGCAGTGTTCATTGTGCGTTCAGCATCGCTATGCGATGTCCGCCGCACAATGAACGTCGAGATCAATCCAGCGAGGCCGCAACACCACCCAAGCACTCGTTAACCACACCCGAGCCTTCGTTGACGTACCTACTCCGAGGTGGACGCCCGCTAAGGAGTGAATCCCCACTGCGCCTCCGGTTGATCGGCCCACCACATAGACGGGGCCGGATCGACTGTGTTGCGAACCTGAGCGCCGCGCAACTCCACGAACGTACGGCAGTCATCCAGCATCGCCCGGCACACGCGCCGGTCCCCGTGGCCCCACGCGAGGTCCTTCACGTAAGGATCGCCGTAGATACAGACAGCGAGCGAAGCGGAATACGGCACCACCTCCCACGTCACCCACGCCACCCTCTCCCACTTCCAGTTTCTTGCACGGAACGAGCGCGAATGGATTCCGGAGCTGTCCAGTACTACGCGCCCGCTGTTGAAACGTGAAGCCGTGAGGCATTCGTCGCCGTTACCGTCCAGCTCTCGGTTCCAGCGCCAGCGCTGACGAACGTCGTCAGGAATCTCTCCGTCAAATATGGTCTGGTTCCGACGGTCCCAGCGCTGTAACCAGCGCCCCACACCCATCCGACCAGCATCGCCCACCACTCTGCAATCGACCAATCGAACAGTCGACTGAAGCCCACCCAGGCGGCACGTCACCTGAGCGATGGATGCGTTCCGCGGAGCGTCCCAGAATCTGCCGATGCGTTCCGCGGAGCGCATCGGCCTAGGAAGGGAGCGAGTTCCAGCGGCGCAGCGCGGGCGCACCGTGCTCGGTGCCGATGATGCTGATCGATGCCGGATCGAGTGCCAGCACCCGTCCGACCGTCGGCGCCAGCCCCAACGCGCAGGCCGTCAGGATCCGCAGGATGTGCGCGTGGGCAACGATGAGCACGCGCCCATCCACCCCCGCGACGCGTTCAAGCACGCTGTCGGCGCGCGCCGCAACATCGGTGATCGCCTCACCATCCACGATCGGATCGGACCACACGCTCCAACCCGGTTGCTCAGTTTGGATCTCTGCCGTGGTGCGACCTTCGTACACGCCGTAGTCCCACTCGACGAGATCATCCACAACCTCTGCGTCGGCAAAGCCCGCGATCCTCGCCGTGGCCCGAGCCCGTACCAACGGACTCGTCAGCACGCGGGCGAAGGCCTGGTGGTTGAGCGGCTGACACAATGCGGCTGCCTGCCGTTGACCGATGTCGATCAACGGCAGATCGGTGCGACCCGTGTGGCGACGAGCCTCGCTCCACTCGGTGGCACCGTGACGCACCAACCAGATCTCTGGCGGTGCAGCCTCACTCACGTGCGGTGCTCGACGCCGTTCGGTCCGGCGACCAGGAGGTCGGTAGCGAGACCAAGGAACAGGCCGTGCTCCACGACGCCCGCGCGACGGGCAAGGCGCCCGGCCAACACCGGTGCATCAGCAATCGGCTTGAACGCCGCGTCCAAAATCCAGTTCCCGCCATCGGTGACGAACTCTGCGCCGCCGCCGGCGCGCCGCATCGTGACCCCGGCGCCCATGTCATCGAGGTACTCGGCTTCGGGTCGCCAACCGAACGGCGAAACCTCTACCGGCAGAACCACCCGCCCGCCAAGGCGTTCCGTCGGCTTGGTGTCGTCCACCACGATCACCAGACGCGCACTGGCCTGGGCGACCATTTTCTCCCGCCACAATGCGCCGCCGCCGCCCTTGATCAGGTTCAGGTCCGGGTCCACCTCATCCGCACCGTCGATCGTGAGATCCACCATCGGATGATCGGCGAGCGACGTCAAGGTGATGCCTGCGGCAATGGCCTCCTTCTCGCTCGCGCTCGATGTGGGTATGGCCACAATGTCGATCTGGCCCTCGGCAATGCGGGCGCCGATCGCTCGGATCGCGAAGGCGGCGGTGGTACCGGTCCCGAGTCCAACCACCATGCCGGACTCGACCCATCCTGCTGCGAGTTCTCCGGCTGCCTGTTTGTGCTCGTCGACGGTCATACCCCGAGTTTCACCCACGGACAGGGCTGACCACCGGATCGTGCCAGCCGCCGTCGCGACCAATCAACGATTCGGCCTCGATCGGACCCCAGGTTCCCGGCGCGTACGGGATCACCGGGCTGTGCTTGGCGAGGATTCGATCGACCACCCGCCAGGCCTGTTCTACGCCGTCTTCTCGGGCGAACAGCAGCCCTTCACCCTTGATCGCGTCGCCCAACAAACGCTCGTAGGGACTCATCTCGTCTGCGAACTCGTTGCACAGAAACAGCTCCCGAGATTCACCGATCATCGCCTCACCCGGCAGCTTGGCCCGCGCGCCCACCGCGATTGAGATCTCAGGGGTGAACCGAAACCGGACGTAATTGCCGTGTCCCTCCGGCAGATCCGAGTCGGCGAACACGTGTTGCGGCGGACCGTGGAGCTCCACATGGACCTCAGTGCACCGCACCGGGAGGTTCTTCCCGGCCCGGATGTACCAGGGAACACCGGCCCAGCGCCACGAGTCGATATGCAGCCGACACGCTGCGTACGTCTCGACGTCCGAATCAGAGGCAACCCCCGGTTCGTCGCGGTAGCCCGTGAACTGACCGCGCACGAGATCACGCGGCGTCATCGTCTCGACCGCGGTGAAGACCCGCTCCTTCCCATCGCGCAACGCGGCGGCGCCCATCCCGAGCGGAGGTTCCATCGCGAGCAGCGCGACGATCTGGAACAGGTGGTTCTGGACCACATCGCGCAATGCGCCGACCTCGTCGTAGAACTTCCCGCGGCCCTGGACTCCGAAATCCTCCGCCATCGTGATCTGCACGCTGGCCACATAGTTGCGGTTCCAGATCGGTTCGAGAAAAGAGTTCGCGAAGCGGAAGTACAGGAGGTTCTGTACCTCCTCCTTCCCGAGAAAGTGATCGATGCGGAAGACATGCGACTCAGGGAAGACCGCGTGCACGATGTCATTGAGCTCGCGCGCGGAGGCAAGGTCACGGCCGAACGGCTTCTCCACAATCAGCCGTGCGTTGTCGGCCGCGCCGCTCGCGCCGAGCGATTGCACCACGGGACCGAACAGGCTTGGCGGTATCGCGAGGTAGTGCGCCGGGGAACGCGCGCCCACGCCATCGAGCGTGCTCTTCAACTCGCGGAACGTGACCGGATCGGCGTAGTCACCATCCACGTAATGAAGCGAGTTCATGAGGTGGTCGAACGCCGGAGCGTCGGTGACGCCACCGTGCTCATCGATGCTGGCCCGCATGAGTTCCTTGAGGCCATCGAGGTTCATACCGCTGCGGGCAACCCCCACGATCGGCACATCCAGTCGGCCGTGGCGCGCCATCGCGTACAACGCGGGGATCGTCATCTTGTGACCGAGGTCGCCGGTGGCGCCGAACCAACAGAGTGCGTCGGCTTTGCCCACCGACTCGTTACGACTTTTCGGCATGGCCACCGAACTCCTTGCGCATCGCCGAGAGGATCCGGTTCGCGAAGTCCGACTCGCTGCGCGATTCAAACCGGTCGAACAGTGCGGCCGACAGCACGTGGATCGGCACGCCTTCGTCGATGGCGGCGAGCGCCGTCCACCGACCCTCGCCCGAGTCCGAGACCCGGCCCTCGAAGTCTTCGAGCGTCGGCGACTGCGCGAGTGCGTGCGCGGTGAGGTCGAGTAACCACGAAGCCACCACGCTTCCCCGTCGCCAGACCTCGGCGACCGCCGGAAGATCAAAGTCGTATTGGTAGTACTGCGGGTCACGCAGCGGCGTGGTCTCGGCGTCGTGTTCCTGACTCCGGCTGCCAACGTCGGCGTGATGCAACACGTTCAGCCCTTCGGCGTATGCGGCCATCATCCCGTACTCAATGCCGTTGTGGACCATCTTCACAAAGTGTCCGGCGCCGGCAGGTCCACAATGCAGGTAGCCCTGCTCCGCGGTCGACGGCTCTCCCGTGAGACCGTCGGTACGCGGTGCGGAGTCCATGCCCGGAGCAATCGTGCGCAGGATCGGGTCGAGGTGCTCCACGATGTCGGACTCGCCGCCGATCATCAAACAGAAGCCACGTTCGAGTCCGAACACGCCGCCGCTCGTGCCGATATCCACGTAGTGGACACCCTTAGGCGCGAGGGCGGCGGCCCGATCGACGTCGTCGCGGTAATACGAGTTCCCACCATCGATCACGATGTCGCCCGCGTCCATCAAGGCTGCGAGATCCATGATCGTCTGACCCGTGAACGCGGCGGGCACCATCACCCATGCCGCGCGGGGCGCCGAGAGCTTGGACACAAAATCTTCGAGGCTCGCCGCACCGGTGGCGCCTTCGGCCACGAGCTCCGCCACCGCGTCGGTGCTCACGTCGAAGACGACGCACTCGTGACCATCGCGTGTGAGGCGCCGCACCAAGTTGGCGCCCATCCGGCCCAGGCCCACCATTCCAAGCTGCATTGCGTTCCCTTCAGCGATCGCGGAGACGCCGGTAGCGGCG
>JANPBJ010000203.1:0-34207 GCA_031430375.1 Acidimicrobiia bacterium
TTGACGACGGCTTTCATGAAACTGTCGGATGCGAGGCGATACGCGGTCGCGACGGTGATCGGTCCGGCGCCTTCGACCTCGCAGATCTCACCCGGGCAGGTATATCCCCGGAGGTACGCGGCGTAGGACACGTGGACGACGATCACCGCGAGGGGCCGCGACCCGCGAGTCTTGGCCCGTTTCCCACTCGCTGAGAGAACTCCGTCGGCTTCGCCGCCGCCATCGCCGCCGGCGTTCCCACCGGGACCACCACCGGTGTGGCCACAGTCGCTGTCACGGGGGCTGCCATCGTCGGTGCTGTCGTGGGTCCGACCGTTGGTGAACTGGTCAGCCATGGCGGTCATCGCATCGAACGCGACCGCATCGGGATGCACGATGGTGTTGGTTTGACGGTTCTGTTCGAACAGTTCGCGTTCTAACGGTTCCAGCGCAGCCATCACGGCCGCGGTCCGGTCGAGCGGTCCGTTGATGTGGATACTCCCCGAACCGTCAGCGTTCGTCCGATGCCGCAACGACCGGTTCGCGTAGATCCGTTCGGTGTTCTCGATCTCGCTCTCACGCGACAACGCGGCGGCTTGGACCCGGGCACATTCGGCTTTCAAGCCTTTGAGGCCAGCGGTCTTGGCAAGCTCGACGAGTTCGTTCTCGGCCGACGGATCGGCCTTCACCGCGGCACTCACCGCTTCGGCCTGTCGGCCGGACAGTTCACCGTGCCGCAGGGCATCTTCCACTGCCGGTTGGGTTTTGACTTGCCGGGCGGTTTCCATTGCGGCGCGGCCCGCACCCACCGACGTCCCTGATGTCGCCGCGAGGAACGCCCCGATATCACGGTGCGTGCCGTCACCGACCCAGGCGCCGGTCTCATCCAACCGGCCCGCGGCTAACAAGTTGCCCGACGCGGCGAGTTTCTCCAACGCCGAGAACGCAACGACTGCGGCCTTCGCATCAGGCCCCGAAAGACTCGATGGATCGAAGCCATCCACGAGGCATCGTGTGATCGAAACCGTCCGTTCTAAGACTTCGAGCATGATGCCTCCGTTCTGCCGTAGTCCGACTGGGCTGTCCCAAAAGTATACCAAACGTACGTTTGGAAAGTCAAGCCAAAACCCAATAAAACTAGGAACAATTCTGAACCGACAGAGCGGGAGCACCACCCGGCAGATTGTCACGAAACGGTCCGACGTGCGCTGCTTCTGTCTCACCCGCCAGGATCTCACCGGCGCTCAGATGGCCGAGCCGCTTCCTTGCCAACCTCGACGCGATCACCGATGCTTGTGGCGAAGCCGGCCCATTCATCTATGCGGTGTACGAAGCCCGGGTCGAACGGCTGCGCCTTGGATAATCGCTCCGATGGGATCTTCATCGAGCGTCACCGCCGATTTGGTTCGGCTGGACGCGATCCGGCTGACGCCCACGGCGGCTTCGACCGCGGCGGCTCGGTGCTTGAGGGCCCGCAACGCGACTCCGCCGGCCACGAGTGCGGTGATCCCGCCCACCACCAGTCCGGCGCGCGGGCCGAAGAACTGCGAGATCCCACCAATGATCGGTGCGCCGATCGGGGTGGAGCCGAGGAACGCGACCGCGAACAGCGCCGCCACTCGACCGCGGAACACCGGCTCGGCGCGGGTCTGCGCGAGCGCACCTGCGGAGGAGAGAAACGCGATCGACGTGGCGCCCATTGGGACCAGCACGATCGCGAACACCAGCAATGACGGCGTGAGCGACGCGACAATCATGCACGCCCCCAGCCCCAAGGCCGCCATGATCACGAACCGCGTGGTGACTCGTTCGCGATGCGCCACGTAGAGCGACGCGATCACTGCGCCCACACTGGTGAGTGCCATCAACGACGCGAAGGTCCCGGCATCGCCGTCGAATACTTTGCGCGCCATCAAGGAAATCGTGACTTGAAAGTTGAAGGACAATGTCCCGATGATTGCGGTCAACAACAGAGTGGCGCGCAACGAGGGGTGAGCCCAGACGTACCGGAGCCCCGCAGTGAGTTGCCCGCTCTCGCGTGGTGCCTTCACGGTGGGGTTGATCGCGCCGAGGTTCATGGTGGTCAGCGCCACGATGACCGCACCGAACGACGCCGCGTTCACCAGGAAGCACCAGCCGATACCCGCGGTCCCGATCAGGAGCGCGGCGACGGCCGGACCGATGACTCGTGCCGCAGTGAAGACGGAGCTGTTGAGACTCACCGCGTTCGCAGCGTGATGATCGGGCACGAGTTCGGTCACGAACGACCGACGCGCCGGGCTGTCGAGCGCGGTGGCCACGCCGAAGGTCGCGGCGAGCAGGTAGACCATCCAGAGTTCGATGACGTTGCTGAGCACCAGCGCACCCATGATCGCGGCGCAGACTGCAGCACCCGCGGAGGTGGCGATCAAGACCCGCCGTTTGTCGAGGCGATCGGCGAGCACACCCGCCCACGCGCCGCCGATGAGCACCGGGAAGAACTGCAACGCGATCACGGTGCCTACGGCGAACCCGTTGCCGTGTGTCATGCGCACGACGAGCCAGGTCAGCGCGGTCTGTTGGATCCAACTGCCGCTCGCGGAGACGATCTGACCGATCAAGTACTTCCGGTAGTTCGGGGTCTCGAGCGATCGAAACGTCTGGCGACCGGCGCGCCGAAGCCGGGTCATGCCTGCGCCGCCTGTTGGGCGAGCGTCTCCAGGATTGCCGCAGCGCGCGTCAGGGTTGCCCGGTCCTCGGAGGACAGCGCGCGCAGCTTCTGGGCGAGGTACTCGTCTTTGCGTTGCCGGTGCTCTGCGAGCCACTCCGCGCCGGCCGCGGTCACGTTGACCCGATGGATTCTGCGGTCTGCGCCGTCGATGGTTCGTTCGATGAGTCCTGCGGATTCGAGCTTCCCGCTGAGCGCGGTGATCGTGGGTGGCTGCACCTGTTCGATGCGGGCGAGATCCCCCAGCGTGATCGGACCATGGCGTTCCACCGAAGCGAGGGTCGAGAGCTGCGAAATGGTCAGCCCCGGATCGGCGCTCTGGCGGAGACGGCGATGCAGGCGCGCGACCGCGAGCCGCAGGCGTTCGGCGAGCGCGTCGGGCGCGGTGCGGGCCCGAGCGCGCGTGTGAGGAGGGGCAAGAGGAGTCGACATAGTTCGTTGAACAATTTAGTCGAACGAACTATTCCGGTCCCGCGAGTATCCGGAGTTGGGATGGCCGTCGGCGAGATTCAGTCCGCAGGCGTGAACATCGGGTGTGGGGGGCCGGTGCCGAGGTAGTCCTCGAGTCGGCCGATCCGGTACCCCTCGGCCTCGGCTTTGGCGAACACCAGCTTGAGGTTCTGAATGAGATCGGCGCGGAAGTGCAGCAACAGGATGTCGCCGGGGTGAAACGCCGGGCCGCCCACGAGGTCGAGACGGCCGTCGTTCGTGGCACCGCGCCACAAGATCAACGCCTTCATTCCACAGCCCGCTGCCACCTGCCGCGTGGTCTCGTTCCACTCTCCGTACGGCGGACGGAACAGTGTGGGACCGTACCCGAAGACGGTAGTCAGGGCGGTCACATCGCTGCAGATCTCGTGCTGCTGCGCGGAGTACCCAAGTGCAGGCAAGCGAGGATGATCGTTGGTGTGGCCCTGGATGGTGGCGCCGAGAGTCTGCATGGTGCGAAAGAAGTCGGCGCCGTCGCGCGCTTGCGCCTGGTTGAGGAAGAGCGTGAGTGGTACGCGAGTTTCCTGGAGGAGTGCGATCAGCGCCGGTTCGCGTATGAGGCCGTCGTCGATACCCAGGAAGATCACTTTGTCGGTGGTGGGAATCCGATCGAGCGCGGGAGTGCTGCGGGGAAGAGCTACGGGGGCGGTCGGCGTCGGCGCGGCAAGTGGCCCCGGTGATGATTCCAGCGGTCGGGTCGTCGTCGTGGATTTCGTCGTTGCGGGCCGGGTGGTCGACGCGGTAGACGGCGACGCGGTGATCCGAGCGCCGAGGACCTCGGTGCTCCCGCTCGACTGTGAGGTTGGGTCGACCTCCGCGAGAGCGCTCGCGGCGAAGACCGCGGTCGCGACGAGGCCAACCGCAATAAACAGCGTGGTGAGAAGGCGAGGCGTCATGTGAGACAGGGAAACGTAGGGAGCGGAATCGAAAGTGTACGAACCGGATGGTCGGGAGCGACAGTCGAAGGAGGACACGTGGCCGCGCCGCATGGCACGATCCCGTCATGACGAATCCGATATCGGACATGCGCGACTGGGGTCTCGTCGCCACCAGCGTGCTCGACCGGGTGGTCATCGTCTCGCCTCATCTCGACGATGCCGTGCTCGGTTGCGGCCGGTTCATGGCGCAGTACCCCGGTACCACGGTCCTGACGGTGTATTCGGGTGCGCCGATTTCGTACCCCAACCCGATGACGCACTGGGACGCCGTTTCGGGCTTCGAGCCGGGCGACGATGTGTTGGCGATCCGGAGGCTTGAGGATGATCGCGCGCTGGCAGAACTCGGCGCGGTGGCGCACCGGCTCGACTTCGTGGAGCACCAATACCTGGATCGGCCCCACTGGGTCGGCGCAGAACAGACCGTCGAGACGTTGGAGCGAGAGCTTCGGTCGCTGGAACCGACCGCGGTGTTCATCCCGTTCGGCATCGCAAACCCGGATCACGGTGCGACCCATGCGGCCGCAATGATGGTGAGGGATCGATACAACGAGCCCTCGTGGTTTTGCTACGAGGATGCGGGCTACAAACACATTCCGGGCCTGTTGGCATGGCGGGTGAGCGAGCTGTTCCGGCGAGGGATCTGGCCCACTCCCGTGGCGATCCGGACCGACCCGACGGATGACCGAAAGCGGACGGCCTTGAACCATTACGTCTCGCAACTCCGGGCGCTCGAGGCGGACTGGCACATCGAAGCCAAACTCGTGGCGCCCGAGCAGCTATGGCAGTTGGCGCCACCACCGCCCGGGTGGGAGCGATTGTCGGGTCCGACATGACATGGCGGGCGTGCGCGCCTACATTTGCATGGTTCGTGCAACCTTCTTGGGGGAAAGATAAATGATGCAGCATCAGTCGGTGTCCCGACGCTTCACCCGTGTGGTCGTTGTGCTCGCGACCCTCTCCTTGGTCACCCTCGCGGCCGCGCCCGCGTTCGCGCACGGTGACGACGCCAAGAAGGAGAAGAGCGCAGCTCACGCGAAGCGCGACAAGAAGGCCAAGAAGGCCAAGAAGGCCAAGCACGATATGAAGGGGATGCATCACGATGGGCCGGCGGTGATCACCGGCGCGCTGACGGGTGATTCGCCCTGCGAGAAGTCCGGGCCGCCGGCGTCAGTTGGGCAGACGGCCAAGGATGCTGAAGGCCACGATGCCCGTGGGCCGCTCACGCAGACGACTGTCACGAAGGCTGAGCGCGAGGAACTCATTGTCCAGCAAGCGCAGGCGCGTACCGTGGCCACGCAGTACCCCGACGTTGCGACGGCCGAGGCCGGTGGCTATCGGAAATCAACGGTCTACGTACCGTGCATCGGTGCGCATTACACGAAGGTCAGCCTGGTGGCGAAGTTCGACCCGGCCGCTCCGTCCGAGCTGCTGTTCGACGGCGACACACCCGACGCGAAGATCGTCGGACTCAGCTACCTGCTCCTGAGCCCCACCGGCGCCCCGGAAGGATTCGCGGGAGCGAACGACATTTGGCACCAGCACAACGCGAACGGCGGTCTCTGCCTCAACCCCGAGGCCGTTGTCGTCGGCAATGAGGGAACCTCGAAGGCCGAGTGCGCAGCGCGGGGTGGGAAGAAGGTCGCGCTCGAGAACATCTGGATGCTCCACAACTGGGTCGTTCCCGGTTGGGAGTGTGGCTGGGGAGTCTTCGCCGGTGAGTGTCCCGAGCTCGGCGGCCGCATTGGCGGCACCGTGTTCGACGAACCGGACCCGGCCTCGTTCAAGAAGGCGTTGGGAGTGAAAACCTCGAAGTCCAGCACCAAGAAGAAGAAGCACGCCCACTCCTCGAAGCCAGGTGAGTAGGCAAGTCCCTAGCCCGCATCACCGCTCAAGATGCTGACGAAGGCGCAGGCGGGTCGTGAGCCTGCGCCTTCGTCGCGTTTCAACGCCACAGCTCGGTGAGTGTCTCGGCTGTCTCTGCCGCGCGGGCCCATGGCCACCAATGGCTGCAGTCGTGATACATCACCAGTGCCGCGTCGAGACGGGCGGCGAGATGCTCCGCGATGTTCGCCGGGACGTGCGGGTCGTCGGCTCCATGAAAGACCACTGCCGGACGCCGTGGCATCGCCGCCACCTGGTCCTGCCACTCTTCGCCGACGGTGACTGCTGATCGGTACAACGCCAAGATGCACTGAGCCATGCGGTCATCGAGATGCTCCGCCTGCATCGTCGCGAGCTCGGGTGGTGAACCGCCGGCCACGAATCCGGCGGCGAGGTCGACCGCCGGTGTCGAGCCCAACGCGGCCATGATCTGCTCACCGACCTCGGTCGTCTGCCAGAGCTGGGCCATCGGATGCCACTCGTACTCGCGGTCCAAGGGCCCGCTTCCGCAGGCGAGCGTGCGCACGAGGTCGGGACGGATCGAAGCAACTCGCTGCGCCAGGATTGCGCCCCAGTCATGCGCGACGAGGTCCACCGGTTCGCCGATCCGTTCGAGTTCGGTCACCAGCCAGCCTGCGTACTCCTCCTTGGTGCCCCGCCAATCCGGCGGGAGCTGGGTTCCGAAACCCGGCAGTGTGAGGGCGATGACGTCGGCCCGGCTGAGCATCGGGATGAGACGATCCCAGAGCGCGGCGGTGTCGGGCACTCCATGAACGAACACGGCCGGCATCAGGAGTTGGCTTTTTAGAAAAGGGGTGACCAGGTCGCGGACCGCAGCATGCGGCTCTCCCAGTCGTCCCGTACTCGCAGGGCATCGTGCATCCATGTGCCTGGGGCGCGGTGCTCCGCGGGGACCTCGGAAGTGAGCAGCCCGAGGATGCCCCACGGTCTGGTGACGCGTTGCCAGAGGATTACTTCGCGGTGTCGAGCCGACGTGCCCCACGCCGCGGTGAACACTGCTTGGAGTTCGAGCAGGGATCGACCGCCGTGGCGACCTTCGGCGAGGCTTGGCGCATAGTTGTCGCGCGCGGCTTCCAGATACTCGTCGAGCATTCCGGCATGCGGCCACGCCGTGTCTTCCATGAACAAGGTCTGATCGTGCTCGCCGTTGTCAACCGGGACGCGGTCGAAGTCCACATGCTGGAGCGGTGACCACTCGGCCGGTGTGAGCACTTTGCTCGTCACGTCCCAGCGCATCTGATCGATGGAGGTCACCCATTTTCGGAGGTCGCCTCGCTGCATGCGGTGCGCGAGTTGTTCCCACGCAGCACCGTCGCGCACCGCGGTCAAGGTCACATAGTTGTACGCGCGGCCGGTTCCATGCGCGAGCGTGAGGAAGTAGAGCAGACGAGCGTCATCGGTGGCCCCGAGGGTGGGCATCAGCTCTTCGCGAAACGATTGCTCGAATGCTTGGTCGTGGGCGCCCATGACGCGATGGACTTCGTGGATGAAGAGCATGCCCGGACGTTACTGCTCGGTCACGGGACTCACGATTGCCGTCATGATGGCAGCGAACGCGTCATCGGCGAGATCACGCATTTCGGTATCGGTGCGGTCCTGGATCGGGTGCGGAACGAAGATCACGGCGGGATCGGCGCCCAGAGCGGCCGATTGCGCGGCCGCGGCGTCGGTGAACTCGCTCGACGCGAGAAACACGCCGGGAACTCCGAGTGCTTCGAGGTTCACGATGTCGTGCACACTGCACGACGTGCAAGAGCCTCAGTCGGCGAGTGCTTCGATCACCACATCGCACTTCGCCGAAATCTCGTGACGAAGGTCGATGGGCGCGGGCTTGGTAAAGGTGGGTTTCGCGAACCGCAGCACGGTGTGGCCGCCGGCTTCGAACCGTTCGGCGATGCGATCGAGGAACACGTCGCCGCGGGCCTTGGTGATGTCGAGCAGGCCGATGGTGGCGCCGTCGAGGGTTGCCGGTCTGACCGCGCGTTCGCGCGTGCCGGGTGCACGTTCGCTGGTGGGATCAAGCAGCGTGGTCATATGCGCACCTCTCGGGAGACGGATTCGGAGCCGACCGAGCCACTGGCCCAGCCGCCCATGATGCCCGAGAACAGACCAGCCGCGCCGCCGGCGTGGGCAATGAGTAGTCCGCCGTCGCGAAACTTCGGGAGGGTGATCTCGGCGAGCGCCTCGGGGATCCCCTCTTCGATGCCACTGGCGCCGCGCACCATCTCGTGGCCGTCGATCTGGAGGAGCGCGCCAAGCTCGTCCCGGAAGCGGGCCTTGGACCAGCCCGCTTCCTCGTAGACCCGGAGGTGATCGGGGGTGATGATGATCATGGCGTCGAACGCGATGGGGAGCTTGGGGTGCGCGGTGGTGCGCAGGCACGCCGCGAAGCTGCGAGTGAGCGACTCCGGGGTGCGGGAAAGTTGATCGACCATGCCGCGCACGCCTTCGCCCGCGAACAGGGTGACGGTGTTCTGTTCGGCGCGGAACCCTCGTTCCACGTGCATCGGTTCCCAACACGCGTCTTCGTGCTCGGCGAAGCAACACGTGTACTTGCCGGGCTGGCCGAGGGTGGCGCGATCCACATCGCCCGGCCGACCTCCGCCCACGTTGCGGATCACGAGTTGGAGCGCGCGCCCGATCGTGGCGTTGGCGCGGTTCCCCGGGCCGAGAGCGTTGATGCCGCTATTCATGCCAATCGCCTTGGTGATCGGTCCGTTCACCACGATCACCGGACCGCTGAACCAGGTGGTGGCGAGCAGGCCGTGCATATTGAACTCGTCGGTACACGCGGCCTCGACCGCCGCGAGCACCACCGGGAGGTACTCGGGTCGACAACCGGCCATGACAGCGTTGATAGCGATCTTCTCCACGGTGCACTCGACGAGGTCGGGCGGAATGATCGCCACGATGTCCTCGGGAGCGCGAGTGGTACCCGTCAACATCCGCACGACCCGAGCCGCGGTGGGCGCGACCACGGGAAGCCCGTCCGACCAACCTCGCTCATACATCGCTTCGGCTTCGTCTTCCTCGGTGCCGAGCTCCACTCGGCGGGCCTGGAGGTGCCGCTCGCCTTCCTTGGTGGAACGGGCTGCGGTGATCGCGGGGTCCTGGGTCCGCGAGCCGCAACCGGGACGGTGGTCGGTCAGCCCCACGCCGAGCTCACCGATACCGGTGAGCTCGGCCCAGTGATCGCGGCTCCACCCCACGGTGCGCGCAACTTCCTGACCGTTCTCGACTCGGATCAGGGTTGGGACGGTGTCGAGATCGAGGGCGAAGCTGACGTTGAGGTCACGGTCGTCGATGGACCCCCCGGTTGCTTCCGGGAACGTCGGGTCGTCTTGGGAATAGATGGTGACTGCACTCTGGCTGCGGTCTCGCAGCTCCGCGAGAACCGGTCCTACGAGTACGCAGGTTGGGCAATCGCGTTTGACGATCGCGACGAGTCCGTCGGGGAGCATGGCGGGAGCATCGTGGCCCGGTCGTGTCTGCGTCAACCGAAGTGCCCACGACGCGAAGTCGGTAGCGATCAGGTGCCGCTGGGCCAGTGCTCGACCGTGACCTCCGGCATCGGGAAGTCAGCGACGTTCGCGGTTGCCAACGTGGCGCCGACTCCAAGGGCGGCGGCGGCGATCAGGCAGTCGGCCTGGTGCAGGGTGGTCCCGAGGCTGGAGAACTCTCGTCGCCATTTCCCGGCCCGCGTTCCTTCCGCGACGGCAAGCGGCGCGAGCCGCAGGGCGGTGAACAATCGGCGGGCGTGGGGTTCTTCACCTGGTCGGAGGCCCCGCCAGATCTCTTCGATCGAGATCGCGCACACCCAGGGTTCGACGCCGATCCTTCGCAGTCCCGCCAAGCGCCCCGCCGCCGGTCGGCCGCGGAGGGCATCGATCAGCACTGTGGAATCGAGCAGGAGGCGAGCCACCCTCAGCCGGCTCGACGATGGTCACGATGCCGTTCCTGATGGACCCATTGCGCGGGGTCGTCGTCCCAGGCGTGGCCGGTGTCCGCGATCTGTCCGAGCGACGCTTCGATGTCGTCCCACCGTTGTTCGTCGTCGAGCCCACGGCGAACCAGCTCCGCGATGAAGGCACTGCGCTGCCGAGCGCCGGCTCGGTGATCGAGTTGGGCGACCAGATCGTCATCCAGCGCTATGTGCAATCTCATGGGCCAAGATTAGCCCACAGCGACATGGAGGTTGCCGTTCCTGGGTCAACCGATTCTGGAGATGATGAAGTCGATGGCGCGGGTGAGGATGGCCACATCTTCGGGCTCGACGGCAGGGAGCATTGCGATCCTGAGTTGGTTTCGGCCGAGTTTGCGGTACGGCTCGGTATCGACGATGCCGTTGGCCCGCAGTGCCTTGGCGATCGCGGTGGCGTCGATCGCATCGTCGAAGTCGATCGTGCCCACCACGTGGCTCCGCTCGTCGGGCTTCTGGACGTACGGCGTTGCGACCGCGCTTGATTCGGCCCAGCCGTACAGGATCTCGGCGCTGGCATCGCACCGGCTCGCCGCCCATTCGAGTCCACCGTGATCGAGCATCCAATCGATCTGATGGGCGAGCAAGAACACCGTGGCGAGCGCGGGAGTGTTGTAGGTCTGATCGAGGCGGGACTGGCCGAGCGCGATTCCGAGGTCGAGGCTCGCGGGCACCCAACGGTTTGATGCCGCGATCCGTTCGATGCGCGCCACGGCGGCGGGTGACACCGTCGCGAGCCACAGACCGCCGTCGCTGCCGAAACTCTTCTGGGGCGCGAAGTAGTAGACGTCGGTCTCGGATGGCTCGAAGCGCAGCCCTCCCGCGCCCGACGTTGCATCCACCAACACCAGCTGGTCGGCGGTGGCGCCCTCGGGCCGCACGACGGGCAGCATCACTCCGGTGGAGGTCTCGTTCTGGGGCCAGCAGTAGGCGTCGACTTCGGCGTTCGCATGCGGGCTCGGATGGGTCCCCGGCGCGCTCTCGATCACCTCGGGATCTCCGAGGTGTGGTGCGGTGCGGGTGACCGTGGCGAACTTCGAGGAGAACTCGCCGCACACCAGGTGCTGACTCCGAGCGTCGATCAGGCCGAAGCTCGCCGCGTCCCAGAAGGACGTGGTCCCGCCGTTGCCGATGAGCACTTCATAACCGTCGGGAAGGCCGAAGAGTTCGGCGATTCCGGACCGGACTCGGCCCACCACCGACTTGACGGTGGCCTGGCGATGACTGGTACCGAGGTAGTCGCCGGCCCGCTGGGCGAGCGCGTCGACGGCATCGATGCGGACCTTCGACGGTCCCGCGCCGAAGCGCCCGTCGGAGGGCCGAAGCTCGGGGGGTAGGACGATGCTGGTGGGGTCGAGCGCCGGGTCCGTGGTCACCCGCGGAGCCTACGCGTCCACTGTGACCGGACCTTCGGTGGTATCGGTTGGCGCGCCGGAGACATTCCCGGAAGCGGCGCACGCCTCGTTGCGTTGCTCGGCATACCAGGCGGGACGATGGTGGCGCGCCCACTCGGCCGAGACGGTGCCGTAGGTGATGCCGCGCATCGACTCTCGATCCTTGAGTGCCATCACGATGTGGCCGAAGACCACCGCGAAGATCGCGTACGCGAACCAGTCGTGCACGAACGTTGCGCCGTTGCGCAGGTCGGTCGAGAATGGCTCGTTCCATTTCATCATCGAACCGGTTGCGGCGAGGATCACGGCCGCCGCGGCCACGAAGATCACGTTGAGCTTCTGGCCTGGATTGAACTTGCCGAGCTGCACAGTGGCGTCGCGGCCGCGCGAACGGATCCAGCGAACGTCGTCGGGCGACCATCGATTCACGCGGCTGAGGTCGCGCCGCAGCGCCCGACCCCAGCGCGGGATGACCGCGATCGCGAATGCCACCACAATGCCGAGCCCGGAATATACGTGGATGTTCCGAGCGAGCAGCCGATCCGGAATGAGCGACTGCCCCCAGCCGAATCGGAACATCAGACCGGTGACGATCGTGACGGCAAAGAGCAGCGCGTTCCCCCAGTGCGCGATGCGTGCGACGGCGGTGAAGCGCGAGACTCGCACGGCTGCGGCGCCGTTCGTTGCCGCAGCGGTGACGGCCGCGGTCGCGGGGGCCGCCGTGTCAGGTGCGGACATCGTTGCGTCCGTTCGACTCGCCGACCCAGGCGTCGATGTCGTACCCGCGTTCTTCCCAGTAGCCGGGGATCACCTTGTCCGTGACCTCGATGCCGTCGAGCCACTTCGTGAATTTGTATCCGTACATCGGCGCCACGCACATGCGCACGGGTCCGCCATGGTCGCTACTGATCGGCTGGCCTTCGAGTTCGTAGGCGACGATCACATCGTCGCGACGCGCTTGCTCCATGGTGAGACTCTCGGTGTACACGCCGTCGAAACTGGTGAAGCGCAGCGCCGCGCTGCCGGCTTGCACGCCGGCGCGATCCAACAGATCGGCGAGCTTCACGCCTTGCCATTTCACGTCGCCAACGCGCCAACCGGTGACGCACTGGAAGTCGCGGTTGAGGCGCGTGGGTGGCAGGTCGCGGAGCTCGTCGTAGCTGAGGGTGAACGGATTGTCCACGAGGCCGTGGACGCGGAGGCTGTAATCGGCGTTCGATCGGCTCGGATACTCGCCGGTCACGGTGTAATACCGCCAGCCCCCGCCGCCGGGAAGCAACGTGGAGAGTCCGGTCGGGTCGTTCTTGCGGAGGTCTTCGATCCAGTTCGAGATGGTGGAGCCCATGAGTACGCCGACGGTTCCGAGTCCCAGAAGGCCAAGAAACAAGCGCCGGCCCACGGGCGCGCCCGGTTCCCGATCCGCGGGCACCTCGACCGGCGCGATATCGGAAGTCATTGACGCGAGGGTAGAGCCACGGCGGGCCCGGATGGGTTCGCACCTGCTTACGATCCGGGGAACTCGGCTGGGTTGCCTTCAGGCGTGGCCCACGGCGATGACATCCGCGAAGGAGCGTTCGAGGGCGTTCACAAGTACGTCGCGGTCGGGGATGGCGACGGCATCCACGTTCACGCCGATGCAGCAGGTGCCGCAGTGGGAGAGGAGCGTCACGTTCACCGCGGCTCCCGCGAGCGGGCTGAACGCGTACATCCGTTCGAGCTCGGCGCCACCGGCATAGATCGGGAACGGCGCGCCGGGAACGTTCGACGTCACGAAGTCGGCACCCTTGAGCATTGAACCGAAGACGGCAGTGGTGACCGTGGTGGGTAATTGATTCAAGACCCCGGCCAGGGCTTCGGTGAGTGCGACGGCGGGCTCGTCACGCACGATGCGAGTCAGGCGCCCGAGTTCCTGCATGCGTTCAGCGGGATCTTTGATCGCCATCGGCACCAGGAACCGCGCCGGGGTGAAGTGGTTGCCACCCATCGCCGAGCCCGACTCGCGCAGGTTGATGGGCATGACCATCCGAAGTTGGTCCACACTCTGACCGTGGAACTCGTGATAGCTCGCGAGTCCGCCTATCACTCCCGCAACGAACGCATCGTTGAGCGATGCGCCCACGGCCTTGCCCGCGCGCTTGAGGTCGTCGAGGGGGAGGTCGAACGTGGCGAGCCCGCGGGCGAGGGTTCGCGCCGTCATGATCGGAGAGTGGGGGACCGTGGCCGGCGCGAGATAACGGGCGACTGACCCACCGACTTCTGCGGCATGGGTGACCGACACCTTCGGATGACGGACGAGCGCATTGGTCACGTTCCACGCTTCGATCGCAGCTCGGCGCGCCATGCCGACCGCGCGCCGGCGCCGGTGGCTGAGCGATTTGAGCACCAGATCAGTGGGACCGAACGTGGGGATCGCCTCAACCTGATCGAGGGGACCCGGATCGGCGGGCTCGCGTTCGAAGTCGAACAGCATGAGCAGCAGCTTCATGCCACCGACGCCGTCGGTCATCGAGTGGTGCACCTTCAGAATGAACGCGGCTCTCCCGCCTTCAAGACCCTCCACGAGGGTGTACTCCCACAGCGGCCGGGCCCGATCGAACCCGGCCATCGCGGCATTGCGCGCGAGGTCGAGCACGGCCTCGTCGGTGGGCTCGCACACCCGCACGCGGCGCAGGTGGTACTTGAGGTCGAAATGGTCATCGCCGGACCAGTGCGGTGGCCCAATGCGGAGCACCGGGGTGGCCACGCGTTGGCGCATCCGCGGAATGAGCCACGCGCCGCGGTCGATGCGCGCCACGAGGGTGTCCCAATCGGGAGCTTGGTCGAAGAACAGCACGGTCACGATCGTCGATCGCAGCAGCGGGTCCTTCTCGATGTTCCACATGAGCGCGTCGGAGTCGCTCATGTGCGATTCGAAACGCTCGACGTCCTGGCGTCCGGACATGGCCTACTCCCTGCGCGTCGGAGCGCTCATGCTACGAGATCATGGCGCAATCGGCTGGCCGACGTAGATGGCAGTTGGGCTGGTCCCCATCAGCAGCTGGCGAGCGACCGCTGCCGAATCCGTCGAAGCGCGGAATGCGCGGGAGGATCACCCGCCGCACCGTCCACCGGCGGTCGTCGGGCGCGGTCACCGTTCGGGCTCGAGCGAGGTACTCCTTCAATCCGACTGCGATCGGCCGCGGCCGATGACGGAATGGCGTCGGCGGCCGATCTCTTCGGGGTCGAGGCGCCAGGCGCGGAAGTAGGTCTGCTCCTGATCAATCGCCTCTCGGACTGTCACCTTCTCGTTCGCGTCGTAGAGCTGCTTGAGGTTGCGGACCGCGGCTTGGTCGTTGCCGACGATGTCGGTGCCGAGCTGCTGGGCCGTCGGGAGGAGGTCACCGTGGGCCACCACGTGGTTGACCAACCCGGCGCTGCGCGCGTCGGCCGCGCTCAAGAAGTTGCCGGTGAGACTCATCTCCTTGGCTCGGCGCACGCCCACCGTGGCGGGGAGGAACACGCTCATCCCGCCCGCGGGCATCACGCCCACGCGCGCGTGGGTGTCACCGAAGAAGGCCTGCTCCGATGCCACCAAGAAGTCGCACGCCAGCGCGAGCTCGAACCCGCCCGTCACGCACGCGCCGTTGATGGCGCCGATAATTGGCTTGGTCGCTTGCCAGAGCCCGGCGAACGGACTGATTGCCGCGTCGTCGGCCCCGCCCACGAGATTCTTGGCGCCGTCGGCAAGCTCGCGGAGGTCGAGGCCCGCGCAGAACGCCGGGTCGGTGCCCGTCAGCACCATCACGTCGACGTCGTGATCAGCCTCGGCGTCCGCGAGCGCCGCGCCGAGCTCGCGTTGCAGTGCGATGTTCAGCGCGTTGCGCGCCTCGGGCCGGTTCATCGTGATGGTGCGGACACGCTCCGCGGTGGCAACAAGCACGAGGTCGGTCATGGAGGCGAGCGTAGAACCCCGTGACGGTCACGCGATCTCGTACACGACCTTGACCCGGATTTGGAGCTCCTGGGTCCCGGCTTCCACCGGGACGGAATCCTCATCGGACGCGCTGCGATAACTCGCGGCGATGGGATAGGTCGGGACGTCGTTGCGCTCCTCCACGATGGTCCGAACCGACCCGATCCGTGCGTGGGCCGCCCGGGCGAGCTGGCCCGCGTGCTCGCGCGCGGCGGTGACGGCCCGGCGCCGAGCGTTGCGCACGACCGGTCCGGTGTCCTCGATGGACAGGCTGATCGAGTCCACCCGGATGTCATCACCGGCGAGTCCGGCGGCGGCATCGATCACCTTGCCGGCGTTCGCGATGTCAGGGGTTTTGGCCGTCATCCGGGTCGATACCGAGTAGCCGGTGATACGACTGTTCTGATCGAACGTGGGATAGAGCGAGATGTTGCTCGTCTGGATGTCCCGCTTCTTCACGCCCACGAATTGCATGGCGTCGATCACTCCCTGGGTGCGTTGCGCGTTGCGGTTGAGTGCCTCGGCCGCGGTGCCGGCCTGCGAGTCGACACCGAGCGAGATGGTCGCGGTATCGGGAACGCCGGAAGCAGTGCCGGTAGCCGTAACGCTGATGGTGCGGGGCACGCGCTTGTCGGCCGCTCGCGCCGGTGAGGCGCCCAGGGCGAGCAACGAGATCAGCACCATCAACGAGATCAGCCCGAGGCCGAGAGCGGTGGCGAGATGAGTGCGGGACGGTCGAGGCATGACGGCAAACTCCTGGTAGGCGGACATGGGTTCGACGTTTCCCGGCCTGATGCGGTTCCCAAACTTCTTGCACCCGGAGTGCTGATTTCTGTGCTGCCTTGCGGTGGGGTGGATTCACCTCCACAATGGGTCGACGATGCCAGATGTACGCGCTGAACCTGAAGTCGCGCTGGCCCCGGTTCGTGGTACGGGCGACGGGGCGAGCGGCCCGGTATTAGTCCTTCGGCCGCGTCTGGTAATCCGCCTCGCTAGCCCCATCCTGATCACGGCGGGTGTGGTCGGTGCCGCCGCCGGGTACCTCGCCGCCGCAGTCCTGGTGCCACTGGGTTTGGCGCTCATCCTCACGTGGATTCCTCGGATCGAAGTGGACGCGAGCCAGCTCCGGATCCGTGGACTGCGCACGAAGATGGTGATTCCGCTGATCGACATTGAGGAATGTCGTTTACGACGGGTCCCGTTCGGTCGGCCGCGCCCGGCCCGTCGCAGCTATCGATTCGGTCGGTTTTGCAGCACGCCAATCCGGTTTCGGGTCATGCGTTCGGGGATCAGCCTCACCCAGATCACCACGGTCTGGTGGGATAGCTGGCCCACGTTGGTCCGGTTTGTGTTGTCGATTCCGGGCATGGGATCCGACAGCCGAACTCGCGGGCGCCTCGAACGCTATGGCGGCTAACGAGGCCGGGGTTTCCGGCCGCGTCGCTTCGGCTTCCCCTCTTGGCCTTCTGGCCAATATGACGGGAGTCGGCTTGCATTCCTAAATCCGGATACTTAATATCCGGACTATGAAACTCTCTGATGGTATTGAGTGGGGGATCCACGTCACCACTCTGCTGGCGGTGCTCCCCCCCGCTGCTGCGCTGCCCGCGGCGCGCCTTGCGGAGTTCCACGGTGTTCCGGCTGCGTACCTAGCCAAACATCTCCAGGCGCTGAGCCGTGCCGGGATCCTCGAGTCGGTGCAGGGTCCGGGCGGCGGGTACCGATTGGCGAAGCCGCCAACGCGCATCACCGTGCTGGATGTGGTGGAGGCGATCGACGGCACCGAGTCGGCATTCCGCTGCACCGAGATCCGCCGGCGCGGACCCGTCGCTCAACCGGCCGCTGCCTACCTCGTGCCGTGCGGAATCCATCGCGCCATGACGAGCGCAGATGACGCGTGGAGGGCGTCGTTGCGGAGCGTCACCGTTGCGGACCTTGTGCACACCGTGGCACGGGATGCACCGCACGCCGCGCTCGCGTCGGGAGCGAAATGGATCCAGGAGGTACTGACATGAAGGTTTTTCTCACCGGTGGCACGGGCGTGGTCGGTCGGCCCCTGGTGCCGCTCCTCGTTGCGGCGGGCCATGATGTGCGCGCCGTGTGTCGCCGCGACGACGCGGCGGAACAGTTGCGCGCCCGCGGTGCCGAGCCGGTGGCGGTGGACCTATTCGACGCTGACGCGGTGCACCAGGCCGTGGTCGGGACCGAAGCGGTGCTCCATCTCGCGACCAACGTCCCCACGCTCACCAAATCCGGTCGGCCCAAAGGATGGGATACGCACAACCGGCTGCGTACCGATGCGACCAAGCATCTCGTGGCCGCCGCTCGCGCGGTAGGCGCGCAGCACTTCGTGAAGGAGTCGGTCACGTTCACCTACTGCGATGGTGGGGATGCCTGGCTCACGGAGGAATCACCGCTCATCAATGATCTCGGCCTGTTGGCTTCCACGATCGAGGGAGAGCAGGAGGCGCTCAGGTTCGCCGCGGATGGTGGGAGCACGGTTGTGCTGCGGTTCGGTCTGTTCTACGGAGGTGCCGGCAACCGCGGCACGGATGACGCGTTGAAGCTCGCGCGGTTTCGCCGTTCGATGATCGCCGGGTCGAACGACGCCTACCTGTCGTCGATTCACTGCGCCGATGTCGCGACCGCAGTTGTCGCGGCGCTGGAGGCCGCGACCGGTATCTATAACGTGACGGACCGCGATCCGATGCGGCGCGGCGAATACCTCGCCGCGTTTGGCGAAGCGTTTGGCGTCAAGACGCCCAAGCCGACCCCGGCTAGCCTCGTCCGCATCGGAGGCGGGGCGGCCGCCGCGGAGGCGCTCAGCGCATCGCAGCGCGTCTCGAACAAAAAGTTCGTCGAGGCCACGGGGTGGTCGCCGCAGTACCCGAGTGCGCGCGAGGGTTGGGCTGCCGTTGCGGCCGACCAGAAGGAGCAGTGACCGAGATGCGTGACCGAATCCTCAGAATCGGATTGGCCTACTTGAGCATCAGCGTGGCGTTGGTTGGATTCTGGGCCACCTTCGCGCCTCGTTCGTTTTATACCGACTTCCCCGGCGGGGGTCGCCGTTGGATCTCCGCCGATGGCCCCTATAACCAGCACCTCGTGCGCGACGTCGGCGAACTCAACCTCGCCCTGTTGGTCGTGTTGGTGGCCGCGTTGATCTCGCTATCGGTGCCACTGGTACGCGCCGCGCTCGTGGCCGCGATTGTGAACGGGGCGCTCCACGTGATCTACCACGCGCGGCATCTCGACGTGTTCTCGACGAGCGACGGCGCTGCGGTCATCGTGAGCTTGGGCCTCGCGCCGGTGGTGGCGGCAGTCCTCTTGGTGCTCACGAAGCCGTCGGCATCAGTGCCGACGGTGGACCCGGGTGAGGGGTCGGGTCCTTAGCGGCGACCGACGTTGGGTCGCTTGCCGTGGTTGGCTTTGCAGCGGCGGGCCCGCAGCTTGCGTTTCTTGGTCTTCTTGCTCACGTGTGCTCCTCTGAACCGAAGCGGGCAGGGTAGTCGAAGGATCCATCAGAACCCCCGCCGGGAGAGTTGGTTTCACCATCGCTCTAGTCACTAGCAATAACTATGCTAGTATCTATTCACGGATAGGATGCTCGCTCGAAGGTGGAAATCATGTGGACCGCGACGATGACTGGAATGGTCGAACGGAGGCTCCTGGTGAACTATCGGGTTGATCCCGAAGTGATGGCGGCGATGCTGCCGGCACCGTTCGAACCCCAGATCGTGCATGGGTGTGGAGTGGCTGGCATCTGCGTCCTGCGCCTCGGCCAGTTGCGGCCGCGCGGGTTACCCCGATGGGTTGGCTTGCGGAGTGAGAACATGGCTCACCGCTTTGCCGTGGAGTGGACCGACGGCGCAACGCGCCGGGTCGGCGTCTACATCCCGCGTCGGGACAGCGCATCGATCATCAATGTGTTGGGTGGTGACCGGGTGTTTCCGGGGGCGCATGAACGCGCGGCGTTCTCGGTTTCGGAATCTGAATCTGAAATGGCCGTGTCGGTCGCGTCGCGAGACGGTGCGATCGCAGTGGACCTTGATGTATCGATCGCGGATGAACTTCGGGGGAGCGAGTTGTTCGCCTCCGCTGAGGAAGCATCGGCGTTCTTTCGGTCCGGGTGCGTGGGGTACTCACCGTCGAAGGGAGTGGCGTTGACCGGTATGGAGATGCGGGCCCAGGGATGGGCGGTCGAGCCGACGGAGATTCGCCGCGCGCGTTCCTCGTTCTTCGACGAGGCCACGCGGTTCCCGGCTGGTTCGATCGCGCTCGATTCGGCACTGGTGATGCGCAATATCGCAGTTGAGTGGCATGGCGTTGCGGCCCCGCGGGTTGGCGAAGCGGCGCTGGACCCGGCGGCTCGGCTCGACCGGAAATTGGTCCAGGCGGCGAAGTGATATGCCGATGGTCGAAATGTTGAGAGGATGCCTCTCGATCGGATGTCGCGGCCATCGGCCGACGGCCTTGCTGCGCACGCCGAGCGTGGGCGAATCCAAGGGAGATAGAGATGTCGAAGTTCGAGGTTGGTGACAAGGTCATCGTCACCGAGGGTGATTTCAAGGGTGATCGTGGCGCGATCGTCGACAAGAACCTCTTCGGCGACGGAATTCGCGTTGCGCTCGAGAGCAACGGCAAGGAAATCAAGACCGAAGAAGGTCACGTGAGCCTCGCCGACTGACATCGAGAGTAGATCCGTGCCGGTGCGGCCCCGGATCTACCGTTGGCGCGGCTACCAGGTCATGCCGATGGTGGAGCGCATCGCCGCTTCGAACGCGGCGTCGTCGAGTTGGGAACGCGTGGCCAAGACCATCTCGGCGTCCGCCCCTACGGGAACGCGCAACGGGGTGGCGGGATTCTCGATGGCGTCGCCGATGGCGCGGGCGACGAGTTCCGGCCCCGGTCGCCCAGCCGGTCCGGTCAGCTTGCTGTCGGTACCGGTCCACTGCTCCCAGAGTTCGTCATACGCGGCATCGCCGCGGACGTCGTCGGTGTGTTTCATGCCCGGTGCGATGTAACCGGGTTCGATGATCACGGTACGAATCCCGAAGTGGCCGACCTCGTAGTGGAGCGTTTCCGAGAGCGCCTCGAGCGCATACTTGGATGCCGCGTACGCGCCTTCGAGTGGTGTGGCCACCCGGCCCTGAATACTGGAGACGTTCACGATCACCCCTGAGCCTCGCGTTCGCCAAGCGGGGAGCAACGCCTGGATCAACCGCAGCGCGCCGATGGCGTTGGTCTCAAGCACGCGACGAAGTTGGTCGAGCGGGAAACCTTCGAGCGGTCCGGTGCCTACGAGCGCCGCGTTGTTGACGATGGCATCGAGCTCGCCGACGGCACCGATGCACGTGGCTACCGAAGCGTCGTCGGTGACGTCGAGGGTGTGGAGTCGCGCGCGGTCGATGCCGTCGAGGATTTTGGGGTCGCGTGCCGTCGCCACAACATCGTGGCCCCGGGCGACGAGTTCGACTGCGGTGGCTCGACCGATCGCGCGGCCGGCTCCGGTGATGAGGATGCGCATGGGTCGCACCCTAGGACGCGCACTCCCCGTTCCTTATGGCGATCCGGTCGTCTCAGCAGCGGTTTCGCGAACAGGAACCGTCGGCTGGTCGACTTGGTGGTCGAGACATCACGAAACCATCACACGGGCATCGCAATTTGGTGGGGGAACGCATGGGAGCATTCCCTGATGGACAAGGGCACGATCTTGGTGATCGAGGATGAACCCAACATCGCGGATCTCGTGGACCTGTACCTCAGCCGTGACGGATTCCGAGTTCTCAAATCTGCGACCGGTGAGGATGGGCTCGCCGCAATTCGGGATCACCGACCGCGCCTGGTTGTTCTCGACGTTGGTCTTCCCGACATTGATGGTTTGGAGGTTTGCCGGCGCATCCGAGCCACCAGCGCGTTGCCCATCATCTTTCTCACAGCCCGCGCCGATGAGATCGACCGCGTCTTGGGACTCGAACTCGGCGCCGACGACTACCTCACCAAGCCGTTCGCTCCGGCAGAGCTGGTCGCGCGTGTGAAAGCGGTATTGCGCCGCACGGATGGTCCCCAGACCACGGAGGTCCTGCAGGCGGGACGCGTTGCGGTGGATGTGGGACGGCGTGAGATCCGTGTGCACGACGCGCCAGTTGACTTCACCACCAAGGAGTTCGAGCTCCTTCGGTTCCTGGCCGAACGTCCCGGCCTGGCGTTGAGCCGTCAGCAGATTCTCGACGCCGTGTGGGGCCACGACTGGTTTGGCGATGAGCGCACGGTCGACGTTCACATCGCGCAGGTGCGCAAGAAGCTCGACAACGAGTGTGTGATCTCCACCGTCCGAGGGCTCGGCTACCGGCTCGAACCCGGCTCGCGGTGAACCGGACGCGCCGCCGGAGCTTGCGCGGTCGGCTCCTCGTTGCGATGGCCGGCATTGCGGTGGGCGTGGTGATTGTCACGGGTGTCACCACCGTGACGCTCGTGCGCACGAGTGCCGAGCGCACGGCGATCTCGAACCTGGAAGACCAAGCACCCGAAGCACGGCAACAGCTTCTCCAACTCTCCCGAGCTCTCCGAGCCCGGAGCGATACCGGCCGGCCGAGTGCGGGGATTGGTCGATTCGTGACGTCGGTGCTGCGGGTGACCGGCGGAACCCTGCTCACAGTCCACTCCGACGGTTCCGTCACGGAAGGAGTAGCCGCGCTGGCGGAGACCAACGCCTTCGGTCCCGATACGCCGCTCTCGACCCCTCGCTCGGGGCAGCGTGACCGGTTGCGGGCTCGGTTGCGAGCGCGCGCTCCGGGCGCCGGACCGACCGTGGGGACACGGGCGGCGTCGGACTCATCTCCGGCGACCAATGCGGTCGCGGACCCAGGATCCGCGGCCGTCAACCAACTGCCCGCCGGGTTGACACTGCCGGACCTCGATACCGGCCGGTTGCTGCGCGGCGAGCGTCAGGTGGGAACCACCAATGGGTGGGCGTTCTTGGCCGAGCCGATCCTGCCGGGGGCCCAGGGAACCCCGGTGCTGGTGCTCACCGAGAAGATCGATTCAGCCGCGATTGCCCGTGCGAGAGGGTTCTTCCTGACCGGCGCAGCGCTGGCCCTCGTGGCGGCCGGGATCGTGTCGTTCCTCTTGGCCCGCCGTCTCACCCGACCATTGGCGGCAATCGGCGCGACGGCCGGAGCGATCGCGGGCGGCAACCTCGCCGCGCGCGTGGACCTCGGACCGCACCCCGACGACGAACTCGGTGACCTCGCCCGAACCATGAACGGCATGGCGATGCAGCTGGAGCACGCGCGCCACGGCGAACGGGCATTCCTGCTGTCGGTCTCTCACGACCTGCGCACACCGTTGACCTCGATCCGTGGCTACGCGGAAGCACTGACCGATGGAACGATTCCCGCGTCGGAAGAACAGCAGCGCGCCGGTGCGGTGATCACAGCCGAAGCCAATCGATTGGAACGGCTCGTGGCCGATCTCTTGGACCTCGCGCGTTTGGATGCGCGCCAGTTCTCGTTGTCGCCGCGTGCCTTCGATGTGAACGCGGCGGTCCGCACCGCGGTGGAAGCATTCCTGCCCGCGGCGAACGAACTCGGGATCGAGCTCCACATCGATGCTCACGGCGAACGTTTCGCCACCGGTGACCCCGAGCGGGTGGCGCAGATCGTGGCAAACCTGGTGGAGAACGCGTTGAAGTACGCGCAGGGTCGTATTGATGTTCACGTGGTGGCCACGAGCACGGCCGACGTTGAGATTCGTGTGGTCGACGACGGCCCGGGCATTGATCCCACCGAAGTCCATCGCGTGTTCGAGCGCCTCTACGTGTCGCGTGCGGTCCCGGGTCGCAGTGTGGGCACCGGACTCGGACTCGCGATTGTGGGCGAGCTGGCCGCCGCGATGGGCGGGACCGCCACCGCGGAGCCGCACTCTGGCGTCGGCGCCGCGTTCGCAGTCCGACTCCCGATCCTCGATCCCTCGGTCATCTCGAATTCCTGATGAGGGTTCCTATGAGCGACAGGTTTCGGGGTCGCGCCAGCATTCGAGCATTGCATCGGTGAGTTTGGCCCCCACATACTTGGCGCCGTCCGGGCCGAAATGAGATCCGTCGGGACGGAGCTCCACATTCGCGACTTGGGCGGGACAGCGCCCGTCCGGGCACACGATCGCGGCAAGATCCAGGATCGAAACTCGACCGTCTCTCGTGGGGCCCGCGTCCCGGTAGATCGCGTTCAACGCGCGGACTCGGCGGGCCTCGTCGAGCCCGGGCAACACAGTCGCGGTCCCCGGTACCGGCGAAGGGACCGTGAGGATCATCAGCCGGGCACCCTGAGCGGTGAGCAGCGCGGCGGCCCGCTTGACCTCCCCGCCGAGCACGACCCGACCGCGGCTATCCGCGAGGCGAACGCGACGACCTCCCAGGTCGCGGTCCACGGCATCCCAACTCGCGAACCACAGCACGAGATCGGGACGCGGTTCGGTCTTCACGACCGTGCGCAGTGCCGGGAAGATCGCCTTCGCGCAGGCGCGTGACCACGGGTACGGACGGCCGTCGGCTTGGACGGTCACACCTCGCAGAATCGAGCACCCCGGCGTGGCATCGGCCTCAAAGGCGATGCCACGAGCGGTCAATGCATCGTCGAGGCCGGGACCGAGCGAGGCCGCAAGGGAATCGCCCACCAACACCACGTGAATCGGGTTCCCTTGCTCGGGAGGACCGAGGGTGGTGCTCGAGGTGACGGCCGGAATACCGGCTTCAAGGAAGGAGGGCGCGGCGACCGCGCCGGTGGTGCCGAGCATGATCGCGACCGCGCCTGCGGCGAGCCCCGCGGGCGCGGCGATCCAGGTGGCGCGACCTCGGAGTCCGGCTCGGATCGGCCGCTCGACGAAGAGATAAGAAGCGATCGCCGCGCCGAGGGTGAGCACGATCCGGAAGGCTGCGAGTCGAAGCCCGGAGATCCCGACGCGGGACTCGGTTGCGTAGACGATCACGGGCCAATGCCAGAGGTAGACGCCGTAGGAAATGACCCCGAGCGCAACGAAAGGCTTGACCGCGAGCGCGCGCCCGACGAAACCGCGCGGTCTGAGCATGATCGACCCGATCAACGCCGCCACGGCAACCGCGAAGGCGGGTGAGCCGCCGTGGTAGAGCCAACTGCTCGCGTCGTGTGCACTCGCGAACGCCACGAGGATCACGACGAGCGCTACGACGCCCATCCCGTCGGCCGCGCGACGCCGCGCCGCGGTGAGTGCGGTTGGGGACACGTCGACCAACACGAGCGCGAGGAGGACGCCGATCAGGATCGTGTGTGCGTGCGTGTCGGTGCCGTAGTAGGCGCGCGACGGGTCGTCGGCCTCGAAGAGTGTGGCCATCAACGCGATCGAGGCGATCGCCCCCAGTCCGGCGACCAGCGCGAGTACGCGCAACCGGCCGCGTCCCAGCCGAAGGCTCACCAGTGTGACCACTGGCCATACCAAATAGAACTGCTCTTCGATCGCGAGTGACCAGAGGTGTCGGAACGGGGACGGTGCGTTGAAGAGGTCGAAGTAGGACTGGCCGGAGAAGACGAAGCGCCAGTTCGCGACGTAGAACAGGCCCGCGAATCCGTCCCCGCGAAGTCGTCCGAGTTCGGTCGGGGCGACGTTGAATGCCGCGAAGATCGCCACGGCGATCATCATCAGGATCAGCGCCGGGAGGAGCCGTCGGGCCCGCCGCGCCCAGAAGGTCGCGAACGCGATTGTCCCGTCAACGCCGGTGGCGCTATTGCGACGCCACTCCAACACGAGCAGCGTCGTGATGAGGAAACCGCTGAGCACGAAGAAGGTGTCGACCCCGAGGAATCCTCCGGTGAGTCCGGACTGATCGAGGTGGAAGATAACGACCGCAGCCACGGCGAGCGCCCGGAGCCCGTCGAGTGCGGGCTGGTATGCCAGCTGGTCGGGGGCGTCGGTGGTGGTCGACGTCACCGGGGGAATCGTACCGGTCTCGTGTTGGAGATGCTGGTGGGCGGCGACGCGGATGCGTCGACGGCCGCCCTGACCCATTTCCTCGCGACCTGGGGAACAGAACCGCGCGCTACCTTCCCGGGCGTGACAATCGCGGGAGACCGGTGCGATGTGGCTGGTGCGTGACGGCGAGGTACTCGCAACCGTGGCAGTCCCCCACGGCGCGGGCGGTCGGAGGCGGGGACTGCTCGGTCGGACCGGGATCGACGGCGTGATGCTGCTGAAGCCGTGCCGGAATGTTCACACCATCGGAATGAAGTTCGCGATTGATGTGGCCTTTTGTGATCGCGACGGCGTGGTGTTGCGCACGGCGACCCTCGCGCCTCGCCGGCTCTCCCCGTTCGTCGTGCGCGCCGCGATGGCACTGGAAGCCGAGGCCGGGGCCTTTGATCGTTGGCGTCTGCGCGCGGGTGACCGCCTCGAGATCCGCCCATGACCTTTGAGGGCGGGACCGTTGGCGGGGCGACCGAGGGCGGCGGGACTGAAGGCGGCGGGGCCGGTGCCCTCGTGTTGGTGGGGACACCGATCGGAAACTTGGGTGACCTCTCGCCTCGGGTCATCGACACGCTTCGGGATGCCGACCTCGTCGTGTGCGAAGACACCCGTCGCACGCATGCCTTGATGAGTCACGCCGGTGTTGCCGGCGGTGGCCGATTGCGATCGATCGCGGCGCACGATGAGACCGCGCGTTGCGCGTGGGTGGTGCAGCAGGTCGAGTCCGGCCTGCGGGTTGCCTATGTGACCGATGCCGGCATGCCTGGCATCAGTGATCCCGGCTCCAAGCTGGTCCGAGCATGTCTTGATGCGGGCCTCGCGGTGGACGTGGTCCCGGGGCCGACCGCGGTCACCGCCGCGTTGGTGCTTTCGGGTCTCCCCACGGAGCGGTTCGTCTTCGAAGGGTTTCTGCCTCGCAAGGGCAATGGGCGGAGCGAGCGACTCGCCGAGATTGCCGCGGAGACGCGGACCGTCGTGGTGTATGAGTCGCCGCGCCGAGTGGTCGCAACCCTCGAGGAACTCGTCACGCACTGCGGGCCGGACCGTGCGGTGTCGCTCGCACGTGAGCTCACCAAACTGCACGAGGAAGTGCGACGAGGAACGCTCGCTGAGGTCATTGAGGCGCTCGGCGGCGAGGACCCGCGCGGCGAGTGCGTGATCGTGGTTGGCGGTGCGGTTCGCGAACGGCCGTCGGCAACGGCCGAAGACATCGATGCCGCGTTGCGCGCCGAGATCGAGGCCGGCACATCGAAGAAGGACGCAGCCGCGATCGTGAGCGCGCGGCTGGGCATCTCGCGCCGAGAGGTCTACGAACGAGCGGTTCGGCTCAGCGCGCGGTGAGCTTCCCCACGCAGACGGCGCAGACCAGTTTGCGGCTGAAGTCGCGCAACTGATCGTTCGATCCGCAGAACACGCAGCGCTGTTCCACTTTCTCGAGCACGATGCGCTCGCCCTCGGCCGACATCATCACCAGATCACCGAAGTCGATCCGCAGCGACTTTCGCATCTCCACGGGGATGACGACGCGCCCGAGCTGGTCGACCTTGCGGGCAACACCGTTGGCCATGTGGATACCCCGCAAATGAGAACTCGGAACTGCTCGGACCGTCGGTACTGTAGGGCTCTTGTCTGAATCCTTCTATGTGACGACCCCTATCTACTACGCGAACGACGCGCCACACATCGGCCATGCCTACACCACGGTGCATGCCGACGTCCTGGCCCGCTGGCGTCGTCTGCACGGCGACGACGTCCTCTTCCTCACCGGGACTGATGAGCACGGGCTCAAGATCCAACGAGCTGCCGAGGATCGGGGGATCACACCACTCGAACTCGCGGATCTCACGAGTGCGCGGTACCAAGACGCGTGGGCGTTGCTCGACATTTCGAACGACGACTTCATCCGCACCACCGAGGCGCGCCATCACACTGCGGTCCAGGCCTTTCTCCAGCAGGTCTACGACAACGGTTTCATCGAGCTCGCCACCTATGAGGGCCCCTATTGCGTTCCGTGTGAGGCCTATTACACCGACGACGAAGTGGTGGACGGCAACTGTCCGATCCATCACCGGCCGGTGGAGCAGGTCACCGAGGACAACTATTTCTTCGCATTGTCGAAGTTCGAGCAACCCCTGCTCGAGTACTACGAAGCCCACCCCGAGGCGGTGCAGCCGGACAGCAAGCGCAACGAAGTCCTCGGCTTCATCCGCCAAGGTCTGCGCGACTTTTCGATGAGCCGCACGTCGATCTCGTGGGGTATCCCGCTGCCGTGGGACGCCGAGCACGTGACCTACGTCTGGTACGACGCGCTGATCAATTATGCGACCGCAGTTGGGTTCGGCAGCGACCCCGAGCTCTTCGCCCGCCGCTGGCCGGTGCAGTACCACCTGCTCGCGAAGGACATCTTGCGCTTCCATGCGGTGTATTGGCCCGCGATGCTCATGGCGGCCGGTCTGCCCTTGCCCGAGCGGATCTTTGCCCACGGCTACCTCCTTGTGGGTGGCGACAAGATGAGCAAGACGGCACTGAACCAAATCGCTCCCGCTGATCTCGTGCCGGAGTTCGGCAGCGACGGCTTCCGGTATCACTTCGTGACCGACGTTCGCTTCGGCTCCGATGGCGACTTCAGCTACGAAGGGATGGTCGCCCGCTACAACTCGGATCTCGCGAACAACTTCGGCAACCTCGCGAGCCGCGTGCTCAACATGGCGGTGTCGTACTGCGCGGGGAGCGTGCCCGCGACCCGCGCGGACGGATCACTCGCAGCGAGTGCTGGTGTCGCGCTCGCTGGGTTCGAGGCGGCGCTCGCCGAGCTCAACTTCGCCGACGGGTTCGGCGCGGTATGGCAACTGATCCGCGATGCCAACACCTACATCGAAGACCGCCAACCATGGGCCTTGAACAAGGCGGGCGATGCTGAGGCCACCGCCGCAGTTATCGGGGATTGCCTCGAGGTGCTTCGCGTCGTCGCGCTGCTGGCATCGCCGGTCATTCCTCGCGCCGCAGCCGAGCTGTGGCGGCGGCTTGGCCTCGCGGGAACGCCGGTCGATTGCCGGCTTCCCGGGGATGCCCGATGGGGGGCGATGGAGACGGCAGGGAACCAACTGGAGAAGGGTGATTCGCTGTTCCCTCGCCTGGGTTCGTGAGTACGGAAGCCGCGAGTCCCGAACCCCCTGGTGCTGTGGACATGGGCTGGGTCGACAGCCATTGCCATCTCCCCGCAGAGGGAGCCGAGGCCGACGCGATCATCGATCGGGCACGCGGCGCCGGTGTGGCCTGGATGGTCTGTGTCGGCACCGATCTGGAAACGTCTCGATCCGCGGTGGTCCACGCGCGCCGCCGGACCGATGTGGTCGCCACCGTGGGGCTGCATCCCCACGACGCAACGCAGCTGGGCCGCGAGTGGGCCGAGCTGGTTGATCTGGCTGCAGAGCCTCAGGTGGTGGCCGTCGGTGAATGCGGGCTCGATCACCACTATGAGCATTCGCCGGGTCCGGATCAGGCCGCCGCCTTCGCAGCCCAGATCCGGCTCGCCCATGCGCTGGATCTCGCCCTGGTCATTCACACCCGCGAGGCCTGGGATGAGACGTTCGCGATCCTTGACGCGGAAGGGCTACCGCCGCGCACGGTGTTCCACTGCTTTACCGGTGGTCCGGACGAGGCCGAGGCGTGCGTGGGGCGCGGGGCCTCGGTGTCGTTCAGCGGGATCGTCACCTTCAAGAACGCGAATCCGGTGCGCGCCGCCGCCGCGATTGTTCCCGCGTCTCAGCTCCTGGTGGAGACCGACAGTCCGTATCTCGCGCCGATTCCCTTCCGCGGCCAGACCAACGAACCCGCCTGGGTGACCCATGTGGGGGGTGCGATCGCGGCGGCTCGGGGCGAATCCGAGACCGTGATCGCGAACGTGACGCGGGCGAACGCGGCCCTGCTCTTTTCCCGCCGTTGACAGGCTGACCTGCCCTTTTACGGGTCGAGGCGTAGAGGTTCCTTGCACAATGACTGGCAGATATTGGAATCTAGATTGCCTTCGCGGGAACCCGTCGTTAGGTTCGCCTCTGGCCTGACCGGTGCCTCGAGGCATCGGCAACGACCGGGAGGCGGACCCCGATCACCGAGCACCTGACTCGTAGAAGCGCGCGGATGAACAGCTCCGACGCGCGCGCACGGCGCTATGCGTTGCAGACGGTCAAGCCGTCTCCGGCGCGCCTCGTCGCGCCCGAGCCCGATGCCTGGCTTCCGATCTTCGATGTCACCGCCGAGCTCGAAGCGATTGACATCACGGGCGAACTCGAGCTGTTGGCGTTGGAGGAAGGGCGGGTCGACCTGGAGCGTGAGCTCGAGACCTTGGAGGCCGATTTTTGGCGCAGCGCCGAGGCCGATCATCCATTTCTCACCGGCGGTCTGCCTGCGGCGACGACAGATACCGCGTCGCTCTCGATCTTCGAAGCTGCGCCGCCCGTCGAGACTCCGGAGCGGCCTCCTGAGCTGGTCGACCTGCCCACAGAAGTCCCCACCGTCGTGGCAGCAGCCTTGCCCAGCGACCAACTGACGGAAATCCGGTCCGAGCCGGCGCCGGAGCACCAACCGATCATTGCGGGAGTGCTCGAGGCTGAGTCGGTCTCCGCTCCTTTGCTGGTCCCCGCGGAGTACGCACGGGTGCAGCCGGATCGACCCGCGATTGTGGGTCGCCGTCGGTCGCTACGCCTGCGTCGCCGCGTGATCGTGACCGCCCTCGTGGTCGCGCTCACCGCGGCGTTCGTAGGCGTGACGGCTCAGGTCCTCGGGTCCACGCAGCCCCGTCGGGACGTGACCGTGTCGATCGACGGTCAGGCGAGCACGATCGTGACTCGCGAGGGCACCGTGGCCGATGTCCTCACCGCCCGCGGAATCGTCCTGAACCGCGGCGACCGCGTGATTCCATCGCTCGCCACCAAACTCCACCAGGGCATGCCGATCAGTGTGATCCGATCGTTCCCTCTCGTCGTCGATGTCGACGGTGTGGTGACCGCTCGTCGCCCGACCCGGCATCGGCTGAGTGCCCTGCGGCGCGAACTCGGACTCCCGGTCGGGCTCGTCGCGCTGGGTTCACCTGGGCGTCTCGGTCGTGGCGACCGCCTCGTGTTGCGTACTCCCCACGACGTGAGCTTGATCGTCGATGGTGTGACCTCACCGTTGAGCCGGGTGACCGCGCTCACTGCGGGCGAACTCGTCGCGAGCCGAAACATCGTCATGGGCCCCCAGGACGAGATGCAGCCAGTAGCCGAGACCCGCATTGTGTCGGGCATGACGGTCCGGGTGTTTCGAATCGCCGCCGACGAGGTAGCCGAAGAACAGCTCACTCCGTTCCCTACGGAGTACCGCGACAACGCGAGCCTCGCCGCCGGCCACACGCAGACCATCCAAGCGGGCCAGAACGGGCGAGTCCGAGTTGTCTCGAAGGTGGTTCGGCGTGATGGGCAGGTTGTCGAGTGGACCGAAGTCCGCAGGGAAGTGGTGGCCGCGCCGGTCACCCGGATCCTCGCTCGGGGCACCAAGACCTCCGGGAATCAAACACCGCCGGCCAATCCTGTCACCGGCGGTCGATACTGGGGTTCGGGATCGGCCACGTTCTACGACAGCCATGCGGGCGCCGGTGCGTGTGCTCACCTCACGTTGCCGTTTGGCACGATCTTGAGATTGGTCAACAAGGCCAACGGCAAGACGGCGCAGTGCCGGGTGGGGGACCGCGGTCCGGAGGCGTGGACCGGCCACGTCATCGACCTGAATCCTGACGTGTTCGCCGCGCTCGCGCCGTTGTCGACCGGTGTGATCCGGCTCGACATCTACATCCGCTGAGCGGAGGCCGCCGGTGGCACTGACCCCCGCCACCATCCCCGCGTTGCTCGAACGTCACGGACTCAAGCCGAGCCGCGCGCTCGGACAGAACTTTCTCGCTGACGCGAATACCGCTCGCCGTATCGTGCGCCTCGCCGCGCTCCAACCCGGCGACCAGGTGTTGGAAATCGGACCGGGGGTCGGGTCATTGACGGTCGCGCTGCTCGAGGCTGGCCTCGTGGTGACGGCACTTGAACTCGACCGTCATGTGGTGCCCGCGCTCACGGAGACGATCGGTCCCGATGCCGCGAAGGTCGTGATCGGCGATGCGATGTCGATCGATCTCTCGGAGTTGCTGCCCGACGACGGCCGCCCGTGGCACCTCGTCTCGAACTTGCCGTACAACGTGGCGACGCCTCTCGTGATGCGCTTCCTCGAAGCCGCACCGTCGGTTCGCTCCATGTTGGTGATGGTGCAGCGGGAAGTGGGCGAGCGCTTCGCGTCAGGTCCGGGAACGAAGGCGTACGGCGCGGTCTCGGTCAAGATCGCCTACTACGCCCGCGCCAACGTGGTGGGCCTGGTCCCGGCGAGTGTGTTCATCCCGGCGCCCCGGGTTGAATCCGCGTTGGTGCGCCTCGTGCGGCACTCGACGCCACCAGTGGACGTGCCGTCACCGGATCGGCTCTTCGCGTTGGTGCGTGCCGGGTTCGGCCAACGGCGCAAGATGCTGCGCGGTGCGCTGCGTGGCGAACTGGGGGAGCGCACCGAGGAAGTTCTGGCCGCCGCGGGAATTGATGGACGGGTTCGAGCCGAGGTGCTGACGTTGGATCGCTGGGCCGCGTTGGCGCGGGCGGCGGGCGCGTGAACCCGGGGATCGAGGTGTCGGCTCCGGCCAAGCTGACGCTCACGCTGCGGGTGCTCGGGACCCGTCCCGACGGGTTCCACGAACTCGAGGCTCTCACGGTGATGATCTCGGCACCGGTGGACACCCTCGCGATCGGTCCTGCCACGGCCGGCGTCGTCGAACTGATCGTGAACGGCGGTGGCGACGACATCCCGCATGATGAGGGCAACCTCGTGGTGCGCGCGGCGCGCGCCGTGCTGCCTCGAAATGCCGGCGCTCGCATCGAACTCACCAAGCGCATTCCGTCCGGCGCGGGGCTGGGCGGCGGGTCCGCGGACGCCGCGGCACTACTGCGCGTGCTGCGAGATACCCATGGGCTCGACGAGGAGTTGGTCATGAGCGCGGCGGCTGCGATCGGGTCGGATGTTCCCGTGTGTGTGCAGGGTCGGCCGGTCTTCATGCGCGGTCGCGGGGAGCGGCTCGAGACCGTCGAACTCACAGGTGAGCTGCACGTGGTGGTGGCCAAGCCACCGTTCTCGCTCGCAACCCCACCGGTGTTTCGGGCGTGGGATGAGCTGGGCGAGCCTCGCAGCGAACGGTTCCTCCCCGCACCCGCGGCGGTGGCCCACCTCGTGGACGGATTGGTGAACGATCTCGAGCCCGCCGCGGAGCGCGTCGAACCTCGAGTGCGGGAGTTTCGCGATGCCCTGGAACGGGTGACCAACTTGACTGCGTTGCTCGCAGGCAGCGGATCGTCGTATTGGCTGCTGGCGCCCAATGAAGAGACGGCCAGGCAGATCGCGTCACAGGTCAGAGATCAACTCGGCGTAGAAACGTTTTCGGGCCGAGTGCTGAACGACCTGGACTAGCGACCCTGCTGACGGCGCTGCCAGCGCGTCTTCTTGAGAAGCTTCTTATGCTTCTTTTTGCGCATGCGCTTACGGCGCTTTTTAATCAGGGAGCCCATGAGGGCCGGGAGACTAGCCGCATCGGTGCGCCGCGGCACATTCGGGGGAGTGCGCTGGCGTTCGCCACTGCGGACCGTGAATGGAGACCGTCGACGCGCACGCTCCGCGGTAAGGTCAACCGCGTTCCTTCGGGGGTGGTGTAACGGCAGCACGGGGTCCTTTGGAGTCCCAAGTCGAGGTTCGAAACCTCGCCCCCGAGCCGGGGTGTCGAGCCCTCAGAGATGGTCAAAGTCGCTAGCGCGGAGCCACCAGTGACCAACCAAGATGAGTTAGGCCACGAGGGGACGAGATGAGTGAGGAGCGGAGTCGCGTGAACCTGGCCCGCGCGCTCCGAACGGGGCCCGACCGGCCCGGCCCGCAGGGCCACGAGGGGACGAGATGAGCTATCGACCGCTTGCTGCAGTGGTTATGGCAGCGGGCGAAGGGACGCGGATGCGTTCCACCACGCCGAAGGTCCTGCACCCACTGTGCGGACGGCCCATGCTCCTGCACGTGGTGGACGCACTGGGTGCCCTGCCCCTGGAGCGCATTGTGGTGGTGGTTGGCCATGGCGCCGAGCGGGTCACCAAGACGCTGCAGGATCAGGTCGAAACCGATGTGCCGGTGGTGTTCGTCGATCAATCGGTCCAGCGCGGCACCGGCGACGCAGCCAGCGTTGCGCTCACCGCGTTCGCGGATGATCCTGACGTTGAAGGTGACGTCATCATCATGCCGGGCGATGCGCCGCTGGTGCGTCCCGAACTCTTGGCGCGTCTTGCCACCGCGCACCGTGAGTCGGATGCCGCGGTCACGGTGCTCACGTCCGAGCTCACGCCGTGGACGTGGGGTTTCGGCCGAGTGGTTCGAGACGCGCAGGGTGGCGTCGATCGGATCGTCGAACGAACCGATGCCACGGCCGAAGAGTTGGAACTGCCCGAAGTCAATACGTCGATCTATTGCTTTCGCCGCAGCCTGCTCGCGCCGGCACTGCGGAGACTCAGTCCCGAGAACGCCCAGGGCGAGTACTACCTCACGGATGCGATCGCAGTCCTGCGCGAGGCCGGGCACAAGGTGGTTGCCGTTGCGGCGGATGATCCGGCCGCGGCGCGCCACGTAAACGACCGCGCCCAACTTGCAACCGCGGAAGCAATCCTGCGGGAGCGGATCAACGAGCGGTGGATGCGCGAAGGCGTGACCATGGTGGATCCGGCGGCCACCTATGTGGATACCACCGTCGAACTCGCCGCGGATGTTCGCCTCCTGCCGGGA
>JANPBJ010000204.1:0-4472 GCA_031430375.1 Acidimicrobiia bacterium
CTCGGCGACGTGATCGACCTCCCCCAGGTCAGCGCGCTCACGCTGTCACAGCTGGATCTGTCGAAGACGATCCTCGGGGCGGTCCCCGCGGTGGCAGTCTCGCTCGGCTCCCTCCAACTCGCCGACATCCCGCTCACGGACGCGGTTGCTGCGGGAACCCCCCAGCAGCGGCTCCAGGCGTGGTGCGACGCGTTGGGCGCCGCCACCTGCACGAGCTACGGCATCAATCCCTCCGTGCCATCGAGCGCCGATGGCGTCACGGTCGTGTCGCTCAGCGTCGCGGGCACCGACATTTCCAGCATTGCGATGCGCCGGATCGCGATGCGCCGGATCGACCTCGCCCAGACCGGGCTGGGGCCGGTCGCGATGCGCCGGATCGCGATGCGCCGGATCGACAACTCACCGACCGCGCTCGGCGCGCTGACCGTCGGCGCGATCCCCGCCGGCGCCCGCAGCACCATCTTCGATTGCAGTCTGATCAACAACTGCTCGGATCTGACGTTGACCCTCGCGTCGATGCCGCCCAACGCGATCATCGGGACCGTCGCCGATTTGTTCGCGCTTGCCGGGCAAAGTCCCGAGCTCGACGCCGTCCTCGACCAGATCACCCTCGAAGATGTATTCCCCGGCGTACTCCCGGCCGGCAACCTCGCCTGGGAGAACCTCGACCTGCGCGCCACGCCACTGCAGAACCTCGCCAGCCCGCTCGAGCCCGTCGTGAACTACGCGCTCGCACTCAACGTCGGTGGCACAATTCCGCGCGACCTCACGGTCGACTTCTCGATGGCCCAAGGCTTCGCCTACGTGCCCGGAACGGCCAAGCTCGACGGCACACCGGTTGCCGACCCGAACCTCCTCGCGGGTGGGCGCCTGAAGTTCACCCTCGTCGCCGTAACGAGTGGCGCCCACACGCTCACCCTCGCCAACCGCGCCGGGATCGACCTCGGGCCCAAGGCGGCCAGTGCAACCGTGGCGCTCGGCTCGAACACCGCCTCCGCGGTGGGAACCACGGCGATTCCGATCACGGTGGTGGAATCCTCCGAGGGCAACGGTGCACCCGGAGACTTCAAGACGCTGGCTCCCGACACCTTGTACGTGAGCCACATCTCTTCTGCGACGGACACCGACCTCTTCCGCTTCGACGTCAGCCCGACTCAGGCTGCGAGCGGCGCGTCGGCCAGCGTGTTCCTCGGCAACCTCCCCGCCGACTATGACCTCAAGCTCTATGGACCGCCGCCCGGAGCCGCCGTCAGCGCCGACGAATCCCAGAGCAGTGTCGCCGACTTCGGTCTGGACGGCGCACCCCAGGACTCCTCCGTCGCGCCGGACCTCGTGAACGACGTGCCCACCGTCGATGGCCTCGGCGCCGTCGTGGCCGTCTCCGCGAGCCGTGACCTGCAGAACGAGCGGATCGAAACCGGATCCCTCGTCGCCGGCACCTACTGGGTCCAGGTCTCGGGATACAACGGTGCGTTCAGCACCAAGCCCTACGTCCTGCGCCAGCAGGTGAACCGCGGCACCACGCCCCCGGCGTGTCAGCCTCGAACTCCCGCGTTCACACCCCCGGCGGCGGGAACCCTTGCGGACCCGAGCACCTACCCGGCCAACCTCGACACGATCTTCCTCGTTGCCCAACAGCGGATGCTCTCCACCTACGACCCGGCCCGCGTGCAGCGGGTGCTCGACGCCGCGATCGCGGTCAGCGCAATGGCGCCCGACGTGGTAGGTCAGGTCGTCCCCGTCGATTGGGACCCGCTCGTCGCCGACGCGTACACCGCGTGGTCCGGCAACCGCTGTTCGCCCGACGCGGCGCAGCAGGTCGCCAACACAATCAGCGATGTGATCAACCGGATCCGCGCCGCCCGGCCATCGCTGCGCAACGTGGTCGTCGTCGGTGACGACACCATGATCCCGATGGCACGCGTCATCGACGGCACTGCGATCTCGAACGAGCGGACCCATGCAGAATCGGTCGGTGCCGCGACCACGAACAACGAACTGGTCGGGAGCATCGCGGCCGGGCGCGTCCTGACCGACGACGTCTACGGCGCACCGCGCGTGATAGCCATCGACAACAGCACGCGTCGGCTCTACCTACCCCGACTCGCAGTCGGTCGTCTGGTCGAGTCGCCCGAGGACATCGCCGCCGCGCTCGAACGATTCGTCGAGGCCGACGGTCGGTTGGACCCGATGACCGTCGCCGGGTCGTCGTCCATCGTGACGGGCTACGACTTCCTTACCGACGGCGCCAACTCGGTCGCGTCTGCGTTGGCGACCAAATCCACCGCCCGCCCTTCGCTGATCAGTGAGACCTGGACCGCGCAGGACCTCTTCGACGCGTGGCTCGGGGCAACTCCGCCGAGTGTCGCGTCGATCAACGCCCACTTCGACCAGTCACGCCTGCTCCCGGCGAACGGCAACGCTACCGGATCCGAGAGCGACCTCTTCACGGTGGACGACGTCACGCGCGCCGGACAGTTGAAGCTGCTGGGGCGCGTGCTCTTCAGCATGGGCTGCCACGCTGGCCTCAGTGTCTCCGATGTCGCCGTCGGTACTCCCTCGCCCGACTGGGCTCAGACCCTCACCGGCGAAGGCCAGGGCGCGCTCTGGGCTGCCAACACCGGCTACGGCTACGGCGATACCGAACTCGTGGCGTACTCCGAGAAGCTGATGGCCCTGTTCGCAGCCGACCTCGGAACCGATGCCACCATCGGTGGCGCGCTCACCGCGGCCAAGAACCAGTACAAGGCCGAGACCCAGCCGCTGAGCCCCTACGACGAGAAGGTCCTCCAAGAGGTCGTGCTCTACGGGCTGCCCATGTACCGGCCCGCCGAGACTCCGGCCGCACGGGCGGCCGCACCACTCGCGGCGGCAGCCGGTCCGGTCCCTGCGGGCGCGGCACTGGTCACCGAGCCGGTCCTCGGTCTGCCCACCGCTCCGGAATCGGTCATGCTCACCCAATCCGCAACGAGCGGGCCGGATCTGCTGCACGCGGTGGACTCCGCGAACGGCCGGTACTACGAGGTCGACGGCAAGACCATCCAGGTGCAATACCGCCCAGTGCAGCCGCTCGTCACCCGTGACGTCACCCAGAGCGACGGCCAGGGCGGCCTCACCCAGGTCGCGCATGGCGCGCTCATTACCGGCCTCACATCGGTCGACGAGCAGTCGTACACGCCTTACTACTCCCGCCCGCTGATCGATCAGACCCAGAATGAGCAACTCGGCGAGCCAGTCGGGGACGCGGTGTTCCCGGCGTCGATCCTGCGCGTCAACTCCACCGTGGATCCGAACGGCAACGAACTGCAAACGCTCGCGGTGGTCCCCGGCCAGTTCCGGCCGAACCCGGCCACGCCCGGCAGCGGCACGGAGCGGGTCTACACCTCCGTGCAGACCCTCGTGCACTACACCGACCCCTCGAACACCGACTTCACGGCACCGACGATCCTGCGCAGCACCGGCTCCGTGGTGAGCGGTACCGCCGCCTTCACCGTTGATGCGGACGCAACCGCCCAGCGGGTATACGTGCTCTACAAGGGATCCGGCACGGCGGGTGCGTCGGCCTGGCAGGGCATCGACCTCGTCCGTACGCCCGGCACCGATCACTGGACCGGTGGTGGCCTGACCACCAGCACCGACATTGAGTACTTCGTGCAGGCCGGCGACACGTCGGGCAACTGGGGAACGAGCAACAACAAGGCAAGCGACTTCCTCGGCACAGAGTCCGCGCCCCCGACCGCGGGAGATCCGGTCACCGTTGTGGTGTCGGGGTCGTCGCAGGTGAACGGCTGGTACATCGGTGGCGTGAACGCGACCGTCGCCGGACCGGGCCCGTTGACCACGAGCCTCGACGGCGGTGCGTTCACGACGTACACCGGCCCGATCTCGGTATCGGGCGACGGACTTCACAAGTTGACCATCGTCGACGGCAACGGGAACTCATCAACCCGGGACATCCCGATCGACCTCTCGGCACCAACGGCCTCCGCGACCGTGACTCCCGACCCGGTACCCGGTACCGACGGGTGGCGAAACGGAAGCGTGACCGTCACGATCAACGGAGTTGACGGAGGCGGCTCGGGCGTCCGGACCGTCGACTACGCGGCCACGGGCGCGGCGCCAATACCCGCGACCTCGGCGGCCGGAGCCTCGGTCTCGTTCCCGATCACTGCCATCGGCATCACCACGGTGACGTTCACCGCCACCGACACCACTGGGAAGACCAGTGGCACGGGTTCGGTCGCGATCAAGATCGATCCAGCGGCTCCGACGGTTGCGTGCGATGGTGCACCCGCGGGTTGGAACGCGTTGGATGTGTCGATCTCGTGCACCGCACTCGACACCGGTTCGGGCCTCGCAGTACCAGCCGACGCCGCGTTCTCACTCACCACCACCGTCGCCGCCGGCGTCGAAACCGCGACCGCATCCACCGGATCACGTCCGGTCTGTGACCTCGCACTCAACTGCGCCAC
>JANPBJ010000205.1:0-39666 GCA_031430375.1 Acidimicrobiia bacterium
CGTCACCGGCCGGGGGACACTCAACGTGGATGCTTCAGCGAAGGGTGGAGACTTCCGCCGGCCACCAGCGGGGACTTCTCATGGCCACCAGCGGAGACCTCAACTGGCCACCACCGGGGACTTTCTCATGGCCATGGACACACGCGTCCGCGGACGCGTGAACCGGATTTCGCGGCACGCTCGTGAGGCGACTCCCTCGACCCTCACCGGTCGCGGCTCCGCGCACGTGCACCCAGGCGTCACGTCATCTGGGCTCCGCGGGTTGAAATGCGTTCCGCGGAGCGCTCAGGGTCCCAGTCCGCCGAGAGCCTGGACGGTTAGTACCTGGCCATCTCGGCTCGGAACTGATCGAGGCCCATGGAGCCGAGGTCGAGGGCGTAGCGATGCCAGTCCTTGAGGTCGAAGGCGGGGCCACGACGGTCCTTCGCGTCGGCCCGACACTCCAACCACGTGCGTTCGCCCACCTTGTAGGAAATGGCCTGACCAGGAAGACCGAGATAGCGGTCGACCTCGGAGCGCATGAACTGCTCCGCGAACATCGCACGGTCGATCACGAACGGGAGCGCCAGTTCGGGTGTCCACCGCTCGCCGGGGTGATACGACTCCGTCGCCGGAATCGGTAGCTCCAAGTGCATCCCGATGTCCACGATCACCCGCACCGCCCGCATGGCTTGCGCCCGCAGCATGCCGAGCTCGTAGTCGGGGTTCTCGAGGTAGCCGAGTTCGCCCATCAATCGTTCGGCATACAGCGCCCAACCTTCGCCGTGACCGGAGGACCACGCGAGCGTCCGTTGGAACCGGGTGAGGGTGTCGGCCAGATACCGCACCTGCGCAACCTGAAGGTGATGGCCCGGAACTCCCTCGTGGTAACAGATCGAGACCTCGCCCCAAAGCGGAAAGCGGGAGTTGCCCATCGTGGGATACCACGTGCGCCCCGGACGCGAGAAGTCCTCTGACGGGCCGGTGTAGTACATCGCAGAGGCGCCACCGGGTGGTGCGATCATCGCTTCAACCGTCTGCACCGGCTCCGGGATATCGAAGTGCGTGCCGTTCAACTCGCCGATGGTCTGATCCATGAGATCTTGGAGCCATGCCCGCAGGTTGTCTTCACCCACGATCGCGCGCGCCGGATCAGTTTCCAGGAGGTCGATGACCTCGCCCACGGACGAGTTCGGCATGATCCGTGCCGCAACTTGGCCCACGGCGTGCTCGATCCGGTGAAGCTCGTCCCATCCCCACGCGTAGGTCTCGCGCAAATCGAGTTGCGTGCCGTTAAAGACGCGCGCGCCGACGGCGTAACGCTCCTCGCCCACGGCGTCGCGCTCGGCTGCGTGCGCGGAGTAGTCGTTCGCGAGGAAACGAGCGAATGCATCGAGCGCGGCGGTGGCGCGTTCCGCTCGCTCGCGGACCGTCGCGTGGAGTGCGGCGGAGCCCACGCCTGACGCCGCGAGCTGATCGGCGAGGGTAAGGAAGTAGGGGTGGGTCTCGGCAGCATCGATGCCGGCCCATACCTCCACCTGCTCGATCGCGCCCACCACCTGTCGGCGTGCCGCAACCAGGCCGCGCTCGATCCCCACCGTGTACGCCGCTTGGAGGCTGGAAAGACACTCGGGGACTCGGGCCAGGCGCGCCGCCACCGTGACCCAATCGCCCTCCGTCACCTTTTGGAGAACGTCGAATGCTTCGCGAACCGCTTGCACGTCGGAGCCGAGAACGGCGATCGACCGGAGGTGTTCGCCGAGGTCGTGCTGTTCCACCGCTACGTCGAGGCGTTCCCGCATGACGTCCGCGGCCACGCGGTCGTTGTCGGTCTCGAGCGGGGTCGTGTCGAGGGCGCGCAGGGTGGCGCGGTCGTAGTTGGCGCGTTCATCTGCGCCGTCGGGTGAGAAGTCGGTGAGCTCGTCGTCATGACCCGCAATCCCATCGAACGTCGCGTTGATCGGGTTCAGCCGCGCGTAGCCCTCCACGTAGGCGTTCGCGAGCGTGTCGATTGCAGTGGCCACTCAATACCCTTCGTCCGTTCGGCTCAGGCTCGGCACGCTACCGTCGCCCTGTGGCTCCTCAGTTCATCTTCACCATGCGTGGTTTGTCCCGCTTTCACCCGCCCGATCGGCAGGTGCTCGAGAACATCAACCTTTCGTTCTATCCCGGGGCCAAAATCGGTGTGCTCGGATCGAACGGCGCCGGAAAGTCGAGCCTGCTCCGCGTCATGGCCGGCGAGGACGACGGCTACTCCGGCGAGGCTCGGCTCACCCAGGGATTCACGGTGGGGATGCTGCACCAGGAACCCGAGCTCGACTCCGACAAGGACGTGATGGGCAACGTCATGGACGGTCTCGGTGAGACTGCCACGCTGCTCGAACGGTACGACGAGGTGTTGGCGGGTTGGGCCGACCCCGATGCCGACTACGACAAGCTCGGGAATCAGCAGGCCGCGTTGGAAAAGCAGATCGAAGCCGCGGGCGCATGGGATCTCAAGCGCACGATTGATATCGCGATGGACGCGCTTCGACTCCCGCCGGGCGACGCCGCCGTCGACGTCCTCTCGGGTGGTGAGCGCCGCCGGGTCGCGTTGTGTCGGCTGCTCTTGGCGCGCCCCGACTTGCTGCTGCTCGACGAGCCCACCAACCATCTCGATGCCGAATCAGTGGCCTGGCTGGAGCGTTTCCTCGTGGAGTACCACGGCACCGTCGTCGCCGTGACCCACGATCGGTACTTCCTCGACAACGCGGCCGGATGGATCCTCGAACTCGAACGCGGCAAGGGGATCCCCTGGGAAGGCAACTACTCATCGTGGCTCGAGCAGAAAGAAGCGCGGCTCGCGCTCGAAGAGAAGGCCGACAAGGCACGGCAACGGACGCTCGCCCGTGAGCTCGAATGGATCCGACTCGCACCGCGTGCCCGTCAAGCCAAGGGCAAGGCGCGCATCACGTCCTACGAAGCGTTGGTGGCTGAAGCCGAAGGCGCGCCCGACCGCACCGATCAGCTCGTCATTTCGATTCCGTCCGGACCGCGCCTCGGTGACGTGGTGGTTGAGGCCGAACACCTGGTGAAGGGCTTCGGCGATCGTCTCCTGATCGACGATCTTTCGTTCACGCTGCCGCGCGGTGGAATCGTGGGCGTGATCGGTGCCAACGGTGCCGGGAAGTCAACGTTGTTCAAGATGATCATCGGGGCCAACAGTGGGAATGCGGAGAGCGACGATGCGCCCGATGGCGGAACACTGCGCGTTGGTCCCACCGTGAAGTTGGCCTACGTCGACCAGAGCCGCGAGTCGTTGAACGCCGAGAACACCGTGTTCGAGGAGATCACCGGCGGTTCCGACACCATCGTGATCGGCGGCCGCGAGGTCCACTCCCGGGCGTATGTGGCCGGGTTCAACTTCAAGGGTTCGGATCAGCAGAAGTCGGTCGGCAAGCTTTCCGGTGGCGAACGCAACCGCGTCCATCTCGCCAAGGTGCTGACGCAGGGTGGCAACGTGTTGTTGCTCGACGAACCCACCAACGATCTCGATGTCGACACGATGCGCGCTCTCGAAGATGGTCTCTTGGCCTTCTCCGGGTGCGCGGTGGTCATCAGTCACGATCGATGGTTTCTCGACCGCGTCGCTACCCACGTGCTCGCCTTCGAAGGCGAGTCCGAGGTCCGGTGGTTCGAAGGCAACTTCTCCGACTACGAGGGCGAGCGCCGCAAGCGCCTTGGAGCCGACGCGGACCAACCGCATCGCATCAAGTACAAGCCCCTCGTTCGATGAGTCAGTTGCGACGGTGACTGCTCTGGAGCTGACGCCTGAGAAGGCGGTTGCCGGTGGCGATGCATTAGCGCGCGACGGGGATGGTCGGGTGGTGCTGATCGCCGGCGCGATTCCCGGTGAGACTGTGAAGGTCGAGATCACGACAGCGAAGAAAACCTTCGCGCGCGGCCGGGTCGTCGAAGTGGTTAACCCGTCGCCGGACCGCGTCACGCCGCCATGCCGTCACGTGATGGCCGGCTGTGGTGGCTGCGAGTGGCAGCACATCAGCCTCGATGCGCAACGCCGTCTCCGCCGCGAGATCGTCGTCGACGCCTTGGCCCGTATCGGACATGTGGAGGATGCGGAGGAGCGGGTGGGGGAGTCGGTGGCCTTGGCTGCCGAGGGGTATCGGACTTCAGTCCGGGTGCTGATGCGCAAGGGACGTCCGGCGTTTCGGCGGGCGAACTCGCACGATCCGGTCTCGATTGATTCCTGCCTCGTTGCGCATCCGCTGATTGAGTCACTGCTCACGACCGAGAAATTCGACGGCGTGACCGAGGCGGAACTCCGCTGTGGGTCGCGTACCGGTGAACGGCTCGTGGTCGCGTATCCCACCACTCGCTATCTCACGATGCCCGACGACGTCGTCACCATCGGGGCGGACGACCTCGAAGGGGGCCGGACCGCGATGTTCGTGGAGGAGGCCGCCGGGCGACGGTGGCGGATCTCGGCCACCTCGTTTTTCCAGACTCGTGCCGACGGCGCGGATGCGCTCGCCGCAGCCGTGGCCGCAGCGATTCCCGACGATGCGAACACGGTGGTCGACTTGTATTCGGGCGTGGGTCTGTTCGCGGGCACGGTTGCTCGGCCGGGCCGTCAGGTGATCGCGGTGGAAGGCAATCCGGCCGCCGTACGCGACGCGAAGCACAACCTGGCGGGTCTCGGTGTGCAGATAGTGCGCGGCGATGTCGGACGGTGGGATCCGGTTCCAGCCGACGTCGTGATTGCCGACCCGAGCCGTGCCGGACTCGGTCCCGACATCGTGGATCGAATCGCCGGAACCGAAGCGCCTCGTGTGGTGCTGGTCGCCTGCGATGCCGCCGCGTTAGGCCGTGATGTCGGTCTCTTCGTCGCGGAGGGGTATCACCTCAGTTCCGCGACGCCGATCGACCTGTTTCCGCACACGAGTCACGTCGAGGTCGTCGCCCAACTTGATCGTTAGGGCCGATTGCTCGACCCCAACCTTTTCGAGGAGAACCATGGAACCAACCGAAACTCAGCGCGTCGAGACCGACAGTATGGGTCCGATTCTCGTGGCCAAGGATCGCTACTGGGGCGCGCAGACCGAACGGTCGCTGCACCATTTCTCGGTCGGGAATGATCACATGCCCGCGGCGGTGATCCGGTCGATGGCCGTGCTGAAGAAGGCTGCTGCACTGGTGAACCGCGATCTCGAGAAGATGCCCGCAGACCGGTGCGATTTGATCACCGCCGCCGCGGACGAGGTTGTTGGCGGAGCCCTTGGCGCGCACTTTCCGCTGTTCGTCTGGCAAACGGGCTCGGGGACGCAGACGAATATGAACGTGAACGAAGTCATCTCGAACCGCGCGATCGAGTTGGCGGGTGGCGAGCTCGGATCGAAAACTCCGGTGCATCCCAACGACGACGTGAATATGTCGCAGTCCTCCAACGACACGTTCCCGACCGCGATGAACATTGCCGCGGTGGAGGAGGTGTTACATCGGTTGCTCCCGTCGGTGCTGGACTTGCGCGACGCGCTCCACCGCCGCGCGGTCGAGTTCGCCGGCATTGTGAAGATCGGTCGAACGCACCTTCAGGACGCGGTTCCCCTCACGCTCGGCCAGGAGTTCTCCGGGTACGTGGCCCAGTTGGATGCCGACCTCGCCCGGATCGAGTCCACCGTGGGTGGGCTCTACGACCTCGCCATCGGTGGTACCGCGGTCGGTACCGGTATCAACACACATCCGGAGTTTGCCGAGCGGGCTGCCGCGACGATCGCGGAACTCACCGGGTTGCCTTTCCGTTCCGCGCCTAACAAGTTTGCCGCACTCGCCAGCCATGACGATCTCGTGTTCGCCCACGGCGCGATCAAGACACTCGCGGTCAGCCTCATGAAGATCGCCAATGATCTCCGTTGGCTCGGTTCGGGTCCGCGCGCCGGTCTTGGTGAGCTGCTGTTGCCCGAGAACGAGCCGGGCAGTTCGATCATGCCGGGCAAGGTGAACCCCACGCAGTCCGAGGCGCTCACCATGTGTTGTGTGCAGGTCCTCGCCAACGACGCGGCCGTTGGCATGGCCGGTTCTCAGGGGAACTTCGAGCTCAACGTGTTCAAGCCGGTGATCATTTTCAACTTCCTCCACTCGGTGGATCTGCTCACCGATTCGTGTCGGAACTTCCGGGAGTTTTGCGTGGATGGTCTGGAGCCGAACCTCCCGAAGATCAAGCAGTACGTGGAGGAGTCACTCATGGTCGTGACCGCGCTGAATCCTGTGATCGGCTATGACAAGGCCGCGGCGATCGCCAAGAAGGCACACCACGAAGGCACCACGTTGCGGGAGGCCGCGCTGGCCTTGGGCACGATTTCGGCGGAGGAGTTCGACCGAGTGGTGCGACCGGAAGAGATGATCGCCCCGAAATAGTCAGCACCCGTCCGCGAAGGCCAAGATCTTGAAATTCCCGGTATCCCACACTGCGAAGAAGGAGAAATTTCCATGGCTATTTATGACCACCCCGTCAAGGCGCTGAACGGTCAGGACGCGTCGCTGTCCGACTACGCGGGCAAGGTGGCACTCGTGGTGAACGTCGCGTCGAAGTGCGGCCTCACGCCGCAGTACGAGGGCCTCCAGAAGCTCTACGACGCGTATTCCGACAAGGGTTTTACCGTCCTTGGGTTCCCGTGCAACCAGTTCCTCGAGCAGGAGCCGGGCTCGGCGGAGGAGATCCAGGAGTTCTGCAACGTGAACTACGGGGTGTCGTTCCCGCTCTTCGCCAAGATCGACGTGAATGGCGACGCTCGCGATGGGTTATACGCCGAGCTGACCGAGGCCGCCGATGTTGCAGACGGCCACACCGGTGACATCCGGTGGAACTTCGAGAAGTTCCTGATCGGAACCGACGGTCAGATCGCCGGTCGCTTCAGCCCCACCGTCACGCCTGAGGACCCTGCCCTCGTGGCTGCTATCGAAGCCGCCCTCCCGGCGTAAACGTTTGAAAGATGAGGTAAGAGGTCGGGAATAGAGGACGAAGTCCGGGAGTTGAGTGCTTCACCTTCAACTTTGAATGGAGCCTCCGATGACTGAACTCAACACCCTGGCGCTTCCCGTCCTGCCTCTGACTGCGGGAGTGGTCTTGCCCCAGACCGTGGTGACTCTCACGCTCGACACCGATGAGGCTCGGGCCGCGGTTGCTGCGGCGATCGACGGTGACGGCCGGGTGTTGCTCGTGCCGCGGATCGACGGCGAGTACGCGAAGGTCGGTACGGTCGCCCAGGTGGAGGAATCCGGTGAGCTTCCGAACGGGGTCTTCGCCGCAATCCTGCGGGGGATGCACCGTGCTCGTCTCGGTGCCGGGGTCGTGGGGACCGGCCCGAGTTTGGCCGTCGTCGCCCATGAGGTGGTCGACGACGGCCCCTCGCCGCGGACAGAGGAACTCGGCCGCGAGCTCCGCGGGGCGCTGGTGCTGCTGGCCGAGCGGCGTCGTTCCCGTCGACTCCCGGAGCTGCTGCGTACCACCACCGAGGCCGGCGCGTTGGCCGACGGGTACGGCTCGTGGAGTGACCTGCCGTCGGAACGCAAGCTCGAACTGCTCGAAGCAACGGACCTTGAGCGCCGGGTGGAACTCGCGCTGGGCTTGGCCCGCGACGCGCTGGCGGAGCACGAACTGCAGGAACGGATCCGCCACGAGGTCACCGATGGCATGGAACGTCAGCAACGTGAGTTCCTGCTGCGTCAACAGCTCCAGGCCATCCGCAAGGAACTTGGTGACGAGGATGGTGACGACGGCGCCGACGCGTACCGTCGCCGAGTCGCCGAGGCACAGCTTCCCGAAAAGGTGCACACCGCGGTCGATCGCGAGATCGATCGCCTCGAGCGTACGGGGACGCAGAACCCCGAACACGGTTGGATCCGGACGTGGCTCGACACGATCCTCGACCTGCCGTGGGGAGTGCGGTCCGAGGAGACCCTCAACGTCGGTGACGCGCGCGCCGTGCTCGACGCCGACCACACGGGATTGGCCGACGTGAAGGATCGCATCGTCGAGTACCTGGCGGTGCGCAAGCTGCGAGCCGATCGGGGATTCGATGACCCCGTGAGCCGCGACAACGGCGAGGATCGCGTGGGGTCAGGACCGGCCGTAGGTTCAGGAGTCGGTTCGGTCACTGGTTCGGTTGCAGATCGGCGGCGAGGGAGCGGACTGATCCTCTCGCTCGTCGGTCCGCCAGGGGTCGGCAAGACATCGCTCGGCGAGTCGGTGGCCCGCGCCACCGGGCGGACGTTTGTGCGAGTTGCGCTCGGAGGAGTTCGGGACGAGGCCGAGATCCGAGGTCACCGGCGTACCTACGTTGGTGCGCTCCCCGGCCGGATTGCCCGAGCGATGAAGGAGGCCGGGACCATGAATCCGGTGATCCTGCTCGATGAGATCGACAAGCTCGGTTCGGATTGGCGTGGGGATCCTTCGGCGGCGCTCTTGGAGGTGCTCGACCCTGCACAGAACCACACCTTCCGCGACCACTACCTCGATGTGGACCTCGACCTCTCCGGGGTGCTGTTCCTGGCCACTGCGAACGTGGCAGAGACGATTCCGGGTCCACTCCTTGACCGTATGGAGGTCGTCCATCTCGACGGCTACACCGAGGACGAGAAAGTCGCCATCGCGCGGGACCATCTCCTGGCCCGTCAGCTCGATCGCAACGGTCTCACCGCGGATGACGTCACCGTCGACGCCGACGCGTTGCGCACGATCGTCACCGGGTACACGCGAGAGGCGGGGGTGCGCGGGTTGGAACGCGAAATCGGACGGGTGCTTCGAAAAGTCGCCGCAGGGGTTGCGACCGATTCGGCGGCCGAGAGTGCAACCACTGATTCGGCCAGGCCCGTGGCGGTCGACGATGCCGTGGTACGAACTCATTTGGGGCGCCCGAAGTTCCAGCCGGAGGAAATCGCCGATCGTACGGCCACGCCGGGCGTGGCCACCGGCCTCGCGGTCACCGGTGCGGGAGGCGATGTGCTGTTCGTGGAAGCAACCTCGCTCGAGGGCGAGCCGGGGTTGCAACTCACTGGTCAGCTGGGCGACGTCATGAAGGAGTCGGCGCAGATTGCGCTGACCTACGTGGCGGCGAACGCGGCATCACTCGGAGTGGACCCACAGCATCTCGCGACCCGCAAGTTCCACGTCCATGTGCCCGCGGGCGCGATCCCCAAAGATGGTCCGTCGGCGGGAGTCACGATGACCACTGCGCTGGTCTCGCAGCTCACGAATCGTGCCGTGCGCGGCGATGTAGGCATGACCGGTGAGGTCACGCTCCAGGGCCGGGTGTTGCCGATCGGTGGCGTGAAACAAAAGGTGCTCGCGGCGAAGCGTGCGGGGCTCACGACCGTGATTCTTCCGGCGCGCAATGGCCCCGACCTTGACGACGTTCCGGAGGCGGTGCGGGCGGACATGACGTTCCACCTTGCCGACCATGTGAGCCAAGTCCTCGATTGGGCCCTGGAGCCTTCCCCGAACTGAGCGAGCCGAGCACAGGCCGGCGCGTAGCGTCGGCGGGTGCTCTCGGCTCGGTCGGTTTCCAAATCACTCGGCGGCTCGGTAGTGCTCGATGGTGTTTCGCTATCGGTCGCGGCCGGACAACGCGTGGGAATCGTCGGTCCGAACGGGATTGGAAAGTCCACCCTGCTGCGGGTGCTGGCAGGAATCGAGATGCCCGACGGTGGTCGCGTCGAACGTGCGCCGGCGGCGACCACAGTGGGCTTGCTCCCTCAAGAACCTGATGCCCGTCCTGGTGAGGTGCTCCGTTCGTACCTCGCCCGCCGCACTGGCGTGCAAGGTGCAGGCGACGCGCTGGACGACTGGACCGAACGCCTCGCCCAGGACTCCGATGCCACTGATCAGTACTCCGAGGCGCTGGAGTATTTCCTCGCGGTGGGAGGTGCCGATTTCGACGCCCGCGTGGCGCAGACGTGTCTGGAGGTGGGCCTGCCGGTCGAGCGTCTCGACGTGGAGATGGGCGCGCTGAGCGGTGGCCAGTTCGCACGCGCCGCGTTGGCGGCGATCTTGTTGAGTCGATTCGATGTCCTCTTGCTCGATGAGCCGAGCAACAACTTGGACTTTGTGGGGCTGGATCAGCTGGAACGGTTTGTGCTCGGAACGCCGAGCGCAGTTGTGGTGGTGTCGCACGACCGAGCCTTTCTCGATGCCACGGTTGATCGGATCCTCGAGATCGAAGCGGAGTCACATCACGGCGTGGAGTACGCCGGCGGCTGGTCGGACTATGTGGCGGCGCGTGACCTTGCCCGGCGACAGGGTTATGTCCGGCACGCGGAGTACGTGGCCAAGCGCGGTGACCTGGCCGGGCGCGCGCGGGCCCAGCGGGCGTGGTCGGATCAGGGGCGGGCCCAGGTCCGCAAGAGTGGCGAGACCGACAAGCACATCCGCCACGCCAAGTCCGAACGCAGTGAGAAGCAGGCGTCCAAGGCTCGTGCCACCGAGCGAGCCATTGAGCGCCTGGAGGCGGTCGAGAAGCCGTGGGAGGGCTGGGAACTCAGAATGCAGCTCGCGCCCTCGGCCCGCAGCGGCGATGTAGTGGCGCGGCTGGAGGGTGCAGTGATTCGGCGGGGGACATTCTCACTTGGCCCACTCGATGTGGAGATCGGATGGCAGGAACGGATCGCGATTCTCGGGCCGAACGGCTCGGGCAAAACCACGCTGCTCCGAGCGTTGCTCGGTGAGCTGGAACTCGAGCAAGGACGCCGCTGGCTGGGTCCGGGCGTCACCGTCGGCACCATGGATCAGGCTCGGGAAGCGTTTCTCACCGATGTGCAGTTGCTGGGGGCCTTCACCGCGGCCACGGGATCAAGCGTGACCGAAGCGCGGTCGTTGCTCGCGAAGTTCGGGTTGGGAGCCGACGAGGTGGACCGACTGGGGACGCAGCTGTCGCCGGGCGAACGCAGCCGGGCCCAGCTCGCGGCGTTGATGGCGACCGGCGTCAACTGTCTTGTGCTGGACGAGCCCACGAACCATCTCGACCTCGCGGCGATCGAACAACTCGAGCACGCATTGGACACGTTCGACGGCACGCTGCTGCTGGTGAGCCACGATCGCCAGCTGCTGTCTGCAGTGCGTACCGACCGGGTGATTGAACTGCCCCTCGCACCAACCTGATCGCAAGCGCGCGCCCAGCGCAGGAGGCGCGTGGTGTCGATTGGTGCGCCCTCTAAGGGTTGGGAGAGATCGATCCGCCCTTGGACCGGTCAGGGAGGAAGGTGTCGAGCGCGGCCAGGTCGGCTGGCGCATCCGGCGGATTCGGGTTCTCCTCCACGACTGGTGCCGTACCCGGCGCGGGGGGAGCAGGCGGGGGAGGCGGCGGCACCGCAACGGTGGCCGGGGGTGCAACGGTCGGTTCCGGGGTCCAGTCGACGACGGGCAGAGTCTCGGGGGTGGCCCGCTCCGATGTGACGGAACCGGACAACCACGTGTCCTCGACCGCAGGTGCGGGCGGCGGGTCCAGCCTCGGTGCTGCGATGGTGGCGGCGGGGACTGGAGGAACCGGCTCGGGTTGGTGAACCGGCATGGCGGGCGGCGGCATCGTGGGCGGCGGCATGGCGGGCGGCGGGGTCACGACGGCTCCGACGATCGGCGCCGGAGCGACCGCGCCAACCGCAGCGTCGGACGTGGTGACCGTGATGTCGCCGAGTGGGAAGTGACACGCCACGAAATGGGCGGGGCGCACTTCTCGCACCATCGGTTCCTCGGATGCGCAGATGTCCTGTGCGGCCGGGCACCGGGTACGGAACCGGCAACCCGACGGGGGAGACACCGGCGAGGGGATCTCGCCACCCACGCCGGAACGCTCTTTGAGATGCGAATCCGGATCGGGCTCGGGAATCGCGCTGAGCAACGCCGCGGTGTAGGGATGCGAAGGATTCGCGTACAGCTCGTCGGGCTGAGCGAACTCGCACAGCTTGCCGAGGTACATGACCGCGACCTTGTCGCTCACGTTCTTCACGACCGCAAGGTCATGCGCGATGAAGATGAGCGTGAGCCCATACTTCTTCTTCATGTCTTCCAACAGGTTCAGGATCTGCGCCTGCACCGAAACGTCGAGTGCCGAGACCGGCTCGTCACAGATGATGAGCTTCGGTTCGGTTGCCACGGCGCGGGCAATAGAGATGCGCTGACACTGGCCGCCGGAGAACTCATGCGGGCGCTTAGGACCCGCAACAGTGTAATCGATGCCGACGGTGTCGAGCACCTCGTTGACCCGGGCCATCCGCGACTCTTTGTCGCCGATCTTCCAGATGTCGAGCCCTTCGCGCACGATGTCGCGCACGCGCCTTCGTGGGTTGAGCGATGAGATCGGGTCCTGGAAGATCATTTGCAGCTTGGGACGGGTCTCGCGCAGTAACTCGCCGGAGAGGGCGGTGAGTTCCTTGGACTCGAAGAGCACGGACCCCGATGTGGCGCGCACGAGCTGCATGACGGCCTTGCCCATGGTCGACTTGCCGCAGCCCGACTCGCCAACCAAGCCGAGGGTTTCGCCCGGCAGGACGTCGATGCTCACACCGGAGACAGCATTGACCTTGAGGCCGGTGCGGCCGATGGGAAACTCGACGACCAGGTTCTCGATCCGCAAGAGCGACTGGTCCGCCGGACGCAGGTGGGCGGTGCCGCTACCAGCCATTAGAGCGCTCCTACGGCGACCGCAGACTCGAGCCCGGCCCTTTGGTTGGCTTCGAGCGCAGCACGATTCTCGGGTGTCCCAACCGGGAACCAACAGCGGAACTGGTGGCCCGGATCCGAGGCGTCGACCAACGGTGGTTCCTCCTGGGTGCACTTCGGCTGGACGTACGGACAACGCGGCGAGAACTTGCAGCCGCTCGGGGGGTTGATGATGTCTGGCGGGCGGCCACCGATGGCGCTGAGTCGGGTGTGGCTGGCTGCTCCCAGCTTCGGGATCGATCGCAGGAGCGCCTCGGTGTAGGGGTGGCTCATCGCCTTGAACAGGGCGCGGGTTGGTGCCTTCTCCACGATGCGCCCGGCGTACATCACGGCGATTTCATCCGCGCGGCCGGCCACAACGCCGAGGTCGTGGGTGACGAGGATCATCGCCATGAACCGTTCCCGTTGCTGGTCTTGCAGCAGGTCCAGGATCTGAGCCTGGACCGTGACGTCGAGCGCGGTGGTGGGTTCATCGGCGAAGAGGAGTTTGGGGCCGCACGCAATGGCGATCGCGATGACGACCCGTTGGCGCATCCCGCCGGACATCTGATGGGGGTATTCCTTGAGACGACGTTCTGATTCAGGGATGCCCACGCTCTGGAGGAGCGCGAGGGCCAGCTCCTTCGAGTAGTCCTTGGTGATGTCGAGGTGTTGACGAAGTACTTCGGTGATCTGGTTCCCGATCTTCATCACGGGGTTGAGTGAAGTCATCGGGTCTTGGAACACCATCGCCATCTGCGAACCCCAAAGAGTGCGGAGCTCGGAATTGGTGGCGTTGATCAGATCGTGGCCCTCGAAGTTGATGGCACCCGAGCGCACCACATTGCTTTTTGGCAGTAGCCCCATGATGCTGCGCGACAAGACCGATTTTCCCGATCCCGACTCGCCGACGATTCCGAGGGTGCGACCCCGCTCGAGGGAGAGCGAGACGCCGTCCACGGCTCGGGCCAGACCGCGAGCGGTCTTGAATGCGGTCTTGAGGTCGACCACGTTGAGGAGTGGACCTTCGGCGGGTGCGGCTTCGAAGCGCTCCGCTCCCGCGTGACTGCGGCGGCGGCGGGTACTCACAGGGCACTCTCCCGAACGGAGAACTTCGCTTGGAGCGCATCACCGAGATAGTTGAGCGTCATGACGGTAACGAAGATGATGAATGACGGGATCAGCACGATGTGTGGCGCGTCGGTGATATCCGGGCGGCCACTGTTGATGATGGCGCCCCAGGTGATGGTGTCCGAATCCACGCCGGCGCCAACGATGGCCAGCCCCGCCTCGGCCACGATGACAACCGCCACGCCGAGCAGCGCGATGGACAGCATGGCCGGAAGCACGTTGGGCACTAACTCGCGCAGCATGACCCTCCCGTGCTTGGCCCCTTGGGCCCGCGCCGCGGTCACGAACTCGCGCTCGGCCCACGAGAGGGTCGCGGCGCGCGCGATTCGGGCGAGCACCGGTACCGAGACGATGGCGAGGGCCACGATGACCCACTCGATGGAGTTCCCCATGAAGGTGACGATGGAGATCGCGAGGACGAGCGGCGGAAAGGCCAGCAGAATATCGGTGGTCGATCCGAGGACTGCCCCGACCTTGCCCTTGAAGTAACCGGCAAGGATCCCAAAGAGCCCGCCCACGGTGAACCCGATCAACACCGAGAACACGCCGATGGCCATGGATGCACTCGCACCATTCACGACGAGCGACAGGATGTCCTGGCCGCTGCTGTCGGTACCCAGGAGGTGGCCCGGCGAGAACATGTCGAGCTTGAAGTCTCCTACTTCGTTCTTCGGGTCGGGGAGGCCTGGGACGTTTTGGCCGGTCACGGCCCCTGCGATCGCGATGACCGCCAACAGGACAAGCCAGATGACGCACAGCCAGCCGCCGAAACCGATGCCCTTCTTCTTGGATGTGCCCGCCGACCCGGATTCCACGGCGGCAAACATCAGCGAGGTTGGGTCGGGCGGGACGTCGTGGGCCGCCTCGTCGCTCACGAGAGCGGTAACGAGGTCGTGGCCAGCGTTAGGCGATTGCTCGGGCATGGCGAATCCGAGGGTCGAGGACGGTGTAGAGGATGTCGATCACGAAGTTCACCAGCACGTAGATGACGGCGATGATGGCGATGATGGCCTGGGTCTCGATGACCTGGCTGCCGAGGATCGAACGTACGAGTTCGTAGCCGATGCCGGGGAGGTTGAATATCTGCTCGACGATGATGGCCCCACTGATCAGCGCCCCCACGTTGAGCCCCGCCACGGTGAGCAGGGTGAGACTCGAAGGCCTGAATGCATGGCGTAACAAGACCCGGCGGGCCGGGATGCCCTTCGACTTCGCGGTTGTGATGAAGTCTTCTTGCAACGTGGCGATCATGTCCGAGCGCAGGAGCCGCATGTAGACCGCGATCTGTGCGACCGCGAGACTGATCGTGGGCAGGAGCATCTGTTTCCAGTTCTCCGGGTCCAATGGACTGAGCGGAAAGTCTCCGACGCCGATGTATTGCGTCGGGAGCCCCCACACCGGGTTATTCGCAGCACCGATCTGGAGTACGAGCGCGACGAGGAACGCCGGCATCGCGAGCATTGCGAACATCGTGATGTTGCTGATCTTGTCGATCTTGGATCCGCTTTTGTAGGCGGTGTAGATCCCGAGTGGCAGCGCGATGAGGAGGGCGAGGATCTGGGCGTAGATCATCAACTCGATCGAGACCGGGAGTTGTTTGCCGACGATTTCACTGACGGGCGTTCCGGTAGTTGCCTGCTCGCCGGTGCCGGTGTATTTCAGGCCGAAGTCGAACGTGACGGCGTTCCCGATCCAGGTGCCGTATTGAGAAAAGAACGAATCGTTGAGGTGCAGCGATTCTCGGAGCTGGGCCTTGGCGGCGGGACTTGCGAAGGGTGCGATCTTCTCGATGATCGTCGATCCCGAGGTTGCCTCTTGCAACTTGAGCATCGAGAACGACAAGAACGTCACGATGAAGACCACGATCACGAGCCGGACGACCTTGAAGAGTGCAGTTCTCATGAGATCTCCCTTCAGGCCGTCCGGCTCGTGATCGCGTGGTCTCCTCGTCTGCCTACTGGGCTACTACTTCGACTTCCACATTCCGACCGTCTGGTGGATCCCCGCGATCATCGGAACGGGCTTGCCAGTGGCGTTGCCGTCCTCATCGGGAAGTGGCTCGCCCACGATGCCGTGGACGTCGGGCTGGGTGGCCACGAACCACTGGGTGTACCAGGTCCAGAAGTTGTACAACTGGTCGGTCATCTGCTTGTTGAACGTCTCGTACGCCTTCTTGCGAACCGCGGGGTCGCTGTTCGTGCGCCCGTCGTCCAGCGCCTTGTTCATGATCGGGTCATCGAGGTGGTTGAAGTTCACGATCGACCCGCCTTTGAACCAGACGTAGAGCGTGTCCGGGTCTTGGCCCGGGTAGTTCCGCCATCCGAAGCTGTCGACGGAGCCGCCGACGGCCTGGCTGATAATGGTGGCCTGGTCCACCGGCTTGGGCAGATTGACGGTAATGCCCACCACCGCGAGCTGACGCTTCACTTCCGCGAACAGCTGCTGGGTTGACTGGTCAAAGGTGGATTGGATGGAGAACTCGAAGGTGCCACCGTGCGCGGCTTTGTAGGCATCCACCAGCTTCTTGGAAGCTTCGATGTCCTGCTTCGGGTACTTCAAGTTCGGCAGGTAGCCCATGACCTTGGTGTCGAAGACCTGATCGGCCAACCGACTCGTGCCGTCGTTGGAGAGTTGGTTGAGTCGGTCGCGGTCGATCGCCAGGCCGACGGCGCGTCGAGCGTTGACGTCGTCGAGCGGTGCTCGAGTCACGTTGTTGAGCTGGTGGGAAATCTCCATCCGACCGTCCGGCTCGAGCACGATCGACGCTTGCGGCGCGTTGGTCTTGAGGGTGTTGAGGTCTTTCCCGCCACTGCTGTGGGTGACATCGATATCGCCACCCTGGATACCGGTCAGGCGAGAGGAGCTCTCTTCCTGGGGCTTGAAGTTCAGGCCGTCGAGGTAGGGAAGGCCCTTGCGCCAGTAGTTCTCGTTCTTCACGGTGCTCACATCGCCCGAGGTCGGGTCGAAGCTCTTGAGCTTGAAAGGACCGGTCCCGATGAGGAGCGTGTCACACGCGGCACCTGCATTGAGCTGTGCCGGCGCAGCAATGCCGGTCCGGCCGCTGGTCCAGAGAAACGCCGGGAACGAAACCCATGGCTTCTTCATGGTGACCACCACGGTGTCGGGTGCGGTGACCTCTGTCGCGAAGATGTTTTCGTAGACGAAGTTGAGCAGGATGCCCTTTTTCCACTCGTCGATGTTCAGCTTGATGGCGGCGCCGTCCAGCGGCGTGCCGTCGTGAAACTTCACATCAGGGCGGGCCACGATGGTCCATTGAGTGAAGTCCGCGTTGGGCTCCACCGACTTGGCCAGGTACGGCGCGTAGACGTTGGGGTCTTGGGTGGGCTGGGTCAGCGTGTCGTAGAGCGCGCTCACCACGGTGATAGCCGCAATCGCGAACTGGCCGCGGGGCGGACAGAAGGCCGTCGTCTTGGCCTCGATCGAATAGGTGATCGTCCCTCCGTACTGCGGTTTGCCTGCGTCTTCGGTAGGCGTCGTTGTTCCGCCTTTGCTACCGGAGCTACCACCACACGCGGCCGCGAAAAGCGCGAGCAGCGTGAGTAGTGCGATGAATACGAATGGCGCCCGCCGACGTGCTGTCGTGGTCTGTCGCACGATTTCCCCCCAATGAGACCGACGCTCAACGCGCCGGTGTTCGGTGTTGCGATGTGTTGTCGATGTGGCCCGGGATCATGACCGCGCCACCTGAGGTCCCGCAAGGTAGGAAGTGAAGGAGCGGTTGTCAACCAGCATTGCGGGTGGTTCACGAGGAATCTGGTCAATCGTCCCGGCCCGCGGCCGCTACCTTCGACGGCGTGGCCGATGCCCGGATCCGGATTAGCTCCACTGCGACCCTTGACCCGGCGGAGCTCCAGTGGCGAGTGAGCCGCTCCGGCGGCCCCGGCGGCCAGCACGCCAACACCTCGGACACTCGAGTTGAGGTCATCCTCGATGTTCGCGACTCCCGCTCGCTGTCGCCGCGTCAGCGGGCGCTGGTGATCTCACGGCTCGGTCCCGTGGTGCGCGCGGTGTCGGCCGATAGTCGGTCGCAGGCCCGCAATCGAGAAGTCGCCCTGGAGCGGCTCGTCGCCCGGCTCGCGGAGGGATTGCGCCTCGATGCACCGAGACGCGATACCAAGCCGACTCGGGGAGCGCGAGAAGAACGCCTGACCACGAAGCGTCAGCGTTCGGACACGAAGCGCAAGCGACAACCGCCGCGTCGCGACGACGACGGGTAGGCGGATGCGCAGGCCCATACATCCATCCGACTGATCGCTACTTCCCACCCCGCGACTTTGCGGCGGTCACCGAGTAGGTCACCTTGATCGGAGCGAATGCCTTCACGATCGACGGCCGAAGCCCGATCGGCGTCTTGTTGATCCCGAACGCATACCGCAGCTGCGCGACCTCGAAGTGTCGGGTGATCGGCCAGACCTTGGTGGATCGATAAGCGGGCTTGAAGCACCCGTCCGTTCCGAGGCGAGCAAGGTTTTCCGGGACAGGCAATCCCGCCTGCTGCGCGAGTGCCACCACGCCCCCGCCGCCTTTTCCGATTTCACAGATGTCGCTCATCGCATTGAGGTGTCCGACGCGGTCGATGACGACGAGGCGCTTGGGTGCGGGAACGGTTTTGTAGAAGGACTTGATGCCGTCGGTTGCGACCACGCCGTCGGAGGCGCCCGCGATGTAGAGCGACGACTTACCGCGCGGGGCACTGGCGGCGGGGTTGTCGCGAAATGCCTCGGCGGCTCCGGCGAGTGGGATGTAGGTGACCACGTCTCGCCGGGAGCCGTAGGTGATGGCCGTGCGACCACCGGCGGAATGTCCGGTGATCGCGATCTTGGCACGCGATGCGACGGAGCCGGACAGCACTCCGCGTTTCCGTGCACTCGCGCGGCGCACCGCGGCAATTGTCGAGTCGATGATGTCGGCGTCGGTCCGAGGGACTGCGGGAACGGCCCCGAGCGAAGCGCCGAGACCGCGCTCGAGAAAGTCGGGGGAGGGGACGACGAATCCCCATGAGGCGAGATGGGTAGTGAGGAACGTGGACTGATCGCGATAGCCACCGGATCCGTGGGCGAAGACCACCATCGGGAACGGGCCTCGCTGTGAAACCGTGATGTCTCTATATGCATTTGTGGTGAAGGGTGCCTTGATGCCTTTGCTGGCCACCAAATCCTGGAGGGCTTGGGGGAGCCACTTCGCGATCTCGTAGACGTCCTTGCGCTTGCCGCGTGTCGACCTCTTGGCAATCGGATACCACACCTCGGCTTGGCGGTCGCCGATCGTCAAGGTTGTGACTCCCGTGGCATACGGGCCCGGCGTCGCATAGATCGCCTTCGCCGTTGGCTTCGCCGCGCGCGGGGCCGCACCCGCGGTGGGGGCCAATCCCACAAGGGCAACCCCAACGCTGGCGATGAAGAGCTGGTGCACTCGACGCATGAGAAAAAAATCTCCGGGTTCGGGGTAATTCAGACGGGGAACAGGGTGTCTTCGCTGGGAGCCCGCTCGGTACCACGACGGATGAACCACTCCTGACCGAATGCCGCGACGAACGCCTCCTCGGGCATTTTCATGAAGAAGGACTCGTTGGTGATCTGGCTGGCGTGCGCGGCCATCGCGGCGCGTTTCGTGGAGACCCACGTGCGCACGTCGACCGTCGTGGTGATGAGCTCGGCCGGCATGCCGAGGTTCATCTCCTCGGGATCCGGCGCACCTTCGATCTCGGCCATTTCTTCGGCGCGGGCGGCCATCAGCGCGAGGAGGTGATCGCGATTGATGGTGGCCTCATACACGCGCGGTGTGGATGCCAGTTCAGCCGCGCGAATCCCGACCACGTGGACCTGTACGTGGTCCGGGTGGCCATAGTTGCCGTTTTCGTCATAGATCGTGAGGACTTCGGCATCTTCCTCGACGAGGATCTTGGCGAGCCGGGCCGCGGCTTCTTCAACGTCGGCGACGGCGAAGCAGTCTGGATCCGCGTTCGTGGACTCGCCTTCCATGCCGGAATCCTTGTAGTCGAGGAACGCAACGCGAGCGCAGCCGAGGATCTCGGCCGCTGCGTGTAACTCGGCGACGCGCCGGTCGGTCAGGGTCTCACCTGAGTTCAGGAAGTCGGGCGCCACTTCGCCGAGCTCGCCGCGGGTCGCGCACACGAGCACCACGCGGTGGCCCTCCGCGGCGGTTCGCGCCATGGTCCCGCCCGTCGCGATCGCTTCGTCGTCGGGATGCGCATGGAACAGCACCAAGGTCGCCATACCCAGAGTGTGCCAGATCCGTCTTGAGCCGATGGGCTAGCCGACGATGGAGTACACGACGCCGTGAGCGCCAGGTTGGATGCGCTCGCGGAGGCTGCGCTCACGACGGACCAGAAGAGGCGGACCAGAAGAGACGGACCGAAAGAGGCGGACCAGAACAGACGGACCAGAAAAGATGACGTTAGAGTCAGGGAACTGACGTCGTCGCCAGTTCCGGGGGGTTCACAGATGCGTGGTCGTGGTAGCCGCAAGGTGTTCGGTGTGTTGATTTCATTGATGTTCGTGGCAGCGGCCTGTGGCAATGAATCGTCGTCACCACCGAAGGGTGATGCAGGCAAGGTCGACCAGTCGAATACGACGGTTGACCAACCGGGGGTCACGAAAGACACGATCCGGGTGGGTGGTGTTGCCTCGATTACGAACGCGCTCAACGCGCCCTACGGCGACATCTTCAAGGGCATCGAGGCCTTCTTCGCGAAGGTCAACAGCAAGGGCGGGATCTACGGGCGCAAACTCGTACTGGTCGAGCCCCGTGACGACGGCATGGTCAACAACTTGAAGGAAGTCCAGGGCGCGATCGCGGAAGACAATGTCTTCGCGGTGGCGGGCATCGCGACGATCTTCGACTTCAGCGGTGCTAGCGAGTTGGAGAAGACCGGCACTCCCGGTTTCGGTTGGAACATCAACAGCGACTGGAACAAGGAGAATCTGTTTAGCAACGCCGGGGCACTGTGCCTCGGCTGCGACGGAGTGGAGCTTCCGTGGATGGCTAGGGAGCTCGGCAGGAAATCGGTGGGCATCCTCACCTACGGCTCGGTCGACGCCTCAAAGAAGTGTGGCGAGGGAGTGAAGAAGTCCTTCGACAAATACCCCACCGCGAAAGTCGGCTTCTACACCGACGCGCACTCGTTCGGTGATACCGACTTCAGTGTGGACGTCGGTAAGATGAAGGAAGCAGGGGTCGACTTCGTCACTACCTGCATGGACAACAACGCAGTTCTCGCGCTGGCCAAGGAGTCCCGTGCTCAGCAGCTGGACGCGATCCAGTACCTGCCGAACGGGTACGACCAGGAGTTCATGAACGCGAACAGCGACTTCTTCCAGGGCTCGATCGTGCGCGTGCCGTTCGTGCCGTTCGAGACCCGCCCGCAGCCCCCGGGGTTGGTCGAGTATCTGAAGTGGATGAACACGCAGGGTGATACGGCAAATGAGTACACCACCTACGGCTGGATCAACGGCGCGATGCTCTTCGAGGGTTTGAAGGGCGCGGGCCCCAACTTCACCCAGCAGAAAGTCATCGCGGCTCTCAACAAGCTCACGAAGGACACCGGTGGTGGATTGCTCCCCGGTATCGATTGGACCACGCAGCACACGAAGACGCGCTCACCGCTGGCATGCGCCGCCCTCGTGAAAGTGCAGGGCAAGAAGTTTGTGCCCGAGTTCGTGCCGAAAGGCAAGCCGTTCCTGTGCTTCAAGCAGGGCGCAGGGATCGATGTCAAGCCCACATATAAGTAGCGAACTCGGACCGGAAACGCAGCTGAGTTCGTGACGGAGTTCATCAGCTACGTCATCCAGGGAATTCCGATCGGGTGCGTGTTCGCGCTGGTCGCGCTGGGGCTCGTGCTCACGTACAAGACGAGTGGCGTGTTCAACCTCGCGTTCGGCGCGCAGGCGTTCGTAGCGGCGACGATCTATTACGAGTTACGGGTGCGAAATGGCTGGTCCACGCCGGCCGCGCTCGTTCTGGTGGTGTTGGTGATCTCGCCCGCCCTGGGACTGTTGCTCGAACTGCTGATCTTCCGCCATTTGCGCACGGCCTCGCCCATCGCGAAATTGGTGGCGTCGCTCGGGCTGCTCGTGGCCATCCCGCAGTTCGTGCAGATCCAGATGGGGCCGGGATCGACCTTCGGTGTGGTCGGTATTTGGTGGGACGACAACGCGCTCTACCGCGTCGGTGACTACGTGTTGGATGGCAAAGAGATGGCCATCATCGTCAGCACGGTTGCCGCGGTGGTGTTGCTCGGCGTTCTGTTTCGGTTCGCGCCGATCGGACTGCGGATGCGAGCGGTGGTGGAGAGCCCGCGCCTCACTGAGCTCGCGGGAGTCGATGCGGATCGAGTGTCCGCGTTCTCGTGGATGCTGTCGAGCCTTCTCGCCGGTCTCGCCGGGGTTCTGCTTGCTCCGCTCTACGCGTCTCTGGCGCCGCAGAACTTCAACACCTTGCTGGTCGCTGCCATTGCGGCGGCCGCGTTTGCGCGCCTCACGAGCATCCCGATGGCATTCCTCGGGGGATTGCTACTCGGCATTGCCCAGGCGCTGGCGGCGGGCTACTTGCCACCTGCGAGTCTGCTGGCGAGGGAGATCCGACCGTCGCTGCCGTTTGTCGCACTCTTTCTGTTGCTCTTGTTCTGGCCGGGTTTGCGGTCCGCGATCCAGAGCAAGGATCCGTTGAGCGGGATCGATCCGCCACCGAGCCCGCCCGTCGCCGCGTCGCGGAGTCGCTTCCTCACGTTGGGAACGCGCGGATTCGGCGTGGTGGTGTTCAGCGTCGTGATGACGCTGGCGATGACCACGCTGAACGCGAAGTGGGTCACCGTGCTCACCACCGCGGTCATCTTTTCGGTGATATTCCTCTCGATCACGGTGATCACCGGCATGGCCGGCCAGATCTCGTTGTGTCAGGCCACGTTCGCAGGGGTCGGTGCGTTTGGAACTGCACAGCTTGTATCGGTGTTCGGCCTCGCGGTGTTGCCCACGATGTTCATCGGCGCGCTGCTCGCGGCGGCCGTCGGAGCGTTGATTGCTATTCCAATGTTGCGGCTCGGGGGCATCTTCTTGTCCCTCGGAACGCTGGCGTTCGCGTTGGTATTCGAACTTCTGTTGGTGCCCTTGGGTTGGGTGAGCGGCGGGTCGCATCCGGTGCGCGTCCCGCGGCCGATTGGATTCGTCGACGACCGGGCGTTCCTGGTGTTGTGTGTTGTGATTCTGGCGGTGGTGTCGGTGTTCGTGATTCTGATTCGTCGAGGCACCACCGGTCGATACCTCGATGCGTTGCGGGGCAGCGAGATCGCGGCGCAAGCGATCGGGATCAACCCCACTCGCATTCGTATCCTCGCGTTCGGGGTGTCGGCTGGCATTGCGGGGCTCGGCGGCGGACTCCTCGCCACGCAGAAGCACATCGCGGTGCCGTTGGACTACAGCTACTCGTACGGTCTGTTCTTCGTGGTGCTCGTGGTCACGCTGATGCCGCGCACCGTTGAGGGGGCCATCAACGCCGGAATCGGGTTTGCGCTCGTTCCTGAACTGTTGAAGCTGATCGGGGTCGACGCGGGGTACCAGTTCGTGTTGTTTGGACTTGGTGCGATCACCTACGCCCGTCATCCCGAAGGCGTCCTCGAGTTCCAGAAGCGCAAGTCGATGGCGGCAGTGGAACGGCACCTGCCGCAGCGGTGGCGAAGTGCTCCCGGACCCGGCGAGGTCGATGGTGTGGTGCCGGCCGCCGTCGGGGGTGCGGACTGATGACACTGCTCGACGCCGTAGGGATTTCGAAACGCTTCTCGGGGATCACCGCGCTGGATGCGGTGAGCCTCGCGGTTGACGACGGTGAATCCGTGGGGCTCATCGGGCCAAACGGTGCGGGCAAGACCACCTTCTTCAACTGTCTGTTGGGAATGCTGCGGCCCGACGGTGGGTCGGTCACGTTTGCGGGGACCGACATCACCCGCGCCCCGGTGTACCGCCGTGCCCGGGCTGGGATCGGCCGGACGTTCCAGCGGATCGAACTCTTCGCGGGTTTGACCGTGCGTGATCATCTTCTGGTGGCGGAACGGTCCCGGCTGGGCACCGGACGATTCTGGAAAGACGTTTTCAACATGGCCGCGCCGTCGGCCGCGGAGCGCGACCGCGCCGCGGCCACGCTGGACTTGTTGAAACTCGACGACGTTGCCGACGCGCCAATCGAGGCGCTCTCTCTCGGTCGTGGCCGTCTGGTGGAGGTTGGGCGGGCGCTGATGACGGAGCCGAAGTTGTTGTTGCTGGACGAACCGTCGTCGGGTCTCGACGCGAGCGAAACCGCGGCGCTCGCCGACATGCTTCGCCACGTGCGCGCGGAGCGCGGGACCGCAGTGCTGTTGGTGGAACATGATGTCGAGTTCGTGCGGGCCTTTGTCGATCGGTTGTACGTCTTGGACTTCGGGACGCTGATCGCCGCCGGCCCCACCGCCTCGGTGCTGGGTTCCGATGCAGTACGCCGCGCGTACCTCGGAGAGACGCCGGGTGCGCTATGAACGGAACTGACGTCGCCGGGTCGATGCCGCTTCCGACACTCGGGACCATGCCCCCGCCCGATGTGGCGACCGCCGCCCCCCTGTTGGAGTTCCGCAATGTCGATGCGGGGTACGGGCCTTTCCGTGCGCTGTTCGACGTGTCGCTCTCGGTGCGTCCGGGTTCGGTCACCGCATTGCTCGGTTCGAACGGCGCGGGCAAGACGACAATCGCGCGTGTCGCGTCCGGCTTGATCCGTCCCACGGCGGGAGAGGTCTGGTTCGCCGGTCAACGGGTCGCATGGCCCCGCCGCATGAACGTGTCCTTCTTCGACCGATGGTGCTCGCCCGCGGCGTGGGCCGATCGCCGTGGGACTCGGGCGTTCGAACTCGCGCGTCTCGGCGTGGTGCATGCGCCCGAGGGACGGTCGGTGTTCGCATCCTTGAGCGTCCGCGAGAACTTGGAGTTGAGCTTCCGGCGCGAACTCGGACGCGGAGGGGTCGACGGGGCCCTCGCACGCGCCTACGAGCTGTTTCCCCACTTAGGCAAGCGCAGCAAGCAGATCGCGGGAACGCTCTCCGGCGGCGAACAACGCATGTTGTCGCTCGCGCGAGTAATGGTGAACCCGCCGAAGCTCCTCATCGCCGATGAGCTGTCGCTCGGGCTCGCCCCGATCGTGGTCGACGAGGTCTATCGCAACCTGTCGGTGATTCGTGATGCGGGCACCGCGATCCTGTTGGTCGAGCAGTACGTGGGCCATGCGCTGGCGATCGCGGACGAAGTCGCGGTGCTCACCCATGGCAGCGTGGGCTATTCGGGCCCAGCCACTGATCTCGGTGACATCGAGCAATATCTTCTGTAGATCTCGTGCACAACGAGCAGCCCCCGATCGTTGGGGTTGGACTTCGCGCCGGAGTTACTTGGAGCCCGACGTACCGAAGATCGCGGCGTGGGTGACGCGGGCGAGGGTGGCCACGACCGCGGCGCCGTCTACGTTCGCTTGGCCGGTCAGCGCGTAGTAGTTCGTGCGCTCGATCATCGCCACCAAGGCAATCGCGGCGACGACCGGGTCGATGCCCACCGCCGGAGTTGATCGGATGCGGTCCATGAGCGCGCGGGCGAAGGCAGCGTGGACATTCGTGCCGAGACGGCCGACGTCGCTGGCCACGATCTCCGCCTCAGTCCAGGCGCGGATGATGGGCCCGGCGTTGGCGTAGATGTTCGCGAACTCTGCGATCCACGATTCGAGTGCGACGAGGCCCGCGGGATCAGCCGCGAGCGGAGGGAGCTGCGCCGCGAGGGTCTCCAGCTCCACGGCCACGAGTTCGGCCAACGCGCGGAACAACTCTTCCTTGTTGGCGAAATAGAGGTAGAAGGTCCCGTGAGATGTGGCTGCGACCGCAACGATGTCGTCGACCCGCGCCGCGTGGAAACCTCGCTCCGAAAACACGGCGGCGCCGGCTTGGATGAGGCGGTCACGCGTGGCTTGGCCACGTGCTCGCAACTCCCGGGGTGCCACAGCAGTGGCGGACGCGGCGCGGCGGCTGGACATTCGCCGAGGCTACCGGGGACCTGACACAACTGTCAGGGAGCGAGGGAGTTCGGTAAGGTCCGGTCCGTGGCGAAGCTTTCAGAGATCAAGGTTGGCGATGCGGCCCCACCGCTCGTCATTGAGAACCTGTCCCGGACGCACTTCGTGAAGTACGCCGGTGCCTCCGGGGATTTCAACCCGATGCATCACGACGACACGATTGCCACCCAGGTGGGTAATCCGTCGGTGTTCGGTCACGGGATGCTCACCGCCGGTCTGATGGCCCGAGTGGTGAAAGACTGGTTCGGCCCGGAGGCGATGCGGAAGTTCCACGTGCGATTCGCCAAGCAGGTGTGGCCGGGCGAGACGCTCACGTTCACGGCAGTGGTGACCGCGGTCCGCCCACCCGGCGATACCGCTGCGGGCGACGACACTGACGGTCTTGTAGACCTCGAGCTGTCCGCCAAGAACCAAGACGGCGAAGAGAAACTCTCGGGTGCGGCCACTGCGGCCGTCGCCCCGTAGCCAACAACTCATCAGAGCGGAGCAACAGGTATGGGAATCTTGGACGGTCGCGTCGCGGTCATTACCGGATCAGGTCGAGGGATCGGACGCGAGTTCGCACTGTCGATGGCGAGGGAAGGCGCGCACATCGTGATCAACGACGTGGGGGTGAGTCTCGACGGTCAAGGCACGGACGAAGATCCGGCGGCCCAGACCGTGGCCGACATCAAGGCGCTCGGTGTGGGCGCGGTCGCGAGTTACGAGTCTGTGACCGACTACGAAGCCGCCGGTCGGCTCATTCAGACCGCGGTCGACGAGTTCGGCAAGATCGACATTCTCGTGAACAACGCCGGGATCGTGCGGGATCGGTCGCTGGTCAAGATGACGCCGGAGGATTTCGACGCGGTGGTCAAGGTGCACATGTACGGCACCTTCAACACCGCGCAGCACGCCGCGGGCCTCATGAAAGAAGCTGGGTACGGTCGCATTATTAACGTGACGTCCCAGGCGGGTCTGCGCGGCAACTTCGGCCAGACCAACTACGGCGCCGCCAAGGCCGCGATCATGGGCATGACCTTCATTTGGTCGATCGAGCTGGGCAAGTACGGCGTGACGGTGAACGCGATGTCCCCCGCCGGCGCCACCCGGATGACCTCGGCGTTGTTCGAACGCACCGGCACCGAACCGCCGCCCGAGTCGAACCCGGCGCTGAATGCTCCGCTCGTCACGTGGGTCGCGTCGGATCAGGCGGGTCACGTGAACGGTCAGATCCTGGGCCGCACCGATTTCGCGTACACCATCTATCAACACCCCAAGCAGGTCGCCTACATGTATCAAGACGGTGGCTTCGATGTGGATGGCGTCGCCGAGAACTTCGACAAGATCCTCGGTCAACATATCCAGCACGTCGGTATGAGCATGCCGGGCGGGATGGAGCACAAGAAGTAGCCCGAGCGGACGGCGCGGCCCGAGCGGCCCTGGAGCGGAGCGACGGTGAACGGGAAGTCAGTTCGACAGTTCAGTGACATCCGGACCTACGCGCATGGGCGCTAGCGCGACCATGCGCCCGATCGGTGTGGTCGACATCGTCTACGGAGGCGAGCCGTCCGTTCCGATGCGCTCCGTGCTGGCCAAGGCCGACGGGTTCACGCACATCGACCCACTGATCACGATCGAGCCGTCAAGTTTGTCGCTGCCCGTCGGCTGCCCAACGTCGTTCCCAAAACCGGTTGGGCAGTGGTGTGCGACGCCCGCGCCGGCGGATGCGGACGGCATGTGGGACCGTTGCGTGCGGTGGTTCCGAGCTGCACCTGGGGCACTCCTCGAACCCTGGGCCGGGTCGGTCGTGCACTCGGCCGAGAGCTGCCGAGCCATGATGGCCGCGGTGCCGGGACTCCGGCTGTTGATCGACACCGGTCACGTCGCGGATTGGGGCGAAGACCCGGTCGAGGTGCTTGCCTACGCTGATCACGTGCAGTTGCGCCAAGGGGCGCCCGGTCGCACGCAACTCCACGTCGATGATGCGAATGGCGTGGTCGATTTCCCTACGGTGATCAAGGCGTTGGACTCGCGGGCATACGCGGGGCGGCTCTCGGTCGAGTACTTCGACCTGCCGGAGCAGGGCTGGTCGTGCACCGATCCGCGTTCGTGGGCGTTGGACCTGGTAACGCGGTTGCGGAAATAAGTGCGGATCAATCGTTGCCGAGAATCGTGAGGTTGACCGGCTTGGTCGCCTTGGGGTCAGATGGTCTGCAACAGCGGAGGTGTACGTGACCACAGAGCACGAAGCAACGGCGGGCGAGGTTCCCGGTCTCGGGTTCACAAACGTCGACCCGGAGACCTCGGCGCGGCCCCAGCAGTTCTATCCGATGATGCGCGAGATGGGTGTGGTGCCGGTTGAAGACATGATGCTCCTCACTCGTCACGAGGATGTGATGTGGGCATTGCGGCATCCCGACGTGTTCTCCTCGAGCATGGACGCGATCGACATCGGCAATGTGCGGCCCTTGATCCCGCTCCAGATCGACCCGCCCGATCACGTGAAGTTCCGCCGTTTGCTCGACCCGTTGTTCGCGCCGCGCGAGATGGAGAAGCTCGAGGCCGACGTGAGGAGGCTCGTCACCGAGTTGATCGACGGGTTTGTGGAACGCGGCGAGTGCGAGTTCAACTCGGCCGTAGCGATCCCATTGCCGTGCACGGTCTTTCTGCGCCTCATGGGACTCCCGCTGGAGGACCTCGACCTGTTCCTGCGATTCAAAGACGGCATCATCCGACCGGCCGCGAGCGACATGGCGGAAGGGCGCGCGATGGCCAGGGCGACGGGCCAGGAGATCTATGCCTACTTCGAGGATGTGATTGCGAAGCGCCGTGAGCACCCCGAAGATGATTTGTTGAGCGGGTTCATCGCCGCGGAGATCGACGGCGAGCGTCTCACCACCGAAGACATTCTCGACATCTCGTATCTGTTCCTACTCGCCGGCCTCGACACGGTGACCGCGTCGCTCGGGTGCGCGGTGTCGTATCTCGCCCAACACCCCGACCGGCAACAGATGCTGCGCGACGATCCCACCAAAGTTCCGGCCGCGGTCGAGGAACTGTTGCGGTGGGAGACGCCGGTGCCGGGGGTGATTCGAGCCGCGGTCGGCGACGTGGAGATCGGCGGGACGACCATTCCTGCGGGCAAGACCGTCACCTGTCTGCTCGCCTCGGCCAATACCGACGAGTCCGAGTTCCCCGATCCCGAGTTGGTCGACTTCGACCGCGCCGCGAACCGTCACCTCGCGTTTGGTGCCGGCTTGCATCGGTGCCTCGGGTCGCACTTGGCGCGCCTCGAGATGCGAGTGGCGCTCGAAGAGCTGCATCGGAGGGTTCCTGCGTATTCGATCAAGGCAGGCGAGACGCCGATCTACACGATGGGGATTCGCGGTGTTGAGTACCTGCCGTTGGTGTGGGACACACCGTGAGAGGTGCCCGCTGGTGCGCGTGATCGTTGACGGCGACCTCTGCACCGGCCACGGTCGCTGCTACGCGCTTGCCCCCGATGTCTTTGGGCCCGACGACTACGGCCACTGCACCGTGGTCACCCAAGCGACCGGAGACGGGACCGTGGCGCTGAGTTTCGAAGCTCAGGCTCGGGTCGGTCGTGACAGCTGTCCCGAACGGGCGATCACGATCACCGACTGACGCGTACGCTTGGCTCATCCGTTCGCCCTCTCAGACGGGAGTTCCTCGTGTATCGCGTGACCATCCTCGATCCCACAGCATCGCCACCGATTGTCGACCGAAGTCCCGGACCCGACGCCGGACCGCTCGCCGGCAAGCGAATCGGGTTCCGGTTCGATCACGCCTGGCGCAGTTTCGAGTGGGTGCTCGAGGAGTGGGAACCTCGTTTCGAGGCCGCAGGCGCAACAGTGGACCGGTGGGTCGCCGGCAACCGGGTGGGCGACGAGGCCCCAGTGACCGCGGCGGAACTCGATGCCTTCGCGGCCCGTGTCGACGTTGCGCTCGTTGGGCTCGGCAACTGAGGCTCCTGCACCGCGTGGAGCGTGCACGACACCGTCGTGGTCGCGAAGCGGGGTACGACGGCGGTCGTCGTCGTGACCGAGGAGTTCGAGTCGCTCGCCCACACGATGGCGGCCAACGCGGGTCACGGCGGCCTGCGGGTTCACGTATTGCCGTATCCGCTCGAAACGCGATCGGAGGCAGAGGTCCGGGCCATCGCAGTACAGCATTGGCCGCTGATCCTGGAGTCGCTGGGCGCAACTGCAGCTGGTCCAACGTCCGATGGTGCAGGTCCCGAAGCCGTCGAGTCATGACGTGACCGATGCGCGTGGGGACTGCGGACCCGATGGCTGCACGATCGATTGGCTCACCTCCGAACGCCTCGACGTCGATGCCGATCCGGTCGCGTTTCAGCAGCTTGCGACGGACGCCGGCTGGGGCGACGGCCTTCCCCTAGTACCGCCCACCGAAGAGTTGGTGCGCTCCTATGTGGCCGCGAGCAACCGGTACCCCGAAGCGCATCTCGCGGATCTTCCACCGCGCAACGGTCGGTGCACGGTGGAGAAGATCGCCGTGAACGCAGTGATGGCGGGCGCGCCCGCCGCGGCGATGCCGCTCCTCTGTACTGCGGTCGAGGCGATGAGCGAGCCGGATTTCAACCTCTTCGCGTTGAACACCACTACGAGCTGTGTGGTGCCGGGTGTCTTTGTGAACGGTCCGATTCGTCACGAGCTGGCGATCCCGTACGACGCGGGTTGCTTCGGCGGTGCGGCCGGGCCCGCCCCTGCGATCGGACGCGCGCTGCGGTTGCTGATGCGCAATGTGGGTGGACAGGTCGTGGGAGTGTCGTCGAAGAGCGTGTTCGGTCAACCGGGCCGAGTGACGGGCATTGTGGTGGGTGAGTGGGAGGAACGCTCCCCTTGGGCGCCGTTGGCGGAGCGTCGCGGCGCTGCCCCGGGTCGGAGTGCCCTCACCGTGCATGGGTGTACCGGCACGATCGATATAGCCGACATCGTGGCCGACCATGGGCGAGATCTGGTTGAGGTGATCGGGAAGTCCCTGGCGTTCTGCGGTACCAACGCGTTCATCGGTGCCCATCACGGGGCCGAGATCCTGGTGTGTATCGCTCCGGCGTGGGCCGAACTCATTGCAAGGACCTATCCGTCAATCGACGACCTCCAAGAAGCGCTGTACGCGCACGCCTCGCTCCCGGTGACCTGGTGGCCGCAGCCCCACCGCGAGAAAGCCGAAAGCAACGGGAGAGTTGACGAAGATGGCATGGTGCACCTCGTGGAGAATCGGGAACACATGCTGGTGATGGTCAACGGTGGGCTTGCCAACCTGCACGCCCTCGCGTTGCATTCGTTCGGCCCGACTCGAGCGATAACTCGGGAGGTCGGCACGCGGGAGGCCGGCAGTCTGGAGTTTGGGCCATGACGGTGCGCGTGTTCGACACCATGGGTATGGCCACGGAACGCTTGCGGGTGGAGTTCCCCGAGGTCGAAATCATCGACGTTTCGAAGCAGCCGCCCCCGGATGGGGTGGAGGCTGATGTTTTGTTCGGCGGATGGGACGATGCCAAGGTCCTCCCACTGCTCGAGCGCGGCGTGCAGTGGGTGCAGCTGCCCGGGACCGGCATCGACGGCGTGCCGGCATCGATCCTGGAGCGGGTCGCCACCGTCACGTGCGCTCGTGGCGCGAGTGGCGTCCCGATCTCGGAGTACGTGCTCGCCGCGATGCTCGCGTTCGCGAAGGGATTTCCCGACCACTGGTTGCGTGAGCCACCCGCGCATTGGAACTTCCAACGGATGGAGACGCTGGCGGGCACGACGGTCGCGATCGTGGGTCTCGGTGGGATCGGTCTCGCGATTGCTAGGCGCGCGCTTGCGTTCGATATGCACGTGCGTGCGCTGCGGCGCACGGACACGCCCAGCCCCATTGCCGAGGTGGAGGTGGTGACATCGCTGAGTGGGTTGCTCGCCAACGCGCATCATGTGGTGCTGGCCGCTCCCGGTACTGCCCGCACCCGCCATCTGTTGAACGCCGCGGCGTTTGCCGACATGCGAGACGGCGTGCATCTGGTGAACATCGCACGCGGCACGCTGGTGGATCAGGACGCTCTCCGTGACGCGCTGGACTCGGGGAAGGTCGCGCGGGCGAGCCTCGATACTGTCGATCCGGAACCGTTGCCGGAAGGGCACTGGCTCTACGACCATCCGAACGTTTTTCTCACCCCGCATTCGTCCTGGTCATCGCCCGACCTCGTGGGCCCCGCGGTCGATATCTTCTGTGTGAATCTTCGTCGGTATATCGACGGCGAACCGCTCTTGCATGTGGTCGATCTGTCCGAGGGGTACTGATGTCCGGACCGCGCGTTGCGGTGGTCGGGACAGCCTTCGGGGCTCGGGTCCACGTGCCCGCGTTACGGGCGGCGGGCTTCGAGGTGGTTTCCCTCGTCGGTACCGATCAGGATCGGACGCGTCGTCGCGCCGATCGGGTCGGTGTGGTGGGTGCGACCACGAACCTGGCTGCAGTGCTCCCCGATGTGGACGCAGTCACCGTCGCGACACCGCCCGCCACCCACAAGCTGTTGGTACTCGAGGCGGTCCGTGCGGGGAAGCACGTGCTGTGCGAGAAGCCGTTCGCGTTGGGTTCCACCGAAGCGCGCGACATGGTGGCCGCAGCGGAGCGGGCTCGGGTCACAGCCTTGATCGGCCACGAGTTCCGGTGGGCAACGGACCGCGCCGTGCTCGGCCGCGCGATTGCCGATGGTCTGATCGGCGAACCGCGCCTCGCGACGTTGGTGTCCTACGTGTCACTGGTGGCGGACCGGGCCAATCGAATGCCCCCATGGTGGTTCGATCGTCGTCTTGGTGGCGGGTGGCTCGGTGCGTCCGGCTCGCACGTGGTCGATCAGATCCGCGTGTGGCTGGGCGAGTTCGCCAGTGTGAGCGCGTCGTTGCCGATCGTCAGTGATCGGTCAGAGTTCGACCGGGGCGTGACCGCCGAAGACACGTTTACGGTTCGGGCGCGTCTCATCAACCAGTGCGATGTGGTGTTGCAGCAGACTGCCGCGGCCTGGGGACCCATGGCCGGCATGACGAGGGTGGTCGGACCGGAGGGGACCCTGTGGATCAGCGGCGGTCGGACATTCCTTGCGACGAGCACGGGAGAGTGGGAGCTGCCGGTACCCGAAGATCTCATTCTGGGTGAAGTCGCGGTCTCTGATGATCCGGCCGAGGCATTCACGCACCTCGAGCTGGGGCCGTATACCCGACTGTGTGAGTCGCTGCTCAATGGGGTCGAGGGTCGACCGATGGCCGCGGCGGTTCCCGTTCCCACCTTCTCCGACGGCCTGGCCGGGATGCGGGTGCTCGACGCCATTCGCGCATCTGCGGCGGCCGATGGCGCGAGGGTGAACATCTGAATCTCGGGCGTGATCCCGCGGAACTACCAGCGTTGGCCGTAGCGGTCCCGGTGGGTGTGGGCCGCGAACGGATCGCGACGCGGCGGACCGAGCGGTCGGGCCGGATGACCAAGCGGGATGACGGCCATCGGCAGCATCGTCTCGGGAAACCCGACGATCGTGCGTAGCTCGACGGCATAGCCCACCGCGATGGTGGTGAGCGCCGTGCCGAGGCCGAGTGCACCGGCCGCCAGCATGAGATTCTGCATGGCGGGAAACGTCGACTCCGCGGCGGTGATCCGAAGGCTCCGCTCGGTATCCGCACCCACCACGATGTGCACGGGTGCGGCGGCGATCCCCCCGGATGCACCCGCGTCAACCTCCGCGAGGAGCCCGGGACTCAATCGGGTTGTCGAGAAGTCGCGGCCGACCGTGTTCCATGCCCGGGCGATCAGCGCCCCGATCTGCGCGCGCGCCACCGCATCGCGCACCACCACGAACTCCCACGGCTGCTTGTTCTCTGCGCTGGGCGCATGCACTGCCGCGTCGAGGATGCGCTCCACGTCCGCATCGGCGACGGGCGCCTCGGAGTACGCACGGCACGCCCGCTGCGCGCACATCGTCTCGAACACCTCGCTCACGTCATTCCCCCTCTTGGCCCTGCGGGCCGGGCCGGTCGGGCCCCGCTCGGTGATCGCGGGCCGGGTGCTTCGGAGTCGGCACCTCGCTCACGTCATTCCCTCTCTTGGCCCTGCGGGCCGGGCCGGTCGGGCCCCGATGCGGCGAAAGTTGTTGACGTACATGATGCGCAATGCCGGATGACGTGCCCAGGCATGCCACGCGTCGGTGTCCGCGCCGAGCAACGCGGTCACGAGTGGCGTCATCGCTCGGTAGGCGGTCTCGGGATCGTCGGTATCCATCTCATAGAAGTGCAGGAACCGAGGGTCACCTCCGGTGGCGTTCTCATACGGTGTGATCATCCCGTAGCCCGGTACCGCGACCTCGGCAATGTGACGCAGGTGCACGAAGTCGCCCCAGTCGCGCAGAGCCTGGGCGTCGGCCGGGTCCCGCGGCGAGATCAGGACGAGCGAAAGGCCGAGGGTGGGGCGACCGGTGAGGTGGCCCTGCCCCGGGCGGGGGGAGTGGCGGAAGTGATAACCGGTGACGTCGGCCGGGGTACTCGGCGCCGCGAACGTCCCGTCCACTTCATAGACGCCGAGATGATCGAACTCGTCGATGTGGCGCGGGAGGTCGTCGCGGTCTCGGTGGACGTTGACCCACCACGTGCCTCGGGAGACGCCGGTCATGGTGAGAACGTGGGGGACGCGATCCTCGACGTACCGATCGAGGGGCCGGTCGGTCATCTCGAGGTACAGCCCGGGGGTGATGCGGTCCTCCACGGCCGGGATGTTATGAGCACACCCGGGCGCAGCGGAGATTAGGCGTCGAGAGCGAGGAGGGCCGCGGGGTTGGTGCACGCCATGCGGCGGATCTCGGACTCGGTCAGTCCGGCGGCGAACAGCGCATCGGCGAAGGTTTGGAGTCCCGCGGCCGGAGGCTCGTTGATCGCCTGGCCGAAGTCGGTGCCGAGCGTGACGTGATCAACGCCAACCGCATGGATACACGCGACCAGATCGTCGACCGATCGAGTCGCGAGCGCGCCGATGCACGTGAGCGCGCACAGCTCGATTGTGGCGCCGAGCGCGGCGAGTTCCACACACTGAGCGATGGAGAGGTTTGGGCCGGCGAGTTCCTCCATGGCGTGAGTGACCAACACCTTGCCGCGACCCGCGTACGCGGCCGCCACGGCGATGTGCTCGGCCGCGCTCACGTGGCCGGTGGCCAGCACCGCGCCATGCTCCGCGACGAGTGCGATCACCTCGTGGGTCGCCGCGGTGAGCTCACCATCGTGATCGGTGACTCGGAATCCGGGGCCGGGGATCCCGAGCTGGGTCGCCACGCCGCTGTCGAAGTCTTGGGCGCTGCTCAGGGTGGGCAGCCAGACGATGCGTCCACCGAGCGCAAGCGCGACCTCCACCGCCGCCGGGTTCATCCCGCCCACCTCTCGGTCACAGCAGATGCCGCCGAACACATGAAGATCGTCAACGAGTGGATCCAACGCCGCGGCGACGCCGGCGCTGGGGGTGTCGTGGCTCTTGAGCACGATCGCGGCGTGACCCGCCACGCGGGCCTGCCGTGCGGCTTCGAGTCCGGTGACGGATCGCGTTCGGTGCGGGTCGGGTCCGAAGTGCGCGTGGAGGTCGGCCGCACCCGTGAGATCCACACTCATTCGATGGCCCTTCCCGCTCGTGTGTCTTGGCTTTGGTCTACACCTCGACGGTGGTGAGGTCGGTGGCGAAGATGATTTCGCCATCGAAGTGGGCCGCCGCGAGGGCGATCCACTCGTCCTCGGTGCCGGGCGCCGGGGCCGGGACGGGGTGGGTGAGTACGAGCGTTCGAACGTTTCCACGGGCCGCGGTGCGTGCCGCGTCTTCAACGGAAGAGTGATAGTCGTGGATGTCCTGGAGTCGCGGCGAAGGGATCAGCTTCACAAGTTCGGTGTTGATCACCGTCTGCACGTAGATGTCCGCACCGGCGCAGAGCGCGTCGAGGCCGGCACACGGGATGGTGTCCCCGGCGATGACGACCGCGTGACCGTCGTGTTCAATCCGAAACGCGATCGTGGGCGCCACCGGCCGGTGGTCGGTCGGCGCCGCGATCACCCGCACGTCGTTGGCCTCGAGTGCGATTCCGTCGAGCACTTCGGCCACGGAGCAGGGAGGTTCCCAGTCGAGGTCCGCATGGTGATCGAGCCGGTATTTGATGTCGTTCGAGAGCATCGCGAGGACTCGATCGACGTAGGCCGCGGTGTCGGGTGGACCGATCACCGACAGCGGGTTCAGCATCGGCGACATCGCCCACCGGGTGGTAACCACATCGTTGAAGTCCGTGGTGTGATCGGAGTGGAGGTGCGTCAAGAAGACGTGATGCAGCATCGGCGGGAACAGGCCGGCGGCAGCCAGGCGCATGAGGACGCCGCGCCCGCAATCGAAGAGCAGATTCAGATTGCCGGCCTGCACCAGCGTGGATGGACCGGCACGGTTGGCATCCGGGATCGGTGATCCGGTTCCGAGCAGCGTGGCCTTCATGTCACTCCATTGGGGTTGCCGCTCAAAAGTGCGGACAGGGTACGGATGGTCAAGGTGGCGGTTCGGGTGCGCGAGTGTCCGGCAACGGTTCGAAGGTATTCGAGATGCTCGAAACTGCTGACGGCGTCGAGCGCGTCGAGCAAGTCCGCCCGACCGCCGCCCGCGAGTTCGAGCTCGCTCGCGAAATGGGACTCGACCTGACGACGAAAGACCTCGCGACGGAATCCGAATGCGCGGGCCACGGCGGGTGACCGCGGCTCGAGTAAGACGGCCGCACGCCCCACCGCCGCCGATGCATCGTGAGCTCGTAGCCGCTGACTCACGAGTGCACGGATCCGGTGCTCGAGCGATCCACCGGACGCCGGAGGCGCAAAGGCGGGAGCGACGCGGCTCCACTGCAGCTCGATAGCCGCGGCCGCCAGTGATTCGAGGTCATCGAAGTAGCGAAAGACGGAGCGTTGCGAAACGCCGGCCCTTGCGGAGATCTTGGCTGCGCCCGGCTGGGAGTCGCCCTCGTTGTACAGCTGGAGGAGCGCCTCGACTACGCCGTCGCGGCCCCGGGCACTGCGCTGGCGCCGACGATCGAGGGGCGGACCGTTGGCGGGGCCCTCGTCGGGCGAGCCCTCGTCATGCGGGGACGCGAGGTCCAACGCGTTCGATGACGGCATGACTCCGAGCATAAGAACTGACAGTCAGACTGTCAAGACTCTGCGAGCGGTTGGCTCATTTCCGAGTGGCGACCGCGAAGCCGCGTGCGAAGAAGTCGAGCGCGCAGGTGGCGGGGTCGGACGCGCTCAGGATCTCGTGATATTCCAGCGCGGCGTAGGTGCCTCCTTGCCAGAACGGATCGTCGGTCGCGACCCACGGTCCCACGTAGAGGTACGGCAACGGGTGGGAGGCGTCGCCCGGTGATGCCCCGTAGTTGGCTCGGCCGGTGTCCGGCCCGAGGTCGAGTGCGAGGTCGAAATGCTCTGGCCAGAGTTGGAGAGGTGACGGGGCAGTGGCGGGGTGGGTCCCCGACCATCCGGTGAGCACCAGTTGGCCAAACTCGAACCAGTTGGCGAGTGCTGTTGCGGCGAGCGGATCAATGAGCAGCGTCGTTGCGGTCTCGCCGGATGTGGTGGGGGCATACACGCCGGTCTCCGCAGTGGGGTCGACGCCCGCAAACGCCGCGGCGTCGCCCAAGTTCACGACCGTATGGCGGACCGAGGTGCGGTCGGTGGTGTTCACCAGTTCGTTCCCCACCACACTCAGGGTCCGTCCCGGTGCCGACGGATCGGTGAATGGGGGCGTGCCGAACCCACCAGGCGTGGGTCGCAGTCCAATCCGGCCGGTGGCGTGATGGCGGGCCGGAGCGAGCACCCGTTCGGCGAGGGTGTGCCAGCTGCTGCGGGTGGCCACGTAGGCATCGAGATCGTGGACTGTGCTCAGCATGGTTTGAGTTCCTTGCAGGGAGTCACCGGGCCTTGTTCGTCGGGTGAGACCGAGCAACGTTGCACAACTAGTGTCGCCCGCCATGTCGATGTCACAGCCCTCTGCTCAAGGTGTCGCCCAACCGCTCGCGGGAGTGCGAATCATCGAGTGTTCGATGCTCGGTCCCGCCGCGATCACTACTGCCCTGGCCGACCTCGGTGCCGAAGTCATCAAGGTCGAGCCGCCCTCGGGTGACTACGTGCGGCGGATGACGTGGCCGATCGTGGAGGGTGTGTCGTTGATGCATCTTCACGTGAACCGTGGAAAGCGCAGCATCGTGATCGACTTGAAGTCAGCCGATGGAATTTCGGTGTTCGAGGAACTGGTGGCCGGAAGCGATGTGGTGGTGGAGGCGATGCGACCCGGTGGACTGGCCCGCAGGGGACTCGGCTACGACCGGCTCAAAGAGATCAATCCGCGTATCGTGTTCTGCACGATCTCGGGGTACGGCGCGACCGGTCCGTACCGCGACCTTGCGAGTCATGGAATCGCGTACGACGCATGGGCCGGCATCTTCGAACCGGAGATTGATGACGCCGGGTATCCGTCGATTCCGAATCACGTCTCGATCGGGATTAACGCGGGACCGCTGTTCGGTGGGTTGGGGATTCTCGCCGGCGTTATTCAGGCGCGCGCCACGGGTGTGGGCGCGCAAATGGAGTTGGCGCAGTCCGACGCCGCCGCCGCGTTCGATTGGTACCGCGAAGAGACGTACCGTGCGTACGAACGACCGGAAACGGAAGTCACTGGCAACGCCTCTGACGATTACGTGCGCCGCGAACCGGCGATCGCGGGCATGCGCGGCGGGGTGCGATACCAGGTCTACTGCTCGGCCGACGGGCACGTGCTGTTCATGGCGAGCGAGCAGCACTTCTGGAAGAAGTTCTGCGACGCGCTCGATCGAGCCGAGCTGTTCGAGACGTGGCCCGGTTCGGAGTACGGCGACCACGCGCGCGGGAATCGGGTGTTGCAAGCGCTGCTCACCGAGATCTTCGCAACGAAGACGACTCAGGAGTGGGTGCAGTTCGGAATCGACGTCGACGTGCCCATCGCGCCGTGTCACACTCCGAAATCGGTTGCCGACGATCCGCAGTTCCGCGATCGCCTGAATTGGTTCCCGACCGCGGCGGTGGGGGCAGAACAGTTGCCATTTCCCGTGAAGGTCGTCGATGCTGAACCCCTCGTGCCCACGATGGCGCCCACCGTGGGAGAGCACACCGACGCAGTCCTGGCCGATGTCCTCGGGTACGACGCGGCGCGCATCGTCGCGCTGCGCGATTCTGGTGCGGTGAGCTGAGGTTCTGCGTAGTGTGACGCAGATGTCAGGTTCCGCGGGCCCGCGTTCCGCGCCCGCACCAGGCCAGGCGCCGCTTCCCGCACCCAACGCCGCGGCGCTGCTGCGGAGCAACGCGAATGATCCCGAGATCGCGGAAGGGGTGGCGCTGAGATTCGGCGATTTGACCTGGACTCACGCGGAATACCTCACCGAATCCAGCCGCTATGCACAGTTGTTCCTGGACCAGCTACCACCGAGCGGTCCGCGTCATGTGGCGGTCCTGCTCGACAACGTGCCGGAGTACCTCTTCGCGTTCGGTGGCGCGGCGCTCGCGGGTGCGGCCATCGTCGGGCTCAACCACACTCGCCGGGGTGAACATCTTGCGCGCGATATCGAGCACACGGACTGCGGACTGCTGATCACCGAGCGTCGTCACCTGGATGTGGTCGGCTCGATCGCGGAGCGGCTGCCACCGACCTTGGTCATCGGCGACACCCTCGAGACCGAG
>JANPBJ010000206.1:0-8767 GCA_031430375.1 Acidimicrobiia bacterium
GGAACCCACCAAGGAAGAACGCGATCGACGCACCCAAGGCCCAGAGATCCGAGGCCGCGAGCGGTTCGCCGGGGTGGACGACGGCGTGTTTGGCGGCGACCGCGTAGAGCACGACGCCGAAGATGAGGGGGAAGTGCCCGAAGGACAACATGTTGCGTGCCAACCGGCCACGGTCGGCTCCTTGGCTGTCGGTCAGATGAGCTTCGATCACGCCCGGTACGTAGGAGAAGTACGTCCACCAAAATACGCATGCGACCGACACTGCTCCGACGAGGCCGAGGCCGATCGCGGCATCGAGGGCCACATCCGAAGCGGCGACGCCCACCGCGACGAGCACCTCGCCGAGCGAGATGATCACGAACAGTGAGTGGCGTTCGACGAAATGCACCGGGTCGATCGTCCACGAGTTCTCGCCTGAGGCACCCTTTCGCCCTCCCAGGATCGCGGCGCCGATGTTGAATGCGGCGACGACACACCAGATCGCAGTGCGCGGGCCTTCGTCGAAGTAGGAGCCGAAGAGCAAGAGGCATGGCGCGAGGGCGGCGAGCGGCGCGTACTGGAGCCAGGCGCGTCGGGTGGCAGGGACGCTCCACAATCCGCGGCCTTGGATGGCGATCGCCCAGAGGTTGACCGCGAGGTAGGCACCGGCGAACTCCGGCCCGGTGACCCCGTAGGCGTCGGGGATGGCGACGGCCATGAGGAGGGCCAGCGGGACGGTCGCGAGGATCAGGAACTGGGTGAGCGACCGGTCGGTGAGATCGATGGCCGTACCGAGCCAGGTGAACTGGGACCACAGCCACCATATGAGCCAGGTGAGGAGCAGCCCGCGCCCGAACCCCGCGAGGTCACTGACCGAGGCGAGCACGCTGGCGATCTGGGTGACGGCAAAGACGAATACAAGGTCGAGGAAGAGTTCGAGGTTGGTGGCATGGCGGCCAGAAGATTCCTCGAGTTCATCACCGAGATCCGCTGGGGTGGTCATCTGCATGTCCGTTCGATCGGGACGCGGGGCCGCGTGGTTCCTCATCATCGCGGACCTCACCGGCGTGAACCGTCACCCGAAACGCATTGGGTCACCTGGCTGTGCCTCGGTGCGCCTTGGGACGCCACTTGCGTCATGAAGCGTGTGCCCGGACCGACAGATCTCAGATGAGCATGGGGGATGGTTCGACGCCGTCTGGGATGGTCTGCATGACGCCCCGGTGTTCTGCGATCTTGGCGTTGTGGATCCGCCAGATGTCTACGACGCACCAACGAGTCCCAGCCCGAACCAGCGCTTCCGTTAGAAATCGCGTGAGAAGTCGCGTGAGAAGTCGCGATGCAGACCAGCGCCAACGATCCACAAGAGTCCGCCAGTAGAGAGCAGTCTCATGAGTCGGCGGTGGTGACGGTCCAACTCGAACGGGCAGCCCGATCACGGCTCGGCGTTGAGGGCCGCGGCAAGCCGGTGGTGGATGACCCGGATTGGGTCCGCTCCGATCCCGAAGGCGTCGAACGCGTTGCGCAAGGAGCGCGGTGAAGAGGGCGGCGATACCGAGCTGATGAGTCGCGTCGGTGACGTTGATCGGCCCGGGTTTCGAAATCACGCACCAAGGTTCAACGGTCAGATCGACGTAGGGACTCGCGAGTCCGAGACCGTGCCCACCGAACGTCGACTCGCCGCGGTACAGCAACGAGTAACCCGCATCGTCGCTTCCACCGATGCGAGCGCGACCCGCTCGGCCGCGTCCTTCACGACGAACCGGTCCTCGTCGATTCCGCGGGCGGCAATCACAGACTCAAGGTCAATGAGTTCAGCGTTCGCCTCGACGAGTCTGCGTTGGTTGGCTTGGAAGTCGCCGCCCAGCCGTTGCAGCGCGTCGGCATCGGTGAGCAGATCCAATCCCACGATCACCGCCTCCCAGAGGTTCCTGGCCAGGACTCCGTTGACATCGGGAAACAGATCTCGGAGCGCGCGCATCGAACCGAGAACTGAGCGACAACGAGCGAGACATCCAGCCGCGAACTGCCGAGACAAGAGGGTCTCATCCGGTCGTGACGTGAGGTCGTCAAACCGACAATCGATTTCGCTCAACAGGTCGACCACGAGTTGATCGACCCGAGGCGCAGTCGACTCCATCACTCTCGCAGACGAGCGCGAACCGTACGCGAATCGCGCGTCACCTTCAGGCGTCGAGGAGGACGCGACGGTCGTTGAACACGGCAGCAACTTCGAGAGTGCCGCCGAGCTCGGCAACGATCGTGCGCAAGACGTCGAGCGACAGGCCGATCTCACCAGACTCGATCTGCGAGATCGCGCTCTGCGATTTGCCGATCAACTCGGCCAACTCCACCTGAGTGACGCCGAGCGCCTTTCGGAGTTCGGTGAGCCGGTACTGCGCGATCTCTTCGAGCGCACGGGTACGCGTCGCGTCGATCCGCGCGCGCCGCACCGGGTCGCGACGAGCCGCCGCAGTGAGATCAGAGAACTTCGTGGGTCTTCGGCATCAGACCAACCCTTCCTCGCGTAACCCGTGCAGATAGACGTCGTAGAGGTCGTCGGCGATCGGCACGTACCGGTCGTACCAACGATTGTGATCGATACGAGGTGTATGACCTCGTCAACGAGCCGTTGTCGAGGTCGACAACATCTGAGCCCACGCGCGCACGTGTCCTGGCAAAGAAACGTCGGCAATGGATTCCCCTGGCCCGCCCGGCGCGGGGCTACGCGCGGACGATGGTGATGGGCGTCGGGTGTCCGTCGACGAGGGCGGTCAGGTCATCGGGGTCGCTGGTGAGGATGGTCGGATCGGAGTATCGGGTCGCGAGCGCGGCGACGATCGCATCGGTGGCGGAGATCGTGCCGGCACGGCCGGATCGGGTGCGCAACCACGCGGCGTCACGGGCCAGGGTTTCGGTGACGTCACGAATCTGGCACATCCGTAAGAGCTCGTTCTCGTGGAAATCGCGACGGTGATCGCCGGTCAAGGCCTCGGCGAGTACCCCGGCAGGGACTTGGGGCGGCCAGAGGTCGCGGACACGGAGTTCTGCGAGGCGGGCGCGCTGACCCGCCAGCGCCGTGACGCCGCCGCTATCGAGAATGAGGGTCAAGCGCTTCGGCGGTGGACAACGCCCGGTCGGGTCGGGGCCGACGCCGCGTCGATCGTCTCGGCCCACGCAGCCGCCGCGGCCTGCTCCTCGAGCGTGATGGGCCCGAGGTCGCGGTCGAGCTGGGCGAGGTAGGCGTCGAGCGCGTCGATCTTGGCGCGACGGTCGAGCTCCTCGACGAGCGCGGCTGTCGCGAGTCGTGACACGTTCAACCCGGCCGCCCTGGCATGAGTGATGATGTCGTCCGGAATGGTGACGTTCACCCGAGTCATGCGCATAGTATACACACAGATTCCCTGTTCAGCGACTGACCGAGCTGTGCTCAGCCCAACTACTCCTCCCGGCGTTGCATCCCGCGGTCCATACCGGCATGCGACGTGGGGAGCTGGTCGGGCTGAAGTGGCATGACCTCGACACCACGTTGGCCCGTATCTCGGTCCACCGCACGATCCAATGCCTGGCTGGCGCGCCCGTCGAGTTCGCGGCCAAGACGCGATCGAGCCGGCGCAGCATCGATCTCGACCCGACCACGATCGCAGTGCTGAACGACTGGCGAGCGCGGCTCGAAGTCGGCGACCTACCAACAGGGCCGGATGACTGGATGTTCTGCAACGCGAAGGGGCGACTGCTCCACCCAGAAACGCTCAGTCAGCTGTTCGTGCGCGTCGTCGCCCGGTCCGGGTTGCCGAAGATCAGGTTCCACGATCTGCGCCACACGCATGCCTCGTTACTCGTCGCGCATGGCGTGCCGATCAAGGTGGTCACTGAACGCCTCGGCTACTCCCATCCGGCGTTCACGATGCATACCTACCAGCACCTCCTGCCCGGGATGAGTGCTGAAGCGGCGGCGCGGTTCGCGGGACTCGTCGCGAACGTGGGCCGGTAGACGTCTACCGAGTCGCTCGCGCGGAACCGCAGGTCACCGCCGTGCACTCGCACCGGCCGGTAGACGGCCCGGTAGACACCCCAAAACATCGGCAACGACGAAGGCCCGGCACCTCAACGATTCCGGGCCTTCCAAATGGTGGCGGGGGTAGGATTTGGACCTACGACCTTCGGGTTATGAGCGATGTCCGTCCTGCAGTGCGTTTCGGCGGCCGCCGTCCCGTCCAGTACCAGCCAGTCCCAACCCGTACCCGGAATCAGGTTAGAAATCGCGTGAGAAGTCGCGATGCTGCACGAGACGTGGCATCGACGCCGCGGTACACAACTGGCGCGTCGCCGTCCCGCAGGCGAAATCACGAGACGAAGGAATCCGGAGTCTGATGGCGAATCCGCTGGTCGCGACGAAGCTCTACATTCCGTCGCCGCGGCCGAACCTGGTGGTGCGCCGGCGCTTGCACGAGCGTCTGTCGACCGCAGCCGATGCGAAGTTGGTCCTGGTCTCGGCCCCCGCGGGATTTGGCAAGACGACGCTGGTAACGGGGTGGCTGGGTGCCCTCGCCGATGACGGCGCCGCCGTGGCATGGCTTTCGCTCGACGACCGTGACAACGATCCGGGGTTGTTTTGGTTGTATGTCCTCGCGAGCCTTCAGGTAGCGGTGCCCGGCCTCGGCGCCGCCGCACGCACCCTCCTGGAGTCGGCGAACGCGCCAACGGAAGATGTGCTCACCACGCTCGTCAACGAGTTGCACAATGCCAAGCAGGACGTCGCGGTGGTGCTCGACGACCTTCATGTCATCGAATCCAAGGATGTTCACGACGGGTTGGCCTATCTCCTCGAGAACCTTCCCAAGCGTGCGCGCCTCGTGATCACGAGCCGGTCCGATCCTCCCTTGCCGCTGGCGCGCTTGCGAGCGCGCGGCGAGCTCGTAGAGATCCGCGCCGCCGACCTGCGCTTCAACGCCGAAGAAGCGGCGGAATACCTGAACGGAGCGATGGCCCTCGAGCTGACGGCGGCTGACATCGCTACGCTGGAAACACGCACCGAGGGTTGGATCGCCGCGCTGCAGCTCGCGGCATTGTCGCTGCAGGGACGGGAAGAAGCCGCGACCTTCATTGCCGGCTTCGCTGGAGACGATCGATTCATCGTCGACTACCTGGCGGGCGAAGTCTTACAACGCCAGCCCGAGTCCGTCCGGCGGTTCTTGTTGCAGACGTCCGTCCTCGGTCGAATGCGAGGGTCGCTCTGCGACACGGTGACCGGCGCGACCGGAGGGAAAGCGGCGCTCGAATCACTGGACCGACAGAACCTGTTCGTCATCCCGCTCGATGATCGACGCGAGTGGTATCGATACCATCACCTGTTCGCCGACGTGCTGCGCGCCCGGCTCCTCGACGAAGATCCCGACGCCCCGGTTGAACTCCATCGCCGGGCGAGCATCTGGTACGCCGACAACGGCGAGCCGTCCGAAGCGATCCGGCACGCGCTCGCAGCCGGAGACTTCGCCCGAGCCGCGGCGCTGGCGGAGTTGGCGATGCCCGCGATGCGGCGCGGACGCCAGGACGCGACGATCCGGGAGTGGGCGCAACTCTTCCCGGCGGACATCGTCCGCATCAGGCCCGTGCTCGCCGTGGGTCTTGTGGGTGGCTTCATGGCGGCGGGCGAGTTCGAACGCGTCGAAGCCCAGCTGCACGAGGCCGAGAAGTGGCTCGCGCTCACTCCAGAAGACCGCGACGCCGCTGGGATGATCGTCGTCGACGACGCGCAGCTGCGGGCATTGCCGGGCGCGATTGAGATGTACCGCGCCGGCTTGGCGCTGCTCCGCGGCGACAGCGCCGCCACCGTCACGCATGCTCGCCGGGTGCTCGCCATCGCACCGGACGACGACGAGCTGGGTCGGGCGTCGGCACACGCGCTCCTCGGGCTCGCCGCCTGGTCCGAGGGTGACCTGGACAGTGCGTTCTCCGAGTACACCCGCTCCATCGCCGGGATGCGCCACATCGGCCACATCGCCGACATCCTCGGGGAGTCGATTGCAATGGCCGACATCCGCGTCGCCCAGGGTCGGCTGCGCGACGCGCAGCGCCGGTATGAGCAGGGGCTGCAGCTGGTCGCCGACCACGGGGCGGGCCCATTGCGCGGGACCGCCGACATGCATGTCGGTCTCGCGGAGATCCTGCGCGAGCGCGACGATCGTGAGGGCGCGGCGGAACATCTTCGGCGCGCCCAGCGACTCGAGCTGTTCGGAACGCGGCAGTATCCCTACCGTTCGCGAGCAGTGCTGGCCGGGCTTCGCTTAGCGGAAGGCGACGTCGCCGGCTGCCTGGCGTTGTTGGAAGAAGCCGAACGGGTTTATGACACTGATTTCTCCCCCGCCGTACGCCCGGTCGGCGCCCGCCGCGCGCGAACCCATGTCCTGATGGGTGACATCCACGAGGCGCGCGCTTGGGTCCGTGAGCGCGGGCTGTCGACCGACGACGAGCTGCGTTACGTGACGGAGTTCGAGCACATCACGTTGGTGATCATCCTCATCAACGATCAGCCTCGCGAGCGCGAGCTGCGCCAGGTGAGTGCGCTGCTCGACCGGCTGCTGGCGGCGGCTGATGCCGGCAGCCGCGGCAGCAGCGTCATCGAGATCCTCGCGGTGCAGGCGCTGGCCTTCGATGCCCGCGGCGAGACCGCGAGCGCGCTCGACGCCCTGCGCCGGGCAACCGCGCTCGCCGAGCCCGAGGGCTACGTCCGGGTGTTCACTTTTCTGGGTTCGCGCCTGCAGGAGCTGCGAGAGGGGCTCGCGACCGGCGTCGCCCGGCCGCGTTCACAGCAGGCTGGTCTTGTCGACCCGCTCAGCGAGCGCGAGCTCGATGTCCTGCGGCTCCTCCGGAGCGAGCTCGGTGGTCCGGAGATCGCACGCGAGCTGACGGTATCGCTGCACACCGTGCGAAGCCACACGAAGAGCATTTACACCAAGCTTGGTGTGAACAGCCGCCGCGAGGCCGTCCGCCGGGCCGACGAGCTCGGCTTCTGATCCCGGCCTCTGATCCCGGCGCGAAATCACCACCCCAACCACCACATGTGGCGATGTCAGCTCACCACATCGGTTCGTACGTTGCCATCGTGCAGTACGAGATCCGAATCACAGGACATCTGAACCCTCGGTGGGCCGCCTGGTTCGACGGGCTGAGCCTCACCCGGGCGGAGGACGGGACGACCGTCATCCGGGGCCAGATCGTCGACCAGGCCGCACTGCACGGTGTGCTCAAAAAGCTGCGCGACATCGGCGTCCCGCTGATCTCCGTGACCCAGCTCCGATCCGAAGGGGAATGACATGAAACCAATGGACACCACACGCAAGCTCGCCTTGGCGGCCGGCGTGCTCTACCTCGTGACCTTCGCAGCGTCGATCCCGACGCTCGCCCTCAAGGCGCCACTCGTCGACCACGCCGACTTCATCCTCGGACACGGCAACGAGACGGGCGTGATCTGGGCCGGGTTCCTCGACTTCGTGTGTGCGATCGCCGGCATCGGTGCGGCCGTCGCGTTGTATCCGGTGACCAGGCGCTTCAGCTCGACGTCTGCGATCGGCTTCATCACCACCCGGACGCTCGAAGCCGCCATCCTCGTCGTCGGCGCTATCAGCCTGCTGTCGGTCGTGACGCTCCGCAACGACGTTGTCGGTGGCAACACCGCCTCGCTCCTGACCACGAGCCAGTCGCTCGTTGCGGTGCACGACTGGTCGTTCCTGTTCGGCCCTGGATTCATGCCCGTCTTCAACGCGCTGTTCCTGGCCACGGTGATGTACCGCTTCCGTCTGGTCCCCCGCTTCATCCCGATGATGGGATTCATTGGCGCCCCACTGCTGTTCGCATCGAGCCTTGCGACGATGCTCGGCGGACACGAACAGGTCTCGTCGACCGCAGCCCTGCTCGCCCTGCCGATCGCAGCTTGGGAGTTCTCGCTCGGTGTCTACCTGACCGTCAAGGGCGTCAAACGTCCGGCGATCGACACCGATGCTCCCGTCACGACCACGGCGCTCGCCGCATGAGCGCCGTGGAGCAGCACAGCTACGACGTCGTGATCGTCGGTGGTGGTGCAGCCGGCCTGAGCGCCGCGCTCGTCCTCGGACGGGCGCGGCGGCGCGTTGCAATGGTCGACTCCGACGCACCCCGCAACGCACCCGCGGCACACATGCAGGGATTCCTGTCGCGCGACGGAATGCCCCCCGCCGATTTTCTCAAGCTCGGCCGTGAAGAGGTCACCGGGTACGGCGTCGAGATCATCGACGGCGAAGTGACACAGATCGAAGCGGGGTTCGTCGTGCATCTTGCGAGCAGTGAGACGCTGGTCGCCCGCCGCGTTCTACTGACGACCGGAGTCAGTGACGACCTTCCCGCCATTCCCGGCGTTCGCGAGCGCTGGGGTCGTGATCTCTTGCACTGCCCGTACTGCCACGGCTGGGAGGTCCGTGATCAAGCCCTCGGGGTGCTCGGCACGCACCCCGGTGCGGTGCTGCACGCGCAGCTCATCCGGCAGTGGTCCGATGATGTCGTCTTCTTTTCCCACACCGGTGAGGTGGCCGCACCGGACCGGCGGCAGCTCGCGGCACGGGGGATACGCGTTGTCGACGGCGAAGTCGTCGCGCTCGTTGTCGACGACGACCACCTCGCCGCGGTGGAGCTCGCTGACGGAAGCGTGGTCCTGCGGACGGCGGTGTTCATCCGGCCGCGCAACGCTCCTCACCCCGACAGTCTGCTCCAGGGATTGGGCATCGACGTCGATGCCGGCGGTTTCGCGGTGGTC
>JANPBJ010000207.1:0-62712 GCA_031430375.1 Acidimicrobiia bacterium
CGCATCGGCGACCGCAAGGTCGACAGTGCGAAGAAGACGCTCACGATGCTCAACCCCGATGTCAACGTCGTCACCCACGACGTTCGTTTCGCGGCCGACAACGTGCTCGACATCATCGACGGTTACGACGTCGTGCTCGACGGCACCGACAACTTCCCCACGCGGTATCTCCTCAACGACGCGACGCTCATCAAGCACATCCCGGTCGTGCACGGATCGATCTTCCGCTTCGAAGGTCAAGTCACCGTGTTCAAGCCCTACGCGGGTCCGTGCTACCGCTGCCTCCTCCCCGAGCCCCCGCCGCCGGAACTCGCGCCGAGCTGCGCTGAAGCCGGCGTCCTCGGTGTGCTTCCCGGCATCATCGGTTCCATCCAGGCGCTCGAAACCATCAAGCTCCTGCTTGATCTCGGCGACCCGCTCATTGGTCGGCTCCTCGCGTACGACGCGCTCGAGCAGTCGTTCCGCACCTTCAAGGTCCGGCGCGATCCCACGTGCCCCGCGTGTGGCGAAGACGCCGGCGAGATCGTGATTGCCGAGTACGACCAACACTGCCTACCGCACGCAGTTTTGGCCGACGGCAGCACGCTCACTCACTAATTCCCCAAGCAACACCAGGGTTTTCCCGTTTCTCTTCAAGCTCTGGCTCCACGCGGCCGAAGTACCTCCTAGCCGGGGACATCCCGGTTCGGTTGGGAGGCCGCAATGGACACGTACCTGGATCGTCGGGCGCGACGGGTTGAACGCCGTCGCAGCGTCACCGCCGTCGGCGTGACGTGCGTGTTGGGGATCGCGCTTTCGATCCTTGCTGCGTCGTGTAGCGCTGCCACCTCGACACGAGGTGCTCAGGAACCGGCCCCGACTCACTCCACACTCACAGCGGTCCCGGCGCGGATGATTCGCGCGGTCGTCGCGCCCACCACCACAACGACGACCCGTCCCGCCGTCAACCCGGAAACCGGTCCACCGCCGGCCAATACCGGACTCGGACGCCGGATCATCTACTGCAACTCCTGCCAGACGGTCTGGATCGTGGAGTCCGACGAGTTCGTGACCGCGAAGTACAAGGTCAGCGGCCGTACCGGGATGCCCAAGCCGGGCGAGTACCACGTGTTCCGCAAACTCGACATGGGCCGCTCGAAGGCACATCCTGAACTCCGGCTGCCATGGTTCGTGGGCTTCACATGGGGCTCGACCACCGACATCGGCTTCCATGGCATCCCACTGCGCCCCGACGGCTCGCAGATACAAGACGACTCGCAGCTCGGCGTCCCGCTGAGCTCCGGTTGTATTCGTGAGAACCAGGTGATCGCAAAGTTCCTCTACGACTGGGCCCCGATCGACACGCTCGTGGTCGTCACTGCGTAGAGGTTCGTCGTGACGCAACCTCAACTATGGCTACTTACTCGCCGGGTTCCCGCGGTTCCGATACATCACCGTGCACCCTCGTCGCGCAACGAGGACGCTGTTCGCCTTGATCACCCTTTGGGTACGAGCCGTGAGATCTTTCCGCCCAATCGTGCAAGCGCGGTCGATGAGCAGCGTTGATTCGCACGCCCTGCTCTGCGCCACGATCTCGCGTTGCACCGACGGGTAACTACTCGCACGAAATACTCCGGGTGCCGCTCCGCTCTGGAGCGCCGCCAGCAGCCCCTCGCCGTACACGTCGAGCAACACTCGATGGCCGCGCACTGCTGACGGCACTCGGCTCACGTCGAGCAGCGCCTGAGGTCGTTGCGCCACGAGGCAGCCGGCGGCTGCGATCGCTTGGGCCAGCTCTGGTCCGGTGCGGGCGCTGACCGTGTCTGCGTCCTCGAACACACTCACCAGCTGAGTCGCGCCGATGAGGATCGCGACCCCCACGACCGCGGTTGGAGCGAACCAATCCTGGCGTTGGCGCAACGCAGCAATGGTTGCGACCACGAGCCAGGACACGAGCATCGCTGCGGCCGGGGCTAACAACGATCCGTAATGCCAGAAATACGAGGGCGACACCATGAGTGCGAGACCCGTCACCAGACCGGTCAATCCCCAGAGACGACCGTGCGCTGATTCTCCGATGAGCGCGGCGATGCACACCGACGCGAACAGCGCCACCGCGACCCAAACCGCAGCACCCGCAATGGGGTCCACCGTCCCTGCACGACCATGAAGGATCGGGAGGAGCGAGTTGATGCGCGACAACCCTTCGCCATCCCGAGGACGCAGCACTTGGGCCGCCACAATCTGTTCGAACTGCACGCGCCAGCCGACTGAGACTCCAAAGGCAACGATGGTTGCCACGACGGGCGCCGCCGCGAGGGCGACCAGGCGCGCACGGTCCACGAGCGGGCGCCGGAACAGTCCCACGATCAGAACCGGGATCAGGAACACGCCCGCGACCAACTTGATCGAGATCGCCACGCCGAGCAGCAGTCCGACGACGACCGATGGTTGGCGCCGAGAATCCCGATCCTTCGGAATCCACAGTGAGAAAGCGAGGAGTACGGCAAGATTGACAAACGGCTCTTGCAATCCCACCGTGTCGGATCCCACTACCGCAGGCAACGTGGCAAAGATCAACGCCGAGGACAATCCGCCGGCCCAACCCATCCACCGAGCACCCATCCGCGCGACGAGAAAGGTGTTGCATCCCCCCGCGACTGCCGCCGCGATTCGGAGCCCCGTGAGCGCCAGCGCCGGACCTCCGAACAATCCCGCCAGAGTTGTGATCGGCCACATCACGATTAAGAATCCGGGTGGGAACACGAAGACGAAGTCTCGATAGGGCAGGTGGCCCTGCCGGAGCAGCCAGCTTGCCCCGACGTACACCGCCTCGTCGTAACTCGCGTTGACCTGTGCGTCGAAGCCAGCCTGACGATCCAAGATCAAGATCACCCGCAATGCCGCGGCGAAGACCGCTACCACCAGGAACAGCCACGTTGCCCGTCGGCGCGTCATCGGTCACACATCCGGGGCCCCAAACGGAATGGGTGAGGCGGATCGGCGCAGCTCCGGGTCACGAGCGGCGCGTTTCACTCCCATGGTGGGCGATCAACTCGACCAAGGTTCGCACACCAAAGCCCGACGCGCCGCGCCGCGTGTATCCGTCATCTGAACTGGCGCGCGCCGGTCCTGCAATGTCGAGATGGGCCCAGGGGACCCCGGCCACGAACTCCTCGAGGAACAGCCCCGCGGTCAACGCTCCGCCGTAGCCGCCCGTTCCGATGTTCTTCATGTCTGCGATCTCAGAGTCAATGAGTTTGCGGTACTGCTTCGGCAAGGGCAGCGGCCACATCGGCTCCCCCGACCGCGACGCGGCGGCTTCGACCGACGCACGGACTGCATCGTCGTTCGACATCACGCCCGCGATCTTGTCGCCCAGCGCAACCATGCAGGCGCCCGTGAGCGTCGCAAGATCGATGATCATGTCCGGCTTCTTCTCGGCCGCGAGCGCCAACGCATCCGCGAGGATCAGCCGGCCCTCGGCATCGGTGTTCAGCACCTCGGCGGTCTTGCCATTGCGGAACGTCAGTACGTCACCGGGCCGAATCGCTTCACCACTCGGCATGTTCTCGACCATGGGCGTATAGCCGACGACTTTCGTCGTCAGGCCGAGTGTGGACAGCACCGACATCGTCGCGATCACTGCGGCCGCGCCCGCCATATCGGTTTTCATCGTCTCCATCCCCGAACCGGTCTTGAGCGAGAGCCCACCGGAGTCGAACACGACGCCCTTACCCACCAGCGCGATTGAACCGCTCGCGCCGCGCGGCGAGTAGATCATCTTCACAAACCGCGGCGTTTGCTTCGATCCCTGCCCCACGCCGAGCACACCCCCAAGCTTCTCCCGGCGCATCGCTGCGGCATCGAGCACCTCGACCCGTACGTTGCGGCCCGCCAGCAATACCTGAGCCGCCTTGGCAAACGCAGCCGGCGAAAGCTCCCGCGCTGGGGTGTTGACCATGTCACGCGCCCAACACACCGCTTCGGCGATGGTCACACCACGGTCGAGTGCACGCTTGATCGCCGCGCCTCCGCCGCCGAGCACGACCACGCTGGCCAGCTGCGACGGCTTCGCCTTCTTTGACTTGTAGGTGAGGTACTCATAACTACCGAGGAGCACGCCCTCCGCGATCGCCTGCGCCACGATCGTCCGCCCCGTGCCTTCAGGCGCCGCCTCCGCGAGGGTGGTCACAACCCGCTTCGACCGCTGCGACCGTTGCGCAACCAACGCCGCGGCCGTGCGCAGATCATCGACCGTCAGATCGGCTCGCGAACCCAGCCCGACCAACATCGCGCTCTTGGTCGCGGCGTCGATCGGCACGAGGAGCACCTGACCGCGCTTACCCTCGAACCCCGCTGCGGACATGAACGCTCGAAGCGTTCCACCCGTGGCGGCGTCAACCGAATCAGCTCCGGGACCGAACTCACCGTCCGCGAATACGGGGACTGCAAGGACGTCGCCCCGAGTTCGGGTAGGTGCAGTGGATGCGACGGCGAACGCTATGGGCACGTTATTCCTCCGGGTAGTAAATCGTCAGCGATCGCCGCGAGCGGCGCGGTACTGGCCTTCTTGCCAACGTCCGAGAGTCCAGCACAAGTCAGCCAACCGATTGAGGTATGGGATCACTGAACTCTCGGCATCGAGCCAACCGGCGCGCCGGGCGGCAACACATTCACGCTCCGCGCGTCGAACAGTGGTCCGCGCAAGGTCCAACGCGGCCGACACCCGGTTCTCGCCTGGGAGCACAAACTCTTTTGGGGCCTCGAACCGGGTGGTGATGTCGTCGATGATCGGCTCGAGCGCTGCAACCATTTCTCGGGTCGCCGCGGTGGTTCCGGGTGTGAGCTTGTGCCGATTCTCAGGTGCCGTCGCAAGTTCCGCCCCGACCACGAACAGCTCCCGTTGCATACGGATCAGGAGTTGGCCCAGTTCGGAGCTCGCGTCGGTCTCGGCGCGGGCCAGACCAAGCGCGGACACGACCTCGTCCGTGGTGCCGTATGCGGTCGGACCGACATCGTCCTTCTCCACCCGGCCGCCGTAGAAGAGGCCCGTCGTTCCGTCGTCACCGGTGCGCGTATAGACCTTCAAGGCGTCAGACATTGCCCCGGAGTCTATGGACGTGTCCCCTCCACCTCGTACCTGGGATCGGCCTATCCACCGGTGGCGCATCGACCACAATGGCTGGATATGCGAGGCCGGGCGTCACGTCACGAACCAACGTCACGCGCCACCAATACGCCTGGCGAAGGTACGTCAGGCGAAGGTACGTCTGGCGAAGGTATGTCTGGCGAACGCCGGATTGCCAGACTCCTGATCACGTTCACCGTCCTGTTCGCAGTGATCGTGCAGAACTTCTTCTTCGCGTTTTCAACGAACATGACCGGCGACGTGCAATACCACCGCGGCGTCGCACTGACGATGACCGCGGGGAACTTTCCGGGGCAGAGCCCGGTTCGCGGCATCGTCTCGTACTTCGGCGGGTTCTATCCGATGGTGTTCGGCTGGGCGAGCCATCTGGGAGGGTGGTCTTTCGACGGCCTCCTTTCGGTCGTGTCCTGGCTCGCAGTGATCTGCCTTCCACTCGCATTGCTCTACCTCGGCCGATCACTCTGGCCGAGCCGAGCGCTCGAGCCGGCACTCCTCATGTTCCTCGGGACCATCGGGAGCAGCCTGGGGAGAGATCCGAACGCGGAATGGGTGTTCAGCGCGCTGCCATCCGGGGCCAACGAGTGGCCGCTCTACCCCCGCGACATCTGCCTCGTTCTCATCGTGGTCGCCCTCGGGATCGTGACCAGAGACTGCTCCGTGAAGCGCTTGGTCGGCGCCGGCGCCCTCTGCGCGTTGGGCATCGCGACCCAATCCCAGGTCGGTGTCTACGGGATGCTCGCCGTGAGCGCACTGTCCATCTGGCAGGGTCGCCACACGAGCACGCGTGCAACCCAAATCCGGCGCGCCATGATTCCCCTCGGGGTGGCCATCGCCGGATCCGCATGGTGGTGGCTCCCACGCGTCAGCGCAGCCATCAAGAGCCGGGGCTTCTTGCTCGCCAGCTACCCAGGGCTCGCACGCCCAAATACGTCGTTGACGGGGATCATCAACGCGCTCGGGATCACGGGCGCCCTCGCGGCCCTTGGCCTCGCGATCGTGTTACGGCACGGCATCGGCGCCCAACGATTCTTCGGTTGGTGGCTCGCAGTCTTTCTTCCGTTCGGCATCTTCGGACGGATTCTCGGCGACGTCGGACTTCTGACCGAGCGTCGGGTTTGGTTCTTCGCAGCCATCCCGATCGTTGTCTGCGCCACCAGCGCGGCCGCTTGGCTCACGCGCATTGTTCCGCACGGACTTGCGCTCGTAGCGGTCGCGGCTCTCGTCATCGTTCCGAGCACCATCGAGTCGATCCACACGCGCGATCTCATCGACGCCGCATGGCGACCACCAGCAGCCGGAAGCCCATTCGGTAGCCGCGCGTGGAACGGCGCGTTGCACGCGGTTCGCCAGCGGGTCGAGGCCAGCAATGGGCTCGCAGTCCTCGCCCCCGATGTCGACGCGCTCTTCCTATGGCAGCGCACCGGGGCGCAGCCCTTCAGCCTCTGGCTCACCGGTCCCACCAAGCTCGGATTCGATCCAGCGCGCCTCACGCGATGGGGGATGCTCGATCGGCTTCACCTTCAGAACCGAGCGTTCAAGCGAGGACTCGGCGGCCTCTGCGCGCTTGCGCGCGAGGTTCGGGCAGATGACCTCGTGCTGCGCCACCGGGGACACCTCCTGGGGACCCGTGATCTACGTCCCGCGAGCCGCTATCGAGTCTCACCCCGCGACCGGAGCACGGAAACGATTCGCCGCACGGTCAACCGCCATACCGAGTACTTCGATGTGAACTCAACGGAGTTCCTCGCGCTGCACCCAGGGGGCTCCGTCCCGTTGGGTTGGTCATCGCCGTCCGTGCGCGAGATCGAGGTTGACCTGTTTCTCCCCGTGGATCCTCGCTCTCCGCCGGTGCTGCGGGAACCCGGCGGAGCCATCGTCGTGCCAATCCTCAACGCGGACGCCACGAGGCTCATCTACCGCACGCCTACGGGTGTGCCATCCGGAACGACCCTCCGTGCGCGCTCAATCGTGAACGTCGAACGGGTCATCGGCTTCGAGCCCACGGCGTTCCCGCTCCCGAGCGGCGCCGGTGTCGTTGATCTGCCCATCGCGCAGGTGTGTCCAGCGGCGCCTGCGCTTTAGCTCGGCACAACCTCATAGAGCAGGAACCCAGGCCCGCGGACGACCAGTTTGAGGTCGCCCCGCAGGGCAAGTGCGCCGAGGTCGGTGGGGAAATGGGTGCGGGCCCCTAGCGCGTACGGACCACCGGTGGCCACCAACACATGCGTCAGTCCTTGCACCGGCAGATCCTCGATCTGGTACGGCGCCGGAGTCGAAAAGAACTGGATGCTGCGACGCAACATGGCGTTCACTCGTGCGAGGGTACGACGCTCGGTGTACGGCGCTCGTCCGTCGAGTGCGCCAGGAACATCTAAGAGGTCGGGGACGAATCCCTCGCTGTAGTAGTTCGTGAGCACGAGCGACTTCGGCGGAAGGTCAAGCGCACGCAACGCCCCCAGCGTGTCTGCCGGGGGAACACTCGACTGGATCTTCGACATCGGCCCCATCGCCGTCACGAACAGCCCAACCGTGATCACCACACCTACCACGAACCCCACGAGGCGACGTCTGCGCGCCATGGCGGTGATCACGATCGCGATCACAAAGGGGAAGTAGATATAGATCAGCTGTAGCACCCTCGACAAACCGGTGCGACGCGGGACGAACGTCGAGTACTGCGAGGCCAGCCAGAACGAGAACCCCAAGATCAGCGTCATCGAGACTGCGACGATGATCAGCAGCCGAAGTGCGGCCCGTCGTCGCTCTCCGCTTTTCGCGGCAGTCCATGCCAGCGCCGCGAGGGCGAGCAGGCCGAGGAACATCCACCGGTTCCACGAGAGCCCGAGCGCGCCTTGACGCAGCGACTGGAGCAGCATCCGACCGAGCGCCGGAGGGTCGTCGGCCGAGACCCGGCCGACGACCAGGTTCTTGAACTCAAAGGTCGGATCCATGTCACCCGAGAGGCGGGGAAGACCGTCCAGCTTCGTTGCGCCGGACAGCCCGCCGCCGAGCAGTTGGTTTCCGACGATCCAGGTACCGAGCAGACCAAGCCCGAGAGAGATCGCCAAACGCACGGGCACCCGGCGGGGCGTCGCGGTGACGATCGCGGCGACAGCGACTCCACCGACCGATGCCATCGCGAACACCCAGTCGAGCCCGTGGAGTTGGCTCAACGTCAGCCCCGCGACCGACGCCAACACGAGGCTCGAAATGCGCCTTGATCGGAACCAGTCAATCGCCAATGCCGGGATCAGCAGCATCAACGCATAGCCCGCCGCTTCAGGACGGAACGAGGAAAGCTTGAACGCAAAGATCGCACCACAGGGTGCCAGGATCGTGGCGACCGCCGCCCCGAATCGATCGGAACCGAGTTGGCGCGCCAGGATGAAACAGGCGAGCGCGAATGCCACCACGACGACCACGCGCACGAGTTGGGCGGCGACCAGTCGGTCAGGGCTCAGACTCGCAACTGCAAGTGCCGCCGACGCCCCGGTAAACCCGGGGTAGTCATCGAGGAACGGCAACCGCGTCGCCCACTCCATCGACGACACCGGCACGCCGCCGGCCGCGATCGTCTGGCGGGTCAGACTCCAGTAGTACCACGGAGTGGGCCCATTCAACGCGTCTCTCCGACGAACGATCGCCCAAATGATCGCTCCCCCCGCCACAGCAACGGAGCCGGCCACCGCAGCAGCGCTGGCCAACAGGCCGCGCCGTTCCGCCTGGCTGAACACCGCCGATGGATTCGTTCTCAGCACGACGATCGCCGCTGCCCCGATAAGGAGTGTCACCAACCAGACGATGCCGGCGTGCAAGCCCCCGGCCCGGACAAGCAGCTCACTGCCGAAAGTCCACACCGAAAGCCCGCCGGCGGTCGCGAACATCGCAAACCGAAGTCGACTGGGCCGATCGCTGCGCCGCTCGGCAAGAGCCCCGATAGCAAGTCCCGGGAGCACCAGCCACGCCGTGAGCGCGGCCACGCCGAGGAGATACGCGATCACGACACGGAAGCTGCTCGTCCTGGCGATGCCTTCGGCGTCACGCGCCGGCTTGTTCGTGCGATGACTCCGAGGAAGCCCAACGGGTAGCCGAGACGTTTCGGTTTCTTGCTCTCGCCGTGCGAGCGACTGCGTATATGGACCGGGACCTCGGCGATGCGCAAACCGGCACGGGATGCCTCGATGATGATTTCCGGGGCCGAGAACCGCGCTTCCGTGAGCTGCATCGTGGCCAGGCTTTTGGCGCGGACGGCACGAAACCCGTTGGTGCAGTCGGTGATACCAGCGCCACTCACGCGGTTGATGAGCGCGGTGAAACCACGAATGCCCAGATCACGCGCGCCGCCGGCGTCGTCGTACTCGCCGAGGAACCGAGATCCCTGCACGTAGTCGGCCTCGTCCCGCACGATCGGCATGACAACGTCGATCATCTGGTCCGGGCGATGCTGTCCGTCGGCGTCCATCGTCATCACAATGTCTGCACCAAGGTCGAGCGCGTGCGCGAACCCGGTCCGCAACGCATCGCCCTGGCCGCGATTCACGGAATGCACCAGCGTCGTGTAGCCCGCGGCACGCGCAACCGTGGCCGTGTCATCGGTGCCGCCGTCGACCACCACAATCGGTGCGACGTTCATTCCCGCGAGTTCCGTCGGCAGCTCATCGAGCACACCGACGATGCCGTCCGCCTCGTTGAATGCCGGTATCACCACCGCGACCGTGGGCTTGACCACCGGCACGACCGGAGCGGCGCTCGCTCGGGCCAGCGAAACCACCAGATCGCCGAACTTCTGATCCAAGGCCCGGAGTTTTCGGTTCATGTCTTGTACTCCTGTCGGAACCAGTCGGCGGTGGCTTCGAGTCCTGCGCGCAACGGCGTATCCGGCTCGTACCCAAGATCAGCACGGGCTCGACTGATATCGGAGAACGCCCGCCGAATCTCACCTCGCCGTTCGGGTTCATTGACGACCGTGACGTCCGCGTCGGCCATGACCTCTCCGAGCAATGCCATCAACTCGTTCACCGATGTTTCAATTCCGGTGCCCAGCTGATACAGCCCTGCGGTCGGACGACGGACGATCGCCGCGATGACCGCGTCACACAGGTCGTCGACAAACAGGAAGTCGCGTGTTTGTGCGCCGTTGCCGTACACAATCAATGCCAGACCATCCATGATGCGTTTGAGGCACAGGGCAACCACGCTGCCCTTGTGGTAGCTGTACGGCCCGTACACATTCGTGAACCGCAACGCGGTGGCAGAGATGCCGTACGAGCCGGAAAATGCCGAACACAGCCCTTCGCCGGCCAGCTTCGACGCGCCGTACGGCGAGAGTGGCTTCGGCGCCAAACCCTCGTGGCCAGGCGGCGGTGCTGACCCCAGAGGTGCGCCAGAACTTGCGAATACAAACGCCCCGGCCCCAGCATCGCGCGCCGCGATCAGCCCGTTCAACGTGCCAAAGATGTTGACCTCGGCATCGCCACGCGGATCTTCGACGGAATCGACAACGCCGGTCCGCGCCGCGAGATGCACGATCGCGTCCACGCCTCTGGCCGCGGCTGAGAGCGCATCGGCATCGCGGACATCGCCTTCGATCAGATCGTGGTAACCGGCGGCCGCAGCGTCGGCGGCGCGACCGGTGACCAAGCTGTCGAATGCAACAATCCGTGCGCCGGACGCCAACAGGCGGCGACCAAGGTTGACGCCAATGAATCCGGCACCTCCGGTGACCAGCACCGTCTGGCCGTCGAGCGGGTTGTTCCCCTGAGTTCCACCGGACACGATCGACCGAGTGTAACGATCGGCCACCCAAATCTGCGTTCTTCGTGGCCGGTCCAGATCCCAACCAGGTCAGCAACCTGGTCACCCAGCCAGATCCCCGATCAACGGCCGTTGAAGAGCGACCATGGGAACGACGACGTCGAAGGTGGAAGCAACACCGCAAGTTTGCCGATTCGTTCGACCTGGCCTTGAAGTTCAGTAGCGGATCTCGGGGTACTCACGGAGACGAACCACGGAACGATCGAGCCCGGCGTGCTGCGGTCCCCTGCGATGACCTGCAAATCCGGGAGCGAGTTGAGCGGCCTCGTCCGGAACGCTCGGCCACCCGGGGGCGACCCAGTCACCCAAACCACCTGTCCGTTCGGTACCTCGAAATGCGGGAGCGGCCCACCGGGAATCATGAAGTGGAGTCTGCGATGTATTCCTTGCCAATCGAGATAGTTCCTCACGGGTGTTCGCCACCGACGATCCACGGGGCCGACGACCACCACATCGTCGGCCGCAGTCTGTGCGATCACTACGGCCAGCTCGCGGTAATCAGTCTTCTCCGACCGGAAATAGACGCCAAGCGAGATCATCGACAGCACCGAGACCGTGGCGGCCACGGAGGTCATCACTGTGCCAGGGGCGGGCTTCTTGTTGGACCAGGGAACCCGGAGCCGGTTCGCTATCGCGACCGTTCCCATGGCCGCGAGCAACAACACGACGGGCAGCAAGAACTCGATTCGGCGCATCGCGAAGTACGTCTTGAGCACCCATGCCAACGGGACCAACGCCACCATGACCAAGACGCCGTATGCCGCGACTCCCACCGCGACCTTCTGAAGCACACCGCGAAGCAGCACGACCGAAGCCACCGCGAGACCGGTGAGACCCAGCGCGAGCAGTGTCCAACGACCACCGTTCCCCAACAGCCAATGCGCGGTTCGCTTGAAGAGATCGAGGTCTAACGCAACATCGTTGACCACCTGTGGATTGAGGTTGTACGACCGCCCGCGCCAAAGATCTGGCACCCATCGAACGGCGCCCCACAGGAACCAAGGCCCGGCGAGCACCGCGGCCGTCACCAACCCCGCCAGCGCATTGCGTGTGAGTTCCGCCGATCCGGCCCCAACCGGAACCCGGCGCCCGCGGCGGATCGTCCACCCGATGACCGCGATTTGCATCACCATCACCAATGGGGCGAACGGGTGCGCCAACACCATGACACCAAGCGCACCGCCCCACCACAAGAACGCTCGACGTTGCCGACTCTGGAGAGCGCGCACCACGAGCCACCACGAGATGAGGTGCAGTGCGGAGAACGTGGTGTAGTAGCGGTTCTCTTGGGAATACCGGACTGCGAACGGTGCGACCGCCAAGAAGATTCCAGCCAGCAGCGCGACGTCACGACGATCGGTCAGCCGACGCGCCACCAACACAATCCCCAAGACCTCGAGCGTCCCGAAGACCACCGCCGGGATCCGAGCTGCTGACTCGAACCCAATGGGAAGCATCGTGGCCAGCCACACCGCGATGTAGTGGAGCGGCGGCTCGAACGGGCCGCCGCTCGTACGGAGGTCGCCGAGCATGTGCTCGGACCGAACCAACGAGAGCACGTTGATCTCGTCGACCCAGAAACTGTTCGCGCCGATTCGGAACAGCCGCAAACCCAGCGCCACGATGAGGATCGCGATGATTGCAAACTTGTAGTGCCGTGCTGAACGCAGATCACCCTGCGGCGCGCTCAACCGCGTGGGCTCAGCGCCAGCGGGTTGCAGGGTCAATCGCGCGCGGGTTGATCCGATCCTTGAACCGCTCAACGGTGTGCAACACGGTTTCAATCAGCTCGTCGGACAGCATCCGCGGTTTGAGACCGAGTTCCAGCAGACCCGTGTGCTTCGGGTTGTAGTAGTGGTCCTCCAACTCAAAGCGTGGGTTGTCCACATGCTCGAGTTGCGCGTTGTACCCGAGATGACGAGCCGCCGTGACCACTTCATCCGCGAGTTGGTTGACGGAGAAGAGCTCGGTGAACTGGTTGAACACTCGCATCTCGCCCTGGGCCGCGGGAGTGCGGGTCGCGAGCTCGATGCACTGCACGGTGTCGCGGATGTTGAGGTATCCACGGGTCTGGTTGCCCTTGCCGTACACAGTGATCGGGTGGCCGATCACGGCCTGTACGCAGAAGCGGTTCAGCGCGGTCCCAAAGATCTCGTCGTAGTCGAACCGGGTGAGCAGACGATCGTCGATCTCGGTGTCGTCGGTGTGAATGCCATACACGACGCCCTGGTTCAGGTCGGTGGCACGTAGCCCCCAGACCCGGCAGGCGAAGTGAATGTTGTGAGAATCATGCACCTTGGAGAGGTGATAGAAGCTGCCAGGGAGTTTCGGGAACGGGAGCCGATCGGTCCGACCATTGTGCTCGAGTTCGAGGTAGCCCTCCTCGATATCGATGTTCGGCGTGCCGTATTCACCCATGGTGCCGAGCTTCACGAGGTGTGCGTCCGGCACAACTTCGCGCATCGCCCAGATCACGTTCATGCAGCCCTCAACATTGTTGCGCTGCGTTTCCCACGCGTGGTCGCGGTCGATCATCGAATAGGGCGCGGATGGAATTTCTCCGTAGTGCACGATCGTGTCAGGGCGGAAACTCGCGAACACCGCGAGGAGTCCCTTGTAGTCGCAGATGTCAAGGACGTGAGATTCGATTCGCTTGCCCGAGACCTGCTCCCACGCCGTCACTCGATCCTGCAGCGGTGCGATGGGAGTCAGGCTGTCAGTTCCTCGTTCGAGGTGTCCCCGCCGACGCGTGAAGTCGTCGACAATCGCTACGTCGTCGCCGAGGCGCGAAAAGTGCATCGCCGTCGGCCAACCGAGATAGCCATCGCCGCCAAGAATCAGGATCCGCACACTGACCTCCGTTTGTCCACCGTATGTGTGCGACATCGACACGCGCTGCAAGGTTGTTACCGCTGCGCGTTGCCCGCCGCTTGATGCCGTTGGAGGCTAATAGTCGCGTGGCGCGCGATCGGGGACCCGGTCGAAACCTTTTGCCGACTGCAATGGGCCACGGACGAGGAGTCCCATCACCAGCGCGGACGTGGCCGCACCCGCCAGGAAACCAACTTCGACACGGGTGAGCACATCATCACCCAACACCACACAGAGCGCGAGAACCACCACTCCACTGGCCCACGCATAGCTCACCCGATTCGGACATTCCAGGGCAACCAGGGCAGATCCGAACGTAACGGCAAGCAAATATAGGCATGACCCCGCCGCGAGGAATGCGAAATCCCGCGCACCCAACGCGAAGCCGGGGCCCCAACCCAGCTCGACCACCGTGGGACCAAGCGCGGCGGCGCCGAGCGTCGCCACAACCACAAGGACCGCGAGCGCGCGCGCCAATGCTCCGGTCTCATCGGCGAGCGACACCGCCCGGCCGCCGCCCGCGTGATGCGACAATCTCGGCACCAGCGCTGCCTGCGCGGCCTGGAACAGAAACACCGGCACCCGGGCCACGAGCAGGCATGCCACGAACGCACTCGTGAGCGCGGCATTGCGCGGAGCGAGCAAGCGCACGAACACGGGCGCGAGATTCACGAGGGCCTGTGCGAACACCGACGCGGCCAACAACCACCCGAGCGAGCGCGTTAACTCACGCCACGGCGCCGGCGGGCCGGGTGCCGCCAATACCGCTCGATCACCGCGCGATAGGCCCACCACGATTCCGACGTACGGAGCGATCGCGAGGACGATTCCATAGGGCCCGGCTTGTTCAACTCCCACGAACGCCAGAACCACGACCGCGATCAATCGGCTCGCCGACTCGGCACCGAGGAGTCGACCATAGGCACCGAAGCGTGCTTCTCCGGCGAGCAGGCCTCGAACCAGGAACTCGGCCACGGTGCCGACGAAGAGTCCGACGAAGGCGACCAACAGCACCCAGTCATTCCCGAAGAGCCTTCGGGTCAATACTGAGCCAAACGCCAGGATGAGCACCACGATCAGCGCGGTGAAACCGGCGGAGGCGATCGCGGCGCGGCGAACGACCGGGCCCACCCCGAGCGATTGGGCCCGGCGACTGGCGATGGCGCGTGCCACCTCCTGTTCCACCGGAAGTCCTGCCGCATTTCCCAGGAGGAATCCCACCACCCACAGCGTGGACAGGCCCGAAGATTCCTGCGCTCCGAGAGCACGACCCGTGGTGGCGAGGAAGAGGTAGGTGAGCACACCGCTGACGGCGACCCATGCGCCGACGGTGCCGGTACCTTGGGGGAGCACGCTGGCGGCGCGGCGCGCTCGGCCTGCCATTCCAGGGCTACCCACGACATTCAACCCAGTCGGCGACCGCTCCCCTGGCCAGGTTCGGGTCCATGCATCGACGGTACCCGAGACTTGTCGGCAATTACGCGAAGGGGCAGAAGAGACCGACCCAGTAGCCTCTTGGGCTTCATGTCGGACTTTCTCACTGCCCTCGACGAACGCGTCCTGATCCTCGACGGGGCTTTTGGCACCTGGGTGCAGGGCCAAGACCTCGGTCCCGATGATTTTGGCGGTGACGAGCTCGAAGGTTGCAACGAGCATCTCGTCGTCACGCGACCCGACCTGATCCGCCAGATGCATTCCGAATACTTCGCGGTCGGGGTCGACGCGGTCGAAACCGCCACGTTTGGTTCGTTCGCGTTGGTGCTGAATGAATACGGCATCGCGGAGAAGTCCTACGAGATGAACGTGCTCGCGGCGCGCCTCGCCAAGGAAGCGGCCGAGGAGTACAGCACACCGGCGCGACCACGGTGGGTTGTCGGTTCGATGGGTCCCGGGACGCGGCTCCCTTCCCTCGGAGCGATCACCTTCGACGCGCTGCGTGACGACTACCAAGAGCAAGCGGCCGGGCTCCTGGAGGGTGGCGCGGACGTGCTGCTGATCGAGACGGTCTATGACCTGCTCCAAGCCAAGGCCGCGCTGATCGCGTGTCGCCGCGCGATGGCCGACGCGGGCCGTGAACTACCGCTCATCGTGCAGGTCACGATGGAGACCACCGGCCGCATGCTCGTCGGTTCCGAAATCGGCGCCGCGCTCACCACCCTCGAAGCCATGCGTCCGGATGTCATCGGGCTCAACTGCGCGACGGGCCCGAACGAGATGACTGAGCACCTGCGCTACCTGGCGCAGCACTCTCGAACGCGGCTGTCGTGCCTGCCGAATGCGGGCCTCCCCTCAGTCGTGAACGGCCATACGCACTACGACCTCACCCCCGACCTACTCGCCGATGCTCACGAGCGGTTCGTGACCGAGTTCGGCATCAACCTCGTGGGCGGGTGCTGCGGCACCACGCCAGAGCACCTCGCGGCGGTCGTAGCTCGGCTGGGCCACGACCGCGTTCCCGTGCCACGCTCCCCGGAGTTCGAGCCGGGCTGCTCCAGCATCTACAGCCATGTTCCGTATTACCAGGAACTCGCGTACCTGGCGGTGGGCGAGCGCACCAACGCGGTCGGATCGAGGAAGTTCCGCGACGCGATGCTTGCTGAGGACTGGGACATGTGCGTGCAGATGGCGCGCGAACAAGTAAAGGAAGGCGCGCACGTCCTCGACGTGTGCGTGGACTACGTGGGCCACGACGGCACCGTCGACATGGAACAAATCGCGAGCCGTTTCGCGACCCAGGCCGCGCTTCCCCTCGTGTTCGACTCCACCGAGCCCCCGGTGATGGAGACCGGACTCAAGCACTCCGGGGGGAAATCGATTCTCAACTCGGCCAACCTCGAGGATGGCGAGCACGAGGGATCTCGTCTGGACCGCGTGTTTACCTTGGCGCGCGAATACGGCTCAGCTGTCATTTGTCTGGCGATCGACGAAGAAGGTCAGGCGCGTGACGCCGATTGGAAGTTGCGCGTCTGCAAGCGCATCTATGACCTCGCCACCGAGAAGTACGGCATCGACCCAACCGATCTGATCTTCGACATGCTCACCTTCCCTCTGGGGTCGGGGCAGGACGAACTTCGTCACGATGGCATCGAGACCATCGAGGCGATCCGCCGGGTGAAGGCGGAACTTCCCGGGTCATCCACCATCCTCGGACTCTCCAATGTGAGCTTCGGACTCAAGCCCGCGATCCGCCATGTACTCAACAGCGTGTTCCTGCACGAGTGTCGTGAGGCTGGTCTCGACGCCGCCATCGCGCATGCGGCGCGCATCATTCCGATGCACAAGATCGACGACCGCGCCCGTGAAGTCGCGCTCGACCTGATCTACGACCGCCGGACCGACGACTACGACCCGCTCCACGTACTTCTCGGCCTCTTCGAAGGCGTGGAGGCTGGCGCCGTCGAGCGCGAAGACCGATCGGGTTGGCCCGTCGAAGAGCGGCTGAAGCACCGGATCATCGATGGCGAACGCGACGGCATCGAAGCCGAACTCGAAGAAGCCCGCCTCGGTGGCCGCGAACCGTTGTCGATCATCAACGACGTGCTCCTCGAGGGCATGAAGGTGGTCGGCGACCTTTTCGGGCGCGGCGAGATGCAGTTGCCGTTCGTCCTGCAGAGCGCGGAAACGATGAAGACGGCGGTGGCACACCTCGAGCCGTACCTGGAGAGAAGCGACAGCGGTGGCAAGGGCGTGGTGGTCATCGGCACCGTCAAAGGTGACGTGCACGACATCGGCAAGAACCTCGTCGACATCATTCTCACCAACAACGGCTACCAAGTGCACAACATCGGGATCAAGGCTCCGCTCCAAACCTTCGTCGACAAAGCCAAGGAGGTCGGGGCCGACGCGATCGGGATGAGCGGGCTCCTCGTGAAGTCCACCATCATCATGCGCGAAAATCTGCTCGAAATGAACGCACTCGGACTCGCCGAAGTTCCAGTCATGCTCGGCGGCGCCGCGCTCACCCGCAACTACGTCGAGGTCGATCTCCGCGAGGTCTACGACGGCAAGCTCTTTTACGGCAAGGATGCGTTCGAGGGTCTGCACACGATGGACACCCTCATGGAATCGAAACGCACCGGTGTGATCGATCCCGCGTTCGGTCGTGCGCCCGGCGGTCGCAAGCTCCCACCGCGCAAGTCCCAACAGGTGGTGGAACCCGTCGACGTTCCGGCGCGGTCCGATGTTGCCGCCGATGTTCCCGTGTTCAAGCCCCCGTTCCTCGGTCCGCGCATCGCGAAAGGCGTATCCCTCGACGAGATCGCCGGGTTCATCAACGAGACCGCGCTGTTCCGCAACCAGTGGCAGTTCCGCCCCGAAAGCGGAGAGTCCGATGCCGAGTTCAAGACCCGGATTCGGCCGACATTGCGCGCCGAACTCGACAGTGCAAAATCGGCGGGCTGGCTGGTGCCAGCGGTCGCGTGGGGCTATTTCCCGGTGAATGCCGAGGGCGATGACCTCGTGGTCTGGAACGACGACGATCGGCGCACCGAACGGTGCCGCTTCAACTTCCCCCGCCAGCAGAAGGACCGGTTTCTCTGCATCTCCGACTTCTTCCGCGGCGTCGAGTCGGGGGATGCCGATTACGCCGCGTTCCATGTCGTCACGGTTGGATCGGCAGCCAGCGAACGCGAGCGTGAACTCTTCGCGGAAAACCGATACCAGGAGTACCTGCTCACCCACGGCCTTTCCGTGGAGATGACCGAAGCGCTCGCCGAGCTGTGGCATCGCCGCATCCGCGAAGAATGGGGCTACGTCGGGGAAGACGGACCAAACCTCGCGGGCCTCTTCCGTCAGAAGTATCGCGGGGGACGCTATTCATGGGGCTACCCGGCGTGCCCCGATCTCGACGACCAAGCAAAGCTGGTAGAGATCCTCGAGGTCGACAAGATTGGCGTTGTCCTCACCGACGAGTTCCAGCTCGAACCCGAGCAGACCACCAGCGCCATCATCGTCGCGCACCCTGAGGCGAAGTACTTCGTGATCTAGTGGCCGCTCGAGCAGCCGGGCGTCGTCTCGCCGATCGTCACGTCGGCGCGGTTGCGATGAGCAGCACCGACTGTCCGACCGAAACGGTTCTCCCGGTCTCGAACTTGCGCAACCCCGGGACCGCGAGGCGGTCATAGAGCTTCACCGGGATCTCCGACGTGGGGATCTGGCGGAGACGGCGGGCGAAGACCCACCAGACGAACGCACCGAGGCTGTTCACATACCGGGCGTCGACAAGGTCAAATCCCGCCCGATCCACCAGCGTGACCAGATGCGAACGTCGGTAGCGGCGACGGTGGCCGACCAAACGGTCGAAGTCGCTGTACAGGCCATCGAACGCCGGGACGAACAAGATCACGCGACCGCCCGGCTTCAGGCGACGTCTGATCTCGACGAGCGCTCCGAGGTCATCGTCGATGTGTTCCAGCACGTTGACGAGAAGCACCGAATCGAAGCGGGCTTCCTCCGGCAGGCCTTCGAGATCTGAATGCAGTACCTCAACCCCTGGTACCGATCCATACTCTTCTTCCAGCCGCTCAACACACCGCTTCGACAGGTCGATGGCAAGTACCTTGCGGCCCGACTTCGCCAATCGTCCGGTGAAATCACCGTGCCCGGCGCCGACCTCGAGGACCTGATCGCCGAAGTGTGGCGCACACAGGTCAAAGATCCAGTCTTGGTAGTTCTGCGCGGACCGCAACGAGTCCAACGTGGTCGCGAGTTCGTTGTCCGACTCTTCAAAGTCCACCGGAAGTTCATCGCGGACAACCTGATGACCGTTGGCGCGCTCCAGCAGCGGCGAGTAGCGAACGATCGAGTAGATCGCACGCATCCCGTCTTTCCAGCCGATCTTCTTGCCTTCGGCATAGGTGCGACCCGCGTACGAGATACCAGTCTCGTAGACCTTCCATCCGGCACGCGCGACCTTCGCAGTGATCTCCGGTTCGATTCCAAAACGGTCTTCCTGGAGATCCAAACTCTGAACGAGCTCCCGGCGGAATGCCTTGTAACACGTCTCCATATCCGTGAGATTCAGACCCGAGAGCATGTTGGACGCGGTCGTGAGAAAGCGATTGCCGACCGAGTGCCAGTAATAGAGGACTCGGTGTGGACCCGAACTGAGGAATCTGGATCCGTAGACCACATCTGCGGAGCCATCAAGGAGCGGCTTGAGCATGATCGCGTACTCCGCCGGGTCGTACTCGAGATCCGCGTCCTGCACGATCACGAACTCGGCCGTGGCCTCCGCGAACCCGCGTCGCAATGCCGCGCCCTTGCCCATGTTCTCAGGCTGGCGGATAAGCCGGATCCGGCGGTCGGTCAGCGCCTCCACCAGTTCCGGCGTGCCGTCGGTACTTCCGTCGTCGACGACGACCAGCTCCGCCACGTACGGAGAAGCGAGTACCCGCTCGATAATGGTCTGAACCGTCGCCATTTCGTTGAAGCACGGCATGACCACACTCAGGCACCGAGTTGGCGATTCCACCCAACAACCCCCATCGAAGAAAACGAACGCAAGTGTAGGGCGCGCCCCTCCAGGACCGTCGACGGTACCCGGACCTCTCCGCTCCGGTCCTAGGAACAGTCCGGGATCAGCGCTTCGATCGCGGCGCTGAGACTCGTGACTTCCGCCTCCGTTGGTTCCCGCTGTTCATCGAAGCCCGCGACCGCGGCGCCAAACTCCGGACCGTCGACGATCCGATCCCCGATGCATGTCGCGATCCCGCTCGGAGCACCGCTGCGCACCAAGTCGCTCACAAAGCTGTTGCGGAGGGCCACAAAGCCCAAGGCAGCGTCTGCCGAGTTGGGCGGTCCGACGGCCGCGCGCCCGGGGTCACACCCACGGATCGAAAGCCCATCGTCCGACAGCGTGATCGCTCCGGCCGGCATGGCCGCCGCCCACAAGCGCAACGCGCCGCTGATCCGTGAGGCACCGGCTCGATCCCGAGCGACCAACTTCACATCGACACAGGTCTTCGTCTTCGTTCGCGAGATCAGTTCCTTGCCGTTCCCCCACGCATCCGCAGCCTGAAGCGACACCGCCGCGGGGAGACGGCTGGACAAGAGGAAATAGAGATCGACCGCACCGAAATCGTCGGGCTGATCGCCGCCAAGGCGCCGGGCGCCGGCGCGCAGCTTCGGACGACGGAGCGGGGGAAGGACGGCGGACCTGATCGATCGCGTGGGCATCAGCAGCTGAAGCTGGGTGGTGGGCGGGTCGTGAAATGCCGCGGCGAGACCACGCCGATGCTTGACCGCAAGAATCACATCGACCATCGGCGGACCAAACGCGTAGGGCGACGCGAAAGAAGCGGCCACTACCCCGTTGGCCGCTTCTTCGGCCAGGGTCGGCGCGTCCGGGCGATTGGGGCCGGTGCCCTCGCCACTGGCTGCTTCGGCCTTGTCCACGACCCGTTGGTCTCGCGGGCTGAGCGCGAAGTAATACTTCGCTTCGATACGCGCGGCATCCCCCTCCACTAACGCCACGATCGCGTCCTCGGCACCAGGGGTCTTCGCCCGATCACGGAGTCGATTTATCTTGTAGTGCTGATCTTGGAGCGCGTGGGTCAGTTCGTGCGCCAAGATCACTTTGGTCTCAGCATCAATTTTCTTCCCGCGCACGACGATGCCTTTGCGCTCGTTGTCGTAGTACGCCAGCACACTCGACCCGACCACCGCGTCCATCGTCTTCAGCAGGTCGAACGAGCCGTCCACCAGCCCGAGCGTGCGCAACGCGGCTTCACCGGCTCGGAGATCGCGGCGATCCTTCCGGGAGACCTTGGCTTCGTCAGACGTGACGCGCTTGGCGAATTTCGCCGCCGAAAGAAACGTGGCCGGGACAGAGTGCTTGAACCGAAGGTGACGGAATTTCTCGACCTGCTTCGCAATCGGCAACAGCCGCGGGTCCCACCCCTTCTCACGCGCCGATGCCGGGGAAGCTGCAAACGAAGAACTCCCCAGCCCGATGGTGACCACGGCCATCGCAACAATCGCAGCAACGGGTCGATAGCACGGAGGACGGGACATCGATCCAGGGTACGGCCTCAGGGCGCGAGGACCGCGCGTGCCACAAGATCAGTACCCGCGGCGGTCAGGATTGCCAGGTAGAGCAGACCAGTCGCGGCCATAACCGCCGAGTAGAACCGCTCGCGCAACGCGAACCAGGTCACCGCCAACAGCAAGACCGTGGTGATGGCGGAGACCACCCACATCCATCCGAGCAGACCTCCGTACCCATCGCCCTGCGCGCCGCGCAACACGCTGACCATTCCCGGCGGAAGCAGCATGACCAACACCTCCGCGGGCCAAATGTACGCGGACCAACGCACGAGTTCCTTGATCGGTTCGCGCGGAAGACCGGGCTGGGTGAGATACCAATGTCCGAGCAACATCGCATCGGTCACCACCCCCAAGAACGCTGCGCCAACGAGGAGCCGCGCGACTGCGATTCCCATCGGGCCACCGGAAATCAACGCCGCGCCAACCAGCCCGACCGCTCCGAAGGTTGGAGCCGCGATATCAAGCAAGGGAGGAAACTCCGGACCCGGCGGCGCGGTGGGTTCCGACCGCTCCACTCCATCCGGAGCGGCGCTCCCAGCCACACCAGCCATGGCCGCGACGCGCTCAGTGGCGCGCGTCTGCGCGGCCCGAGCCGCGCTCACGCCCGCACCGCGCCTGGTCACGCTGACCACCAGTGCGACCGTCGCGCTCACCACGACCCCAGCCGAGCCGATGAGCAGCAGGACGTGACCGGATCCGTCGTGACCCGCCCGCAGTTCAGCCGCGAATGCGCCAGCCGCGAGAACGCCGAAGACGCCGCGCAACAACCAGCCGTAGCCGAGGCTCACCAGGCGGCCGCGGGTCGTGACCCAAAGAAAGAGCAATCCGCCGGTGGCCCACTGAAGCAGGATCGTCGGGAGGTCGAGGCGCACCTCAGCCCACCACGCTGAGTTCGCGACCGGCGAGGTTGAGGCGATCCGGTCCACCGTCGGTTGCCACCACGATGTCTTCGAGCCGCATCCCGAACCGACCGGGAAAGTAGAGGCCGGGCTCGATGCTGAACGCGTTGCCGGCGGCCAATGGCATCGCGTTTCCGGCTACGAGATACGGGTCCTCATGCGCTTCGAGTCCAATCCCGTGACCGATGCGATGGATAAAGGCATCGGCGAGGCCGTGCTCAGCAAGTGATCGCCGTGCCACCGCGTCGACCGCCTCGCACGGGGTGCCGACCGTTGCGGCCTGCACCGCGAGTTCCTGGGCCACGGCCAGCGCCGCATAGGTATCCGCCACCTCACTGGTGGGCTCACCCACCACAAACATGCGCGTGATATCCGAGCAGTAGCCCTGCATCGTCCCGCCGAAATCGCACACCACCACATCGCCGTCACTGATCACCCGCTGACCCGCGTCGTGATGCGGCGAAGCGCCATTGGAACCACTGCCGACGATCGCGAAGTTGGCGCGCTGGTGCCCTCGCGCCATGATCCGTTCGACAAGTTCCCGACTGACGTCGATCTCCGTACGACCGGCGAACGGCCGGGTTCGCATCTCCACCGCGATCGCGTCGACGCCGTGGGATGCGCAGCGCAGCGCCTCGATCTCGGAGGCGTCCTTCACCACCCGCAGCGGGCTCGTGATCGCATTCGCGGGCGAGAACCGTGCGGGGGCCAATGCCGTTTGCAACGCGAGGGTGAAGCGCGTCCACGTGAGGTCACCGATTGCAACGTGACGCGCGCTGCCCACGAGCTCGGCCACAATCGCGATCGGATCCTCGGTCTCCGACCAGGGCCGCACCGCGCACGATCCGTTGTTGGGAACTCGCGGTGCTTCGAGTGCGGGAACCACCAATGCCGCCTCACCGTCGCGCGGGACGACCAGCATGGTGAGGCGTTCGAGCGGCATGGCTTCGTAGCCGGTGAAGTATGGGAGGTCAGCACCGACCGACAGCAGGAGCACATCGACCCCCGCGACGGCGAGCGCCGCCCGAACCCTCGCTTGGCGCGCGAAAAATTCACCGCCAAGTGGCACATCGCTCACGCGAGCACCGACACGGTGGCGTCGGCGGCGTCGCGCGCGTGATAACTGGAACGCACGAGAGGGCCGGACTCCACGTGCGAGAACCCAAGGCTGCGCGCATACTCACCGAGTTCGTCGAACTCCTCGGGGGTGACCCAGCGGGCCACCGGCAGGTGATGCGCCGACGGCTGGAGGTATTGACCAAGCGTCAGGATGTCAACCCCCACCGCCCGCAGGTCTGCGATCGCGGCTCGTACCTCAGCGGTCGTCTCACCCATCCCGAGGATCACGCCGGATTTTGTGACCAGCCCCGCATCCTTGGCTCGGGCCAGAACGCCGAGCGATCGTGCGTAACCCGCCGACGGTCTCGCGAGTCGTTGGAGGCGCGCCACGGTCTCCAGATTGTGGTTCAAGATGTCGGGTCGGGCATCGAAAATCACCCCAAGGGCAACGGCGACGCCCTTGCAATCGGGAATCAACACTTCGATGGTGGTACTGGGATTGCGATCACGCACGGCCCGGATGGTGGCGGCAAACCCCGCCGCGCCGCCGTCGGATACATCGTCTCGCGCCACGCTGGTAATGACGGCGTGCACCAGCCCGAGGGTGGCGACGGCACTGGCAACGCGCCCCGGCTCCTCGACATCGATGGGAAACGGCTTGCGTGTATCTACCAGGCAGAACCCGCACGCACGTGTGCAACGGTCACCCAAGATCATGAAGGTCGCGGTGCGCTGCGCCCAACACTCGAAGATGTTGGGACAGCCCGCTTCCTCACAGACCGTGTGCAACTCCTGCTCGTGAACGAGCGTCTTGAGCTTGCGATATTCCGGGCCAAGGTCCGCCTTGACCTTCATCCACGCGGGACGCCTCCCCGGGCCGACACCGTCGGGAACGGCCACCCGCTCCTGGGAAACCGCGGCGTGCTCAACGGTCAATATGCGGCCCACACCGGCCCACGCGCGCGTCACCGCATCGACCACCTCCGCCATCTCTGGCGCGCTTCCGAGACACTTCGCCATCGAGGTCACGCCGGCGTCGGCGATCCCGCACGGAATGATGTGGCCGAACATCGCGAGATCACAATCGACGTTGAGTGCGAAACCATGCATGGTGCGGCCACGAGCGACCCGCACCCCGATGGCCGCGATCTTCTCGTTCCCAATCCATACGCCGCTGCGGCCTTCGACGCGCGTGCCCGTGATGTCGAACTCGGCCAACGCGACCATCAACGCCGCTTCGATACGACGAACGTGGGCCACCACATCGCGCATCCCCGCGGGCGACACCGCGAGGTCGCCGATCGGGTACCCCACGAGCTGACCGGGACCGTGATAGGTGACGTCACCACCGCGGTCAGTCACTACCAACTCCGCCCCCACCGATCCCGCCGACACGAGCACGTGCGCGGGGTCCGCGCGCTTGCCGAGGGTGTAGGTATGCGGGTGCTCCAACAGCAGCAGGTAGTCGTCCTCGCTGCTGCCGTGAATCGCGCGCTGCACGGCGAGTGCCTCCTCGTATGAGACCCTCCCAAGCCAACGCGCGCGCAGCGGCTTCATCGACCCGCTCACGCCAACTCGGCTTCCCAGTCCCTCGTTTCGATGATCTGGGCAATCGAGTGGAGGAATGAAGCGGCGTAGGCGCCGTCAAACGCTCGGTGATCCCAAGTGAGGGTGAGAACGCCAACCGCATGGATCGCGATCGCGTCTTCGCCGTCGAGTCCTTCCACGACCACCGGGCGTTTGCGGACGGCGTCAGTGGCGAGGATGCCCACTTGCGGTTGGTTGATGATCGGAATGGTCATCAACGTCCCGAATGGGCCCATATTCGTGATCGTAAACGTTCCACCCATGATCTCGTCGGGACCCAGCTGCTTCGAGCGCGCCCGGGATGCGAGGTCGTGGATCTCACGGGCCACAGTCCGAAGGCGTTTGGTGTCAGCGGCGCGAATCACCGGCGCGATGAGGCCCGAGAACTCGAGATCAACCGCGATACCGAGGTGCACATCGTGATGAATAACGAGCGCATCGCCATCGACACTTGCATTGACTGCAGGGTAGGTATGCACAGCATCCGAGAACGCTCGGACAATGAACGGCAAATAGGTGAGGGCAAAGCCCTCCTCGGCGCGGAACCGCGCGCCGTGGGCCCGCCGCAATCGCTCAACGCCTTCGAAGTCCACCTCCACCGCGGTGGCGACGTGCGCGCTCGTAGACTTCGAACGCACCATGTGCTCGGCGGTACGGCGTCGAATGTTGTCGAACGGAATCCGTTCGTCGCCGCTGACCGGTCGCGATACCGCAACGACCGGTGGGGCGGCCTGGGGCGCAGGACCGGCCGGAACCACCAGTCGGGGTGAACCGGCGCCGGCCGACTCAACGTCCCGACGGGTAATCCGCCCGCCCTCGCCGCTGCCGGCGATCGCGGCGGCATCCAGTCCGCGCTCGGCAATCATCTTGCGGACAAGCGGCGACGTGACGATCCCCGCCGCGCCGGCGAGCGGAGCCGCAGTTGGCGCTGCCGGCTGAACCGATGCAGGCGCTGGACTGGCGACGTGCGGAGCCGCAGGTGGCGCTGCCGGTGGCGGCACCACGGTCGGCGGCGGAGCGGGCGGGGAAACGGCGGCGACCGGTGGTGGCGTCACCGCGGCGTCACCGATCACCGCGAGGCGAACACCTACCGCGACCGTGTCTCCTTCGGGCACCACAATCTCGGTGACGACACCCGCAACGGGTGACGGCACCTCAGAGTCGACCTTGTCGGTCGAGACTTCGAACAACGGCTCGTCGACCGCAACGGTCTCGCCTACGGCCTTCAGCCACTTGGTAATCGTGCCCTCAGTGACCGTCTCGCCCAGCTGGGGCATCGTCACATCCACGCGGTTCCCTTCAAGTTGTCGCACCATCGACCGCGCTCATACTCGCACTCCGCCTGCGTCGGCGCCTACCCGTGAAGTGAGCGGCCAGTGAGCGCCATCGCCGACTCGCCGAAGAGTTCGCCCAACGTGGGGTGTGCATGTATCAGCAAGCCGATATCGGCCGCGGTTGCCTCCCAGTTCACTGCGAGGTAGCCCTCACCGATCAGTTCCGTGGCCCACGGACCGGCAATGTGCACACCCAGGATCGGGCCGTCCCGCTCGGACACGATCTTCACCATGCCGTCGGTTTCGCCCATGATGATCGCCCGGCTGTTCCCCATGAACCGATGCACCGACGTCACGACGTCGTAGCCGCGGTCGATTGCGGCCGATTCGGTGAGCCCCGTAAATGCCACCTCGGGATGGCAGTAAATGCCCCACGGCACGCGGTCGTAGTCGATCGCAGGAACGGATTCGCCGAGGATCGTCCGGATGGCCAGGATCGCTTCCGCGAACCCCACATGAGCGAGCGCGGGTGTGGCCACAAGATCGCCAACCGCATAGACACCAGGGACCGCGGTGCGCATGTGGTCATCCACCACTACATGGCCACGATCACTCACAATCACCCCAGAGCCTTCAAGCCCAATGTTCTCCGAGCGCGGACGCCGGCCAACGCTCACCACGATCGCGTCGACCTCCAGATCGCCGTTCTCGCCGTCGCGCGATGCGTGCAGCGTCAACGAATCACCGCGGTCCACACCGGTGACACTGATGCCGGTCTCGACGGTGATCTGACGCTTTTTAAAAGAGCGCGCGACCACTTTGGCCACCTCGGGATCCACGCCCGGAAGAATCCCGGGTAACGCTTCGAGCACGGTCACGGCGCTGCCCACATCTGCGAGGTAGGACGCGAACTCGCAACCGATGGCGCCACCGCCAATGATCGCGGTGCGTGCGGGGACGTGATCGAGGTCGAGGACGTGGTCAGAGGAGAGGATTCGCTCGCCATCGAAGTCGAGACCCGGCAGCGCGCGCGGCGCGGAACCAGTTGCAAGGATCAGCGCGTCGCCAGTGAGCTCGGTACCGTCCGCCACCCGGACCCGGCGAGCCGCCGCGTCCATCACCGTGCCGGTACCCGGGACCACGGTGACCTTGCGTCCCTTCAGCAACGACTCGAGACCCTTGGTCAAACGGTCGACCACCTGCTGCTTGCGGGCAAGCGTGGCCGCAAGATCCACGGTGGGCTCTCCCGTGTTGACGCCGAACTCCGCCGCGGTGCGCACAGTACGCAGGACCTCGGCGGTTTGCAGCAGCTCCTTGGCGGGCACGCAACCGCGATGCAGGCACGTCCCTCCTACCCGGAACTCCTCCACCAATGCCACGTTCAGGCCCGCTGCGGCGCCGTACAGGGCAGCCGCGTATCCGCCCGGACCGCCACCGAGAATCACAACGTCGAAATGATCAGACACCGTCCACCTCCGAGCTCGGGAATCGAGCCGAACCCTCAGTCTTGCCGATGCTCACCGGGCGAGGAAGATCTGGGCCACACCAGCGCCGACAATCAGCAGTCCGGTCACCAACGCCAAGATCAAGAGTGTGCGCGTCTTCACCGACCTATCTTCGCGGGTTGGGTTGGCCGGATCTCAAGCAGGGCAGTCCAGGGGCCGGATTTGCACTCAGCACCGATCCCGATGAGCCCACAGGTACACTCACAACTCTTTCAGATCGAACGTCGCACACCTTCCCCAGCATCCAAGGTCGGTCGCCACGCGTGAAAGATCGCGCTGAACAACTCATCGGGAAGGCCCGCGAAGCGGTGCCGGAGGGAACGTTCGCGGTCGGTGGCGGGCTGATGATCACCGCGATCACCACCTACATCTTCCTCATCGTGGTGCGGGCGGCACTTCCCGACCCTCGGTACACCGCGGAGTATGCGGCATTCAACGCGTTCTGGGGGTTCATGTTTGTCGCCGGTCCTGGCCTCTTTCTCCCGTTGGAACAAGAGGTCGGTCGCGCATTGGCACAACGCCGCGCGCAGGGTCTTGGTGGCGGCCCGCTCGTGGCGCGCGCGGCCCGGCTCGGCGCGCTTCTGACCGCCGTCATGGTCGTCGTTGCAATCGCGACGTCGCCCGTGTACGTCGACGGGATGTTCCACGGAGACTGGTGGCTCGTCGCGAGCTTGCCCGTGGGACTGGTGGGCTTTGCTCTCATGCTGCTGACGCGGGGCACACTCTCGGGGAACGGTCGATTCCGGCCCTACGGCATGATCCTGGCGATCGACGGCGCGGCGAAACTCATCGCGGCTTTCGCGCTCTACGAAGCAGGCGTGCGGACGCCGGGCGCGTACGGGATGTGCATAGCCCTCTCGCCATTCATCGCAACCGCGATCGCGCTCCGAGGCCAGCGGGGTCTGCTCCAGCCCGGACCACCGGCTCCGTATTCGGAGCTCTCGAACTCGCTCGGCTGGCTCTTGGCCGGCTCGCTTCTCATGCAAGCCCTCGGATACTCAGTGCTGCTCGGTGTCGCAGTACTCAAGAGCCCCGGTGAAGCAGCGCTGGCCAGCGCGCTCGGCAGCGCTTTCTTTGTGGGTCGAGTGCCACCGTTGCTGTTCCAGGCCGTACAGGGCACCCTCCTTCCGAAGCTGGCGGGCCTCGCCGGTGCGGGACGCCACGATGATTTTCGGACGGGGTTCCGCCAACTCATGGTCATCGTGTGTGGCATCGCCGCGTTCGGCACAGGGGCGGCGTTCGTCGTCGGCGTACCACTCGGGAAAGTGTTGTTCCCACCGTTCGAGATCAGCGCCGTCAATCTCACGTTGCTCGTGGCCGGGAATGGCCTGTTCATCATCGCCCTCACGATCGCGCAGGCGTTGATCGCCTTGCATGGGCACCGCGCCGCGGCGGTTGCATGGGGCGCAGGATTCGTCACATTCGCGATCGTTGCCGGTGCTATTCAGGACCTCGCGCTCCGAGTGGAGCTCGGGTTTCTCGCCGGCACCGCAGTCACCACCGTCGTCATGGCGCTGGCACTTCGGACTCGGATGCGGGCCGGATTCACAGAAGGCATCGACGCGCTGATCGAACAGATCGGGCACGAGCCGCTCGACCTGTAAATGTCGTCACGTCCCGGCGGCGACGCCGCTGATCACCCAGGGTGAGGTGATCGGCGCCGAACGCTTCCAAGTGTTCCGGCCTTGGGACAATCCCGGTGCGCCACCGAACCGAACAAGATAGCCATCCTCTCGAACGGTGTAGCCCGCCCCACCCGAGAGCACCACCAAGCCGCGCGCCGCATCACGTCCGAAGTACCGCGTGCCGCTGAGTCGCGGCGCGCCGCCCACGGGCCAGACCCCGCCGAAGCCATCGAGGACATAGCCCCCCGAGCCACCTGGGTTGGCGCGAACATCACGCGCGATTGCCCATCCCGGCCAGTAGGGGCCAGTGATAGCCCGCGCCCCAGCTACCGGGTGCAAACCGCCGAACACGTCCATGACGTACCAACCACCGGTGAAATGCACGAGCTTCCGCGCCACATCGGCGCCCCGAAAGTACGGTCCGTTTCTCAATGCTGGCGCGCCGCCGAAGGGATGGATCCCGCCCCAGCCGTCGAGCACCCACCCGCCGCCCTGAGGCCGAAGTACGAGATCGCGCGCGATATCGAACCCCGGCCAGTACGGGCCGCCAGTGGCGCGTGGCGAGTAGCCGACGGGATGCAGCCCACCGAAACCATCGAGGGTGTAGCCCCCGACCCCGTTCAGGAAGAGCTCCAGATCGCGCGCGATCGACCACCCGGGCCACACAGCGGTTGCGCGCAACTCAGGCGCGCCACCGGCGGGGTACACCACGCCGAAACTGCTCATGACCGCGACCTTGGGGCTCGAACTCACGACCGCGTGCGGCGCCACAACGTCGGCACCGCCCCCCAGGATTCGCAACGCAACGTTGCCCCGTATTGCTGGCAACAAGGAGTAGAGATAGTTGCCAGGGCAGTCGGTCTGACCGGGGTCTCGATGCCCGACGATAAACGGCAGCGTTTGGGTCGAGCCCGCCGGCCAGCGATCAGTCCCGCTCACCGTGGTGTACGGCACCGGCCGGGTGGGATCCACACCGTGCCAATTCAACTTCCAGGCCAGCAACGATTCGAGCGCCTGAACCGCGACAGCAGGCACCCCAGAACTTTGGAAGTTGCCAATAAGAGCCACTCCCACCGACCCGGAGTTGAAACCGGTGGTGTGCGCGGCACGCACTGGATCCCAGACGCTGCCGAACCGGCCCTCGAAAATCTGGCCATAGCGGTCGATGAAGAAGTTGTAGTGCGTGTCGCAGTAGCGCAGCGTCTGAGTCGCGTAGGCGTAGAGGCCTCGCACGATCGACGGTGTATCGCCGGGTCCATAACTATTGCTCCCACCCGTGTGATGTACCGCGGCGATCCTGACGTTTGTCGACGTGTCGGGCGCTTCCGGGCAGTTACTCAAGCGCAAGTTCTCATCCGCACCCCACTCGGGCCTCGAGATGATCCCCGGCATTGCCACGGCCGCGGCGCCCGCGGCGTTGGCGACGACGGGTGCGCGCGGACTCACGACACGCTCGACCCTGACACCACTCGCCGTCCCGCGCACGAGCCGCACGCGCACTGCGCGCGCGTCGCCCACCCAGACCGGCGCTGAGGCAGGGTCCGCCATCGCTCGGCTCGCCTCGACGGTGCCGGGATCGGGTCCATGGTCCGGCTCGTATCCCACGTCCGAAATCGCGTGCCATCGTCCGCGGGCATCTCGGGACTCGATCGAGAATCTCGCCGACGGGTCACCCTGCCAGCGCACACCGACCAAGTTGGCGCGCTCGGCGACGACGGAGCTCCAACCCACTGAGACGGGTCCCGCTCCGCTGACCTGTGTCGCATGCACTTCGGCGCGAGGCACGGGAATCGACTCGTCCGGGCCGATCACGGGCACCACCACGAGACCGAAGCCGAACACCGTGCCCGTGAAGCCCGCGATCAGACTCATCTTCCAAGGCTGGATCCGCAAGCGCTTTCTCATGTCCACCTCCGAGAGCATCGACCATTGCGGCCGTCAATCTGGAATCAGGTCTTCGATTCGGGCGTCACCGACCACAGAGGTGGGTCGAGTCACCGAGAGGTCGACCGGTAGGATCTCCGAAATCGGCGCCCTTCGAATTGCGATCGACGGCACTGCGCTGCTTGGCCAGCGTACCGGCGTCGGCGAAGTCACCGCGGGCCTGCTCGAAGCCTTGGCCCAGCGATCAGACGTGTCCGTCACTGCGTACGCGCTCACATGGCGCGGTCGCAGCGCGCTTGCCGATGCGGTCCCAGCCCAGGTGGCTGCAGCCACGCGCCCCATCCCCGCGTCGGTGGTACGCAAGTTCTGGGATCGCGGCGCATCGCGGCCACGCGCCGAAGATTGGACAGGGCGAGTCGATGTGGTGCACGCCACCAACTTCGTTGCTCCGCCCGCCAAAGCGCCGGTCGTGGTCACTGTCCACGACCTCACGTTCATCCGATTCCCGGAACTGTGCACCCCCGACACAATGCGCTACCCCGGATTGCTGCGACGGGCAATCGCGCGCGGCGCCACGATCCACACGCCGAGCATGTTCGTTGCCGCGGAGGTTTGCGAGCATCTCGGCACGCCCGCGGATCGGGTAGTCGCCATCCATTCTGGGATCCCGAGCGTGGCCAACGGCGATCCGGCGGCCGGGGCTCGGCTCGCCGGGCACGCGCGGTACGTGCTCGCGCTCGGCACCATTGAGCCGCGCAAGAATCTCACAACCCTCGTGACCGCGTTCACCGAATCGGCGCGTCTCGATCCGTTGCTCCGGCTGGTTCTCGCCGGGCCCCCCGGCTGGGACTCGGCGAGCGTGCAGGCCAGGATCGATAGCAGCACGGCCCGCGACCGCATCATCACACTCGGCTATGTCGGCGAGCGCGATCGCGCGGATCTCCTCGCGGGCGCGGTGGCATTCGCTTACCCGTCGATCTACGAGGGCTTCGGGTTTCCTCCCCTCGAAGCGATGCAATCGGGCGTCCCCGTGGTCGCGGGCAATGCCGGCGCGCTCCCCGAGGTACTGGGCGACGCCGCACTCCTCGTCGAACCAATGAACGTCGACGCGCTCACCTCCGCGATCACTCTCCTGTCCGACCCCGATCCGGACAACGACGCCCGCAACCGTTTGATCCAGCGCGGCCGCGAACGCGTCGGACGCTACGACTGGGCTGCTACCGCGGAGCGCATGGTGGAGTTGTATCGGCGGGTCCAATGAAGGTCGGGCTCCATGTCGGGCAGCTACTCCAACCGGTGCCGGGCGGGATCGGGCGCTACGTCGTGCACGTGGCCCAGAATCTCCCGGACGCGGGCGTCGACGTGCTCGGCTTCGGCGCGGGCATGCCCAGCGCCCGCGTGCAATCGCTCATCGGACCCTGCGTGAACCTGGGCTGGCCACGGGGTCCGCTGCGCTACGAGATGTGGCATCGATTCGAACGGCCGAAGCTCACTCTCCCAGTTGATGTCATCCACGCGCCGAGCCTCGCGATTCCACCAACCGGTCCCATTCCGTTGGTCGTCACCGTCCACGACATCGCATTTCTCCGAGATCCCGAGTCCTTTACAACACGCGGGTTGCGATTCCATCGACGCGGACTCACCCTCGCGCACCGCCACGCCCGCGCGATCATCACCGCGTCGCGCTCCGCGCGTGATGAGCTCGTGAGCGTTGGCTTTGACCGGGACCGAATCTTCTTGGCACCGCATGGTGTCGAGGTTCGCGAGCCGGAGTCCGACGAACAGATCGACCTCCGGGTGCAGCGAATCGGCCTGAAGCGTCCGTTTGTGCTGGCGGTCGGGACCATCGAACCGCGCAAAGGACTCGACACGCTCGCCGCGGCCGTCACGCAGGCACGACGACGAATCCCCAGCCTTTCCCTCGCTATCGTCGGCCCCAGTGGATGGCTCGAGGTCACCGGCCTTGACGCGCCGGGCGTGCGCCGCCTCGGTACCGTCGACGAACCGACCCTCGATGCCCTCTATCGCCGAGCAGTTCTCTGCGCGGTCCCGTCACGCTACGAAGGGTTCGGACTTCCCGCGCTCGAGGCCATGGCTCGCGGATGCCCAGTCATCGCCAGTAACGCGACGAGCCTGCCCGAGGTGGTCGGCACCGCCGGGATTCTCGCTCCAGTTGGCAATGTGGAGGCATGGACCGAAGCCCTGATCTCGCTCGCCACCGACCCAGATCGGCGCGCCGAGCTCGGTGCACGAGGCCGGGTACGAGCAGAGGGCTTCACCTGGTTGGGATCGGCCCACGCGCACGCCGCGGCCTACTCCGCCGCACTTCACGGCCCATAATCGCGGCCGGAGCGCTGAGAGGGCGGGCGGATCGGCAACACGCGGCCGTCGAGTTCGGAGACGCCCGACCCGCCCTTTACAATCCCGACCGTGCGGCTCCTGCTTGATGTCTCGGCCGTGCCCGCGCGACCGGTGGGGGCCGGCGTGTACACCCTCGAGATTGCCCGCGAGCTATCGCGGCGAGACGCCGTGGAGTTACATCTGTTGTCCCGCCGCGAGGACAGCGTTCGTTGGTCCACCCTCGCGCCCGATGCGATCGTGCACGCCGAGGTACCCGCGCCTCGGCCCGCCCGTTTGCTCTGGGAACAGACCGGTGCGCCGAAACTCACTCGTTCCATCGGTGCCGACCTTTGGCACGGGCCGCACTACACCTTGCCGCTGCGCCTTCAGATTCCCAGCGTGGTCACGATCCATGACCTCACATTCTTTGAACACCCGGAATGGCATGAGCGCAGCAAGGTGACGTTCTTTCGTCGGATGATGAAGGTCAGCACCCATCGCGCCGCGGCAATCGTCGCGGTGAGTCATCACACTGCCGACCGATTGCGAGCGGTCCTTGCCCCGCACTCTCCGGTTTTCACCGCTCCCCATGGGGTCGACCACGAACGCTTCGTCCCCACGGACGCACAGCACGCGATGCCCGACCGAGCGAAGCTCGCGGCCATCGGTATCCGCCCGCCATACCTCGCGTTTGCCGGAACGATCGAGCCGCGCAAGGACGTGCCTACGCTCATCGACGCGTTCGCACGAATGGCCGCGACTCGCCCTGAACTCAAGCTCGTCGTCGCGGGCCGTGACGGTTGGGGCGCCGCCCAAGCCCGCGACGCCGCGGCGCGAAGCGGCGTCACGACGCGCATCATGCGCGTCGGCTGGATGGACGACTCCGTCCTTCCGGCGTTCTTCCGCCAGGCCGAGGCGGTCGCATACCCGTCGCTGGAAGAAGGATTCGGACTTCCGGCGCTCGAGGCGCTGGCCTGCGGTGCCGCGCTCGTGACTACCACCGGCTCCGCGATGGAGGAAGTCGTCGGTGATGCCGCAGTGCTGGTCCCGCCCCGGAATCCGGACGCGCTCGCAGCGGCACTCGCGCGCCTGTGTGACGACTCGGTCGAGAACCAGCGGCTCCGGTTCGCAGGACCCGAGCGCGCCCGAACCTTCACCTGGGCAGCCTCGGTCGATCACCACCTTGCGGCCTACGCTTCAGCGCTGGGGGGTCAACCATGAGAGCAACTGTCACCGGCGCCGGCGGATTCGTTGGACCACACCTCGTCGCCCATCTCCGAGCCTGCGGCGACGACGTCACCGAGATGGACCTGCTGGGTCCGGTCGAGGTCGATGTCACCGATGCCGACTCCGTCCTCGCGCGGATCGACGAAGCCGCGGCTGACGTGGTGTACCACCTCGCCGCGCTGAGTCACGTGGGTCAGAGCTGGTCGAGCCCGGGCCGATCGTTTCGCGTGAATGCCGAAGGCACCCTTCACGTTCTCCGGGCGTGTGTTGCTCGCAAGGTCAGCCGAGTGGTTGTCATCCTCAGTTCAGAGGAGTACGGCAACGCCGCACCCGAACACCTCCCACTCAACGAAGATGCACCTCTCCGGCCAGTCACCCCGTACGGCGCGAGCAAAGTCGCGGCCGATTTCCTGGCGCTGCAAGCCCACCTCGCCGACGGACTCGACGTCGTGCGCGTCCGACCCTTCGGGCATACCGGGCCCGGACAGATCGACCAGTTCGTGGTCCCCGCGCTCGCCGCGCGAATCGCACGCGCGGAGCGCGACGAAGCCGACGAGATTGCCGTCGGCTCACTCACCGCGGTGAGGGATCTCTCCGACGTACGGGACGTGGTGCGTGCGTACCGGCTCCTGGCCGAGCAGGGCGCGGGCGGCGAGGTCTACAACGTCTGTTCCGGACGCGGCGTGAGCATCCAAGAGATCGCCGATCTGTTGCTCACGCATTCGACCCGGTCGATCAAACTCGTGACTGATCCCACGCTCATGCGCACCGTGGATGCTCCGCGAATGATCGGCGACAACACTCGCCTCCGAGCGACGACCGGCTGGTCACCAGAGTTCACCCTCGAACAGACGCTGGCCGACGTTCTCGCGGCGGCGCGCGCCACCGTCGCTGCGGAGTAACGCGACCGGTCAGATGATCTGACGATCGAGCCAGCCGAGCACTGACGCAACTGCTCGCGGATCGTGGCGCAACCGCCGGCCGGCATTGCCGATGATGCGGAGTTCAGCGGTCCCGTGCGCCTCCGCGAGGAGCCGCGCGTCCGACACGGACACCACGTCGTCGTCGGTTCCATGCAGCAAGAGCAGCGGGCGCGGCGCGAAGTCTCGTGCGCTCGCCACCGAGTCAACCGTCGAAATCTCACGCGCAAATGCGTTGAGATCGCCCGGCGCGGCCTCAGAACGAAAGACGCCCATGCGTCGACAATGTCGAGCGAACCGACCGGTGTCCCGAGACCAATCCGCAAGATTCGCAGGCGCGCCCAGCGCCGCGACTCCGCGCACCCGCGGATCAGTCGCACCCACTCCGAGCGCCAGCGCACCGCCCACCCCCGCGCCGAGGATCCAGACACCTCGGGTCTCAGCGACGTTCAATACCTCCTCCACCGCGAGGCGCACGTCAGCGTTCCAACCGCCGATGGAGAAATCACCCGTTGATCCACCGGTGCCGCGGAAATTGAACGCCAGGACCCGCCAGCCGGCTTGCGCCGCAATGCGATCCGCGAACTCAGGAAAGGTCAACCCCGAGGCGAGTGACCCCCGGGGTGGGGTGGGAAAATCGTGGCACAGCACGAGTGCTGGCACGGACCCGGTTGACGTTGGATGCGCCCAATGCGCGGCCAGCCTGGTTCCGTCCGCGTGTTCAATGTGTTGGTCCACCCGTCGCTCCTCGGTCGGCTCCCATTATCCTGGGTCGCCGTGACTCCACCGGTGACCAATGCCCCTGCACTCAAAGAATGGGCTGCCGTTGTCCAGGCGCTCCTCATCGGCGAACAGGTCATCGATATCCGCAAGGGCGGGATCCGCGAGGATGGTCGTCACTTCTCGGTTCATTCGTCGCGAGTCTGGCTCTACCCCACCGTCGAGCATCAAAAGCCCGAGCTGCTCAAGCCTGCATATCAGCGCTGGGTGTCCAGCACCGCGGCGGCGGCGCCGGTCGACCGGGCGATTCGAGTGGAGGGCTGGGCCGACATTGTGGGCGTGGCAACAGTGACCGAGTCCGAAGTCCTCGACGCGCTCGATGGCAAGGTCATCTGGTCCCGCGAATACGTGGAATCGCGGTTTCGTTGGAAAGCCCGAGATCCGCTGTTGGTTCTCGCGCTGCGGGTGCACCGACTCACCGAGCCCATCACCGTCGCGTTTCGAGACGAGTACGGCGGGTGCACATCGTGGGTGGACCTCGATGGCCTCCCGGATCCAGCTGCCGTTGCCAGTACGCCCGCGCTGTCCGACGCCGCGTTCGACGCGCGGCTCAAGGCCGCGGCGACTGTTGTGACTGGCGGTTTCGCACTGCCCTGAGGTCGGCGGCGAGATGCTCAAGTCGATACTCCTGGGACCGACCTGGATAGTGGTTTATTTTCGGATGCGGAGCACGATCGATCGCGATGCTGTTCCAGGATCGGTCGACGTACCGCGTTCGAGCCCGCATCCGGGTCCGGCGTACGAGCTCGACCGTGGGCTCCACGCGATAGCCCAACTCGTCGATCACGGCCGCGTTCTCCCACCACTCATGATCCAAGTATTCGACGCGATTCCAGATTGCGTCGAGCCACCGCCGGACCAGCCGATGACGGCGCAGTACCCAGACTCCACAGTTGGGCACGACCTGACCGTCGTATTCATGGGCGACCATGCCCATGAGGTCGCGCCGCTTGAGTGCTTCGGCAATATCGAGCGCCGGGTCCACAATCGCCGCGTCGGCGTCGATCCACAACACAAGGTCGTAGTGCTCGAGCAATTCCCGCAGCAGACGGATCTTGCTCCACGCCGGGGGGCGCTCAGGAGCAAGGGTCTCGGTCCGGAGATCAAGGTCGTAGCCATGACGTTCGGCGTAGCCCGCGAAGGTGGCGCCGGAAATATCGAGGAGCGCGGCGTGGGGTCCCGCGCCGATCGAACAGAGAACCTTGCGCACGCTCAGGCGGATCGGTAGCCGCGGTTACGGGCCTCGGCCGGCGTATCGGGTGCAAAGCTTGTGAACTGTTCCGACACCATCAGCTCCTCGATCGTCTCCGCGTCGGTCTCGGCATCATCAAGGTCGTAGTAACGCTGGTCCCGCTTGTCGCCGACGTAACGGAACTCCTCGAACTTCGTTGGTCGACTCATCCCGCCGAGGTTACGGGACGCGATGGAGGGAGGACCCGGTTCGGCCCTCCCTCCATCGGTTCATGCTCGGATCGCGTCCGGGATTGCCCGGGGGGGACCAACTCCCGACCCAGAAACGCGATGGTGCGACGGGTTGGATTCCGCCAAAGTCCGAAGTGGACGGCTAGCGGCCGCGCACCTCCAGGGTCCCATGTTGATCATGCATCTATGGACCACCCCCTTTCTCTGGTACGTGATTCGTACCACGCGGAGGGCCTGCACGACCAGGGTTTCATGACTCAGTCGCGGAATTTCGGCGGGTCAGGCTCCACCGGCCGCCCGATGGCGCCGATGAAGTTGAGGTAGTCGAGCTGGCACGTCATGACGGCGTGGACCTGTTCCGGCAAGTAGGCCTCACCGGTTTCCGCGCACCGATCCACGATGTACGCGACGGTCTCCTCCGGCGTGAAGACGAGCGGGACACCACCGGTCGCCTCGGCCTTCGCACGGCTGCCGTTCTGGGCGACTCCACGTTGACGGAAGAACTCCACCTGGAACCCGAGGATCCGCTTGACGTCGGCCTCATTCAGCGTCGCGGCGGCAAGGTCATCGAGGTGCGCTATCACCCATGCCTGCGCGTCGTCGGGGTCGAACACCGCGGGAGGGGGGTCGTCACTGAGACGTGCTGCTTCGCGGAACACAAGCCCTGCGGCGATGGCCAACACCACGCCAACCACGACGAACCCAACCACCCACGTCATGCAGTCAGTCCGGTCTCACGCGCGGCGTGGCCACCCCATTGCGCGATACCGAATCTCGCATGGGAAGCGGGGATCTAGATCCCGATGCGTTGCGCGAGCAACTCGCGGTGGTACGTGGCGTCACCGAAGAGGATCTCCGAAGACTTTGCGCGTTTGAAGTACAGATGCGCGTCGTGCTCCCATGTAAATCCGATACCACCGTGGATCTGAATGTTCTCCGCAGTCGCGTGGAAATACGCGTCGGAGCAGTACGCCTTGGCAAGCGAGGCAACGACTGGCAGTTCATCGTTGTCCTCGGCTGCCGCCCACGATGCGTAATAGGCGGCCGACTTCGCGGACTCGATCTCGAGCAGCATGTCGGCGCATTTGTGCTTGATCGCCTGGAACGATCCGATCGGGCGGCCGAACTGCACGCGGTCCTTCGCGTACTGCACCGACTCGTCGAGCACGTACTGGCCACCACCGACCATCTCATTGCACAGGCCGACGGCCGCTTGGTCGAGTGTCTTGGACAAGGCGGCCCAACCGGCACCCGCGGTGCCGAGCAGCGTGGCTTGCACGCCATTGAACTCGAGCTTGGCTTGCTTCCGCGTCTGATCCATCGTGGCCAGGGCGGTGCGGATCAGCCCTGCGGCGTCACCGTCGACGGTGTAGAACGAAATACCGTCCTCACCAGTGGTCCCGGCCGCCCGCGCCGCCACCACGATCAGGTTCGCGATATGCCCGTCGAGCACGAACATCTTCGTGCCGGTGAGCGTTGCGCCGTCGCCCGAGGGCGTTGCCTCGAGCGTGATTCCGGCCGCATCCCATTTCCCATTCGGCTCGGTGAACGCCAACGTGGCGATGGTCTCGCCGCTCGCGATCCCCGGGAGCAGCGCCGCCTTCTGGTCCTCGGTTCCGGCGTTGAGAATCGCGTTGGCCGCGAGCACCACCGTGGAAAAGTACGGCGCGCACAGCAGCGCCCGGCCCTGCTCCTCGAGCACGATGCCGAGCTCGACCCAGCTGAAGCCCTGGCCGCCGTACGCCTCGGGAATGTGCAGACTCTGCAGCCCCAGCTCGTTCGCCATCTGGGACCAGACTGCGGGGTCGTAGCCCTCAGTGGTCTCCATGAGGCGCCGCACCTCGGTCTCGGGGCTCTTGGCCTCCAAGAACTTCCGGACGGCATCGCGCAGCTGGTCCTGCTCCTCGGAAAAAGCAAAGTTCACGGGGGTTCCCTTCCCTCAGCGGGGCTCACGCGGGGCCCAGGCGCCCGCACACCAATGGTGGCGTTGGATTCACGCAACCACGAGTCCTGGACCGTACTTGACCGCTCAGTCAGGTCGCCAACGGCCCGTCGCAATCGGTCGCTGGTCACACGCCTGCAAAAGGGCGCTACGGCTCAGGTAGCGTTTCGGCCAATGCAGCCTGCCCACTACGAAACCGTCGACGTCCGCGTCGACAAGTACGTGGTCGGCCCCTTCGAAAACAACGTTTTCGTCATCCGCGACAAGGGGTCCGGTGAGGCGCTGCTGATCGACGCGGCCAACGAGCACGACCTGCTCCTCGAAGTGTGTCGAGCGACCGGGGTCCGACGCGTCCTCACCACTCATGGCCACTGGGACCACATTCAGGCCGTGGTTGCCGTGCGGAATGCCGGCATCGAGGTAGGGATCGCGGAGGCAGACGCGGCGATGCTCCCGAGTTACGACTTCACGATCCCCGACGACGACGTCCTCACGGTGGGTGATCTGCGCTTCCGATCGATCCACACCCCCGGCCATACGGCGGGATCAACCTGCTTCGCGTTGGAACGTCACCCGATCGTGTTCAGCGGCGACACCTTGTTTCCCGGTGGCGCGGGAAACACCGCGACCGAGGGTGCGAGCTTCGATGAGATCATCGGCTCGATCGATCGTCGACTCTTCACCCTCCCCGCCCACACGTTGGTGTTCCCAGGACACGGCTTGGACACCACGATCGGAACGGAGCGTCCGAACCTGGACGCGTGGATCGAACGAGGTTGGTGAGGTGATCCCAGCCACCAGGTGTAACGAATCAGCGGAGTGGCGAACGAAGAACGTGATGTTCTCCACGGTCTGGAATGCGCCGGTGCGAAATTTGGCTTGGGTCGCGGCCCGCTGCGGATACCGGTAAGACACGCCCATGGCCACTCGTCGACCCACGCTGACTATTGCCGACGCATGCGCCGTCATTGGTGAGGCCGGCCACGGGCCACGACCGTACGGAGTGGGACTCGAACTCGAGTGGTTTGTGACCAGAGCCGGCCAGCCGGTGGCTGATATCTCCGTGATCCGATCGGCGATCGAGTGCCACGGACCTCTCCCTCACGCCAGCCGCATCACCTTCGAGCCCGGCGGGCAGCTCGAGATCAGCGCTCCGCCGTCTACGAACGGACCCGACGCCGTGCGCGGCGCGGAGATGGACGCGGCCGCAGTCATGACCCGACTCGCCGAAGCGGGGATGCGCTGTGTTGCGGTCGGCCTCGACGCGAGCGGAAGCCGCGACCGTGTTCTCGACGAGCCGCGCTACCGAGCCATGGCCGAATACTTCGCAGCTCAGGGATCCGCCGGCGCGGTGATGATGTGCAACACCGCGTCGCTGCAAATCAACGTCGGGTTCCAAGACGACCCTCGGCCGCAATGGGAACTCGCCCACGATCTTGCGCCCGTGCTCGGCGCGATGTTCGCTCACTCACCGCTGGTCGCCGGACGCCCGAGTGGTTGGCAATCGAGTCGACTGGCGGTGTGGTCCGCGCTCGACCCACCACGGACGTCGCCCGTGGCATCCAGGACCGACGCCCGCAATGCGTGGACCCGTTATGCGCTCGACGCACCGGTCATGCTCATTCACACCGGTGACACCTGCGTCGTCCCAGAGGGCAGCCTCACGTTGCGATCATGGGTCGAAGGCGGGCACCCACTCGGACATCCCGACGCCGAGGATGTGGCGTACCACCTGACCACGCTGTTCCCCCCGATTCGTCCCCGAGGCTGGCTCGAGCTCCGAATCATCGACGCCCTTCCGCACCCGTGGTACCAAGTAGCAGCAGCGATCGGTATCACCACGCTCTCGGATCCCGAGCTGGGCGCGACACTGACACCGATCGTGAGCGGCTGTCGTGACCTCGCGCTCACCGCTGCGTGGCATGGCGTGCACGACCCCACCATGGGGGCCACGGCGTGCGCGGTCTTGGACGCAACCCTGCCGATCCTGGAACAAGCCGGATACGACGACCCGGTCATCGCAGCGGCGCACGAGTTCGCGAACCGTTACACGCGGCGAAGCCGCAGCCTGGCCGACGACCGGCTCGACGCGTGGGCCCTCACCGCAGCGCTCGCGCCCGACGGTGAGCCTGTTCCCGCATCTTCGGGCCGGTGAGACCCCGGTCCGCGTCGGCCCTCACCGACGCGCGCGCTCGCACGCTGATGGTGCTGGAGGATCTCACTGACCGCGAACTCATCGACCAACATTCCGCACTCATGTCGCCGTTGGTGTGGGACCTCGCGCACATCGCGCACTTCGAGGAGCTCTGGCTGATCCGCGAACTTGGAATTGGCGAACCCACCAACCTTCGCTTCGATGACATCTACGACGCGTTCGCACACCAGCGCTCTGAGCGGCCCACGCTCGACATCCTCGATCCCGAGGCCGCCCGGGCATTCGGTGCCGCGGTACGCGAGCGTGTGTGGTGGTCCGAGGTCCCTCCCAATGCCAGCGATCGTGTGGGCATGCTGGTCCGTGACGACTTCGTATACGGCATGGTGATCCGCCACGAACATCAGCACGTCGAGACGATGCTCGCCACCATGCAACTCATGACCAATGGGGCGCCAGCGGCCGCCGGCGCCGGCCCCGGTCGTGAGGGCCAGCCTGATCTGGTCGGTCGCGAAGTGCTCATCCCGGCGGGTCCGTTCGTGATGGGCACCGACACCGATCAGTGGGCCTACGACAACGAGCGCCCCGCGCACGCCGTGGATCTCCCCGCGTTCTTCATCGACGTCACCCCGGCCACGAACGCCGAGTACATGCGCTTCGTGGATGCCGGCGGTTACGACGAACCTCGTTGGTGGCGCGACGAGGGTTGGAAGTGGCGCCAAACCGCCGGGCTCACCAGCCCGGCGTTCTGGGCCCATCGCCAGGACGGTTGGACTCGGCAACGATTCGGACGCACGGAACCGCTCCCGGAATACGAGCCGGTGCAGCACATCGGGTGGTACGAGGCCGACGCCTACGCGCGATGGGCCGGGAAACGCCTCCCCACGGAAGCCGAATGGGAGAAGGCCGCGAGTTGGGATCCCACAACGGGCGACGCGACCAGGCATTCCACGGTGGAAGACGCCGCGCTCTGGGGCGCGACCCAGCGGTGGGCGCCCGACGATGTGGGAGCCCACCCGTCCGGCGCGTCGCCCTGGGGAGTACTCGACATGTTGGGCGGGGTATGGGAATGGACCGCCACCGATTTCGCGGGATACCCGGGGTTCGAAAGTTTCCCGTACGCCGAATATTCCGAAGTCTTCTTCGGGCCCGATTTCAAAGTCTTGCGCGGCGGCTCGTGGGCCACCCATCCGGTCACCGTGAGCACGACCTTCCGCAACTGGGATTACCCGATCCGGCGCCAGATCTTCAGCGGCGTGCGCTGCGCCCGGGACGCCTGATCCGCTGATGTGTCGCCACCTCGCGTACGTCGGGCCGCCGCTGGCCATCGGCGAGCTGCTGTTCGACGCACCGCACGCGCTGTGCAATCAAGGGTGTGCGCCACGCGAGATGGTGGTGGCCAAGGACAACCCAAACGGATGGGGAGTGGCGTGGTGGGATCCCGGCGCCGCGGAACCCCACCATTACCGCACCACCGCGCGCATGTGGGAAGACGACGGTTTTCGCAGCGGCGAGCAGCCCGCAACCACGATCTTGGGTGCGGTGCGCAAGGCGTCGCCGAACACCACGCTGGAGTCCGTGAACAACGCCCCGTTCGTGGCGGCATCGCGGCTCGGCGCGCTGGCGTTTTCACTCAACGGCCATGTGTTCCATGCCTCGTGTGCGGCGCGGGTCCGGGCCGCGATACCGCCCGAAGTCTCAATCGTTGGCAACACCGATTCGGAGGCGGTGTTCGCCATCATCCGAGCCGCCATTGCGTCCGGGTCGAACGCCGCCGCGGCCGTCGCCGCCGCCCATCACGTGATCGCGCCGAATCACGAGGTCTACGTGAACCTGCTGCTCGCTACCCGCGATGAGATCGTAGCGACCGCCTGGCAGCACACGCTGTACGTCCGGCACCTCGATGACGCCACCACGGTCTCATCCGAGGCGCTCGACTCTTCGCCCGGTTGGGTGCGCGTTCCGGACGCGAGTCTTCTCGTCGCAAACCGCGACCGCGTCACGACGACCCCACTGCAAGGATTGCAATGACCACCAATGCTCTGCGCGTCGATACCTACCTCACGCCCGAGGATCTCGGCGCCGCGCTGCGCACCGATGCGCGTCGCGGGCTGACCTCGACGCCCAAAGATCTTCCTCCGAAGTATTTCTACGACGACGCCGGATCTGATCTCTTCGATCAGATCACGCGGCTACCCGAGTACTACCCGACCCGCACCGAGCGTTCAATCCTCGTTGAGCACGCAGCCGGGATCGTGACGTCGAGCGGCGCTAACACGCTGGTGGAACTCGGAGCAGGCACCTCGGAGAAGACCCGGATCTTGCTCAACGCGTTCCACCGCGCGAACTCGCTCCGAACCTTCGTCCCGCTCGACGTGTCGGAGGCGACCCTGCGGGACGCGGCGAGCGCGGTGGCCGCGGAGTATCCGGGGGTGGCCGTGCATGCCGTCGTGGGTGATTTCGAGCGCCACCTACCGAAGATCCCGGCCGATGGCCATCGGATGGTCGCATTTCTCGGCGGGACGATCGGCAACTTTGCGCCGGCCGCGCGGGCAACCTTTCTCGGCGCGCTGGCTGCCACATTGCGGAGGGGCGAGACCCTCCTCCTTGGTACGGACCTCGTGAAGGATCCGGATCGATTGGTGCGAGCGTATGACGATGCGGCAGGTGTCACGGCGGCATTCAACAAGAACGTGCTGCGCGTCTTGAACCGAGAGCTGGGGGCCACCTTCGACCCCGACGACTTCGACCACGTCGCGGTATGGAATGCTGCCGACGAATGGATCGAGATGCGGTTGCGAGCGTGCCGAGCCCTCTCGGTACCCGTTCCCGAGCTGGATCTGGATGTGGGGTTCGCGACCGGTGAGGAGATGCGCACCGAGATCAGCTCGAAGTTTCGACGGGACCGGGTGGAGAACGAACTCAGCACTGCCGGCTTCGAACTCGTCGAATGGTGGACCGATCCGGCCGGCGATTTCGCCCTCTCCCTCGCCCGCCGCGTCTGATCCCACCGACTTTGGCGCAGAACCAATGCCTCTACGCATGCAAAGTGCGCCACAGTCTGCGGTGTGCCTCGAACCGAGCGTCGCGGCTCCCACCCGTATCCCCAGCCGCGGCTACGTTCGCGCCGTGCCCCGGCCTCCGACTTCAGCCTTGGTGCGCGCGACCGGTCTGGCCCTCATAGTGTTCCTCGGGGTCGCGTGCGGAACTGACCGTGTCGCGCCCGAGGCCGGATCGACTAAACCCACGAGCGACCTCGCGGCCAACGGCGCGGCGAACGCGAACCGCACCGAGGTTGCCGGCGAACGCCTCGCTCGGACCGACACGATCGCGGTCACACCACTCGAACGTCGGGCCTTTCTGGAGATCACACTCCGTTCTGCCGGCTCGGAACCGGACCGAAATCCGGTGCTCGCACGGTGGAACCGCGACCCTCGGCTCGGAGTCACGGGCAACCCGACCCCCCAAGACCTTCGCCGCATCGCGGAGGCGGCCCAGCAGTGGAGCCTGATGACGGGGCTGACGATCACGGTCGGCACCGAATCGGCCGACGTCCAACTCCACTTCGTGCACCGCGCGGAGTTCGCGACCGTCCTCCAGACCGAACAGCTCGACCCGCCCGCCGTGGGCCTCACCCGCGTCACCTTCGCACCCAACCACCGCGGCATCATCGACGGTGCGATCATTGTCATCGCGGATGACGATGTTCAGGTTGGACGCAACCGCACGATCACGCACGAGATCGGCCATGCGCTCGGGCTCCAGCACTCCTCGTGCGGATCAAGCGTGATGGATGGCTCCTCGGATGGCGACCGATCGGTGCGCTGGTCGCCCAGCCCACTCGACGCTCGGATGGCTTCGCTGCTGTACGACCCTCGTCTGGTACCCGGTTCCAGCCCCGCCACGGTGCGCCAAGCCGTGCTGGCGACCGCGACCGAGGGCGTCACCTGCGCGTCCGTCGACCTGGAACTCATCAAGGCCGCCGGTAGCGGTCGGCACTACCTCTGTGCCCGTGGCCCCGAGGCCCTGCGCCCGTGTACCGCCAACCTCGATCGGGAGCCGAAGCTGCCGATCGTGAACCCCGACGTTTGGACCGATGGCGCCTCGCTGACCAGGCACCTACCCCGTTAAATCCCTCAGATTCCGGACCCCCCGAGTTTCCACTACGGACGTAGTGGTATTACACTCAGCGGCGTGACGACGAGTACCGAGCCTGCCCTCGAGATCGAGGATCTCCACGTGGAGGCCGACGGCCATCCGATTCTACGGGGCCTGACGCTGAGCGTTGATCCTGGCCAAATCCACGCGCTGATGGGCCCGAACGGGTCCGGAAAATCAACCCTGGCCAATACCCTGCTCGCGAACCCGGCCTACACAGTCACCCACGGGAGCATCCGCTTCCTCGGCGAGGACATCACGGACCTCCCCACCGACGCACGCGCGGCCCGCGGCCTCTTCCTCGGTTTCCAACACCCGGAGACGGTATCGGGCGTCAGCGTGCTCAACTTCTTGCGCCAAGCACTCGCAGTGCGCAAGGGGATCTCCGATCTGTCGATCCTCGAAGTCCGCATGTCGATGATGGACTGGACCAAGCGCCTTGGCATGGACGACCGTTTCACCCAGCGCTACCTGAACGAAGGCTTCTCCGGTGGCGAGCGCAAACGCAACGGGATCCTCCAGATGGCACTCATGGAGCCTGAGTTCGCGGTGCTCGATGAGACCGACTCCGGTCTCGATATCGATGCGCTCAAGGCGGTGGCCGACGGTGTGAATATCGTCCGGGAGGCTCGCCCTGAGATGGGCATCCTGCTCATCACTCACTACCGGCGAATCCTCGATCATCTCACCCCAGATGTCGTACACATCCTGCTCGACGGTCGCATCGTTTCCTCTGGTGACCTCGAGCTCGCGGGCCAGCTCGAGGCCGAGGGGTTCGATAGCTTCCGAGACGCGGCCTAGGAAGCGCTGATGACCCTCGAACGCACCGCGCTCGACGTGGCGCGCATCCGCGAGGATTTCCCGCTCCTCGACCAAACACGCAACGGCCACCGCCTCGTCTATCTCGACAGCGCGTCCAGCGCTCAGAAGCCTCGCTCCGTCATGCAGGCGATGGACAATCTGATGGAACGCACCTACGCAAACGTCCATCGCGGCGTGTACGACATTGCCGAGCGGACCACAGCGAGCTTCGAAGCCGCTCGCTCGAAGGTCGCAGGGTTCATCGGCGCCCGGGAAGCCGCAGAGCTGGTCTTTACCCGCAACGTCACCGAGGCCATCAACCTCGTGGCCTACTCGTGGGGTCGCGCCAACCTGAACGCTGGCGATGTGATCGTGCTCACCGAGATGGAACACCACGCCAACATCGTTCCGTGGCAGATGCTCGCCGCCGAGCGGGGCATCGAACTCCGTTGGATCCCTCTCACGCTCGACTATCGGCTCGACCTCACCAAACTCGACGAGTTGCTGCGCGGCGCCAAGCTGCTCGCGGTGACGGCCATGTCGAACGTGCTCGGCACCGTCAACGACATCCCCCGGTTGGTGGCCGCTGCGCGCGCCGCGGGCGCGCGCAGCCTCGTCGACGCCGCGCAGGCTGCGCCCCATCTCCCTATCGACGTCCAGGCCTGGGACGCCGACTTTGTGGGTATCACGGCCCACAAGATGCTCGGACCGTCTGGCATCGGCGCGCTCTGGGCCCGCCGAGAGATCCTCGAAGCGATGCCTCCCTTTCTCGGCGGCGGCGAGATGATCCGCGACGTCCGCAAGGACGGGTTCACCACCAACGAACTGCCGTGGAAGTTTGAGGCCGGGACCCCTGCGATCACCGAAGCCATCGGTTGGGGCGCCGCGATCGACTACCTCGAAACTCTTGGCATGGAAGCAATCCACCGCCACGAGGTCGAAATAACGCGGTACGCGCTCCACGCGCTCGAGCAACGTTTCGGGGATCGCATCACGATCTACGGACCCACTGATACTGAGCACCGCGGCGGGGTGATCTCATTCCTCTTCCCCGAAATCCATGCCCACGACGTGTCCCAGGTCCTCGACGAAGATGCCATCTGCGTCCGAGCTGGGCACCATTGCGCCAAACCACTCATGCGGGTACTCGGCATTCCGGCCACGAGCCGGGCGTCGTTCTACCTGTACAACGACACCGATGATGTCGACGCACTCGTCGACGGTTTGGTAAAAGCCGAGAAGTTCTTCAGTCTCTGATGGACCCAACCTAGGATCGACAGCAATGGCCGGACTCGAAGACCTCTACCGCGAGATCATCCTCGACCACTACCGCGCGCCGCGTAACCGTGGGGAACTCCCCGTTCCTCCCGCGCATCGCGTGGAAGGGTTCAACCCTCTCTGCGGTGACGAGGTTGTGCTGTTCCTCGAGGTTACTGATGGAATCGTGGCCGACGTGAAGATCGCCGGCCAAGGCTGCTCCATCAGCCAGGCCTCGACCTCCATGATGAGCGCGGCGGTGAAGGGCAAGCCGGTTGCCGAAGCTCGCACGATCATCCGTGCATTCAAAGCGTTGATGAGCATCCACGAGTCAAAGCTCGGCGGCGACGCAGACGACATCGATGCTGCGGCCGATGAACTCGCCGGCGTGCGCCTCGGCGACCTCGAAGCGCTGCAGGGCGTGGTGAAGTTCCCGGTCCGCATCAAATGCGCCACGCTGTCGTGGAACACCCTCACTCAAGGACTGGACGAGATCGCCGATCACTGAGTCGTACGAGTCATCCGCACGAAATCTCACCGAGAATGAACAACCTGGCCATATTGGGGAGTGTCCGCCGAGTACGATTGGACCTCCAACGAAGGGAGCGGCATGACTGAGCAGACGATGGTGACGCCCGACCTGGTGATGACGATCGACCAAGCGCTCGAGCGCTTCGGCCACCGTGATCTCGTCTCCGGTTCTGAGGTCGTCGACTTCTTGCTCGACCTGCGGCTCGCCGTAGTGAACAGCTCCGACCGGGCCATCGCCCAACTTCTCGACGAAGAGCGCCAGCCCACGGCATAGAGGGCGAGCGGATAGGCAACTCCCGCCAAACGGAATCCGCTCGCCCGTGGCCCGAGCGGCCCGTGAACGAAGTGAGCAAGAGCGGGAATCAGTTCGGGAGATCGACGACGCTTGGGCCTATTCGCGCGGGTCCTGAGTTCCGGCGGAGCGATCATTCGCTTCACTGGGTCAGCACCACCGCGTTGTGAGTGATTGCGAGTGGCGCGCTTGGCCCCCCGACAGTGCTCGAGGTGCCGAACGGCATGCGCCGAATCGAGGGACGTGGCAGGTACGCTCGCTACCTCCCGAGGAAGATCGATCGGCACCATCATGGCTGACGCAACTCGTCAAGAACGTCGCGCCGAGTCCCGCCGGACCAAGCGCTCGCGCCACAGGTGGCTCGCGGTCGCGCTCGCAGGTGTCGTCGCAGCCGGTGCCGCAGTTGGAGTCGGCGTCGCCATTACCAACTCGGACCGCTCGGAGGCCAGTGCTGCGCCCACTCATCGGAGCACCACCAGCTCGTCATCGTCGTCCACCTCCACCCAACCAACGACGACAACCACCACGCTGCCGCCGTTGCTCCAACCCGCCGCCGCGCTGACCCTGCCACCAATCGGCCGATCGCTCGGGTCCGGCTCGAACCCGGACATCGTCCGCCCGTACCAACAGCGCCTCGCCGAACTACATTTTGATCCAGGCGCCGTCGACGGCAACTATGGCCAGGCCACCACCTACGCCGTCGAAGCCCTCCAGAAGATTGCGGGCATCGAACGCACCGGGCGCATCGGGCCCGCGGAGGCGATGACGCTCGCCGCGTATCAACACCCGCCACCGCTTCAACCCACCGGTGAGCCCAATCGCACCGAGGTCGACGTTACGAAGCAGGTCATCACGCTGTACGAGAACTACCAAGTTCGACTCATCACCACGACGTCAACGGGTTCCGGCGAGAGCTACTGCTTTAACTCGCCCCGCGACAATCCCACACAGCGCATTTGTGAGGTGGCGACCACGCCATCCGGCCGGTTCACCTACACGCGGTTCGTTTCCGGTTGGGATAGGTCGCCGCTCGGCCAGCTCTACCAGCCGTTCTACTTCAACGGTGGGATCGCAGTACACGGCTATTCGAGCGTCCCCACTACTCCAGCCTCGCACGGGTGTACTCGGGTTCCCATGCACATCGCCGAGTACTTCCACACGTTGGTCAAGGTGAACGACCCGGTGTACGTCTTCGGAGGGACTCCCGCCCAAATCCTTTCGAGCACGCCGCTCACCTCTGCGCGGCCCGCGCGGCCGGCTCCGACGGTACCGCCCGTCACGGCACCGCCCGCAACGACGCCGCCGCCGACCGCGGCACCGGTCACGCCACCTGCGAGTTAGTCCATGAGTGAACTGATGCGCGCCTGGCAGCTCCGCGAGTACGGACGCCCCCGCGAGGTCCTCCAGCTCGACACCGTGGAAGTCCCCACGCCCGGTGCGGGGGAGGTGCTCGTGAAGGTCCAGGCGATCCCGTTCAACCTCAATGATCTCGAGCGCATCACCGGTGGCAACATGATGGTCCGTCCCGAGTTCCCGTACAGCCCCGGGATGGAAGTGATGGGAGTTGTCGTCGGGTGCGGCGACGGTACGGAAGCCTGGTCGGGTCGTCGGGTCGTGGCGATGCCCGGCGGAGCACATGGCGGATTCGCCGAATACGCCGTGTGCGCGGTGGCCTCGACATTCGAGATGCCGGAATCGGTCCCGCTTCCGGGCGCCGCCGCGCTGTACTTCCCCTTTCACCTCGCATGGCTCGGGCTCTTCGATCGAGCCGAGCTGCAAGCAGGTGAAACGGTGCTCATCCATGCTGCAGCCGGTGGATCAGGATCGGCGGCGATTCAACTCGCCAAGCGCGTCGGAGCTCGAGTCATCGCGACTGCGGGCACCGACGCCAAGGTGGCACTGTGTCGGGATCTCGGAGCGGACGTTGCCATCAACTACACGACTGCCGACTTTGCCGCCGCGGTCCTTGCCGATACCGCCAACCGCGGCGTGGACGTGGTGTTCGACAACGTGGGCGAAGCAGTCATGGACGCGTCAATGAACTGCACCGCGTACAACGGCCGCTACCTGATGATGGGCTTCGCCTCCAACAAGCTGGTGGCCGACGAGCCGTTCATCGTGCCGCGCCGAGTGGCCCTCGGGAACTTCAAGCTCTGCGGCGTTCTCCTCGCGTATCAGCCGCCCGAAGTCGCGGAGATGGTGAAGACCGCGATGGGTTGGAACTTCGCGTCGAACGAGCTCGGAGCAACGATCATGCGCGAGATCGTCGAGCTGGTAGTGGCCGGAACCGTGAAGCCGGTGGTCGGACGCACGATCAGGTTCGAAGAAATTCCGGATGCGATCGAAGCGATGGAGCACCGCGAGACCGTGGGCCGGACGATTGCCCTGCTCGACGCCTGAGAACGCGCGCCCTGCCGTTCAGAATCGGGCGGGAGCAGGTACCGCGATCGGGCCGGGGATCTCAATACCGAGGCGTTGCGCCAGGCCTTCGTAGCCGGATATCTCGAGTTCCTCAGCGAGCTCCGGGCCTCCCGAGGTCACGACGCGACCGCCCATGAAGACGTGCACGCGGTCGGGTCGTAGTTCCGTGAGCAGACGGGCGTAGTGCGTAATCGCGAGGACTCCGACACCAACATCGTTGGTCAATGCTTCGATGCGACGAGCGACATCGCGCAGTGCATCCACATCCAGACCGGAGTCGATCTCGTCGAGAACCGCGAAGCGGGGTTGGAGCACCGCCAGCTGCAGTGTCTCGGTGCGCTTCTGCTCTCCGCCGGAGAACTCGACGTTCACTCCACGAGCCAAAAACTCTTCGCGCACACCCAGCCGCTCTGCTTCCGGCACGATCCGGGACAGTGCATTGGCATCACCGTCAGTCGCCGCAGCGACAAGTTCCAAGACACGAACGCCGGCCACCTCGACCGGGTACTGATGGGTCAAGAACAGACCCATCCGCGCCCGTTCCCACGTGGGGAGTTCCAACAGTTCTTGGCCGTCGATTGTGACCGAACCGCGTGTGACCGTGTAGTCGGACCGGCCCATGAGCACATGAGACAGCGTGCTCTTCCCCGACCCGTTCGGCCCCATGAGTGCATGCACTTCGCCGGAGTTCACCTCGAGATCAACGCCCCGTAGGATCTCGATGTCACCGACCGACGCGTGCAGGTCTTGAATCTTCAACCGGCTCACTTCACCACCACCATGACGTCGTCGTCCTGCACTTCAAGCGCGTAGACCGCAACCGGTTGGGTAGCCGGGAGCGTCTGGGGATCGCCCGTGGTGAGCGAAAATGTCGACCCATGTTTCGGGCATTCAATTTCGCACTCATCCGCCCAGACATCGCCTTCGGCCAACGAAAAATCCGCGTGTGAGCATTCATCGGCGATCGCGTACCAACCGCCGTGGCCGTCATCGACGTCGGGAAGATGGACCACGCAGAGGCGGGCACCCTCCACATCGAAACGGTGCGCGGTACCCACTGCGACATCGGCGGTGGAACACACCCGCACGCCACTCATGCCCCGCGCCCGTGGAGGTGGCCGACCTTCTCATGTACCGCACGCCGTAGGGGCTCGGCCAGCGCTGGTACCGGGAGGCGAGAGAAGACGTCTTCGAAAAAGCCGAGCACGATCAAACGCTCCGCGTCGTCGGGCCGAACGCCACGGGTCTCGAGGTAATAGAGCTGATCGTCGTCGATTGGACCAACCGTGGAGGCGTGCGAACACCGAACGTCGTCGGCTTCGATCTCGAGGTTCGGGATCGATTCCGCGCCCGCGCCCTCAGTGAGCACCAAATTGCGGTTCGACTGCGTCGCTTCGACCTTCTGTGCGTCAGGCCGGATGCGGATAAGTCCCGAGTACACCGACCGAGCGGTGTCTTCGACCGCGCCTTTGAAGAGCAGGTCGCTGCGGGTGCGCGGCGCAACGTGATCCTGAAACGTCCGGAAGTCATGCATCTGGTTGCCATCGCCGAAATAGACCGCGAGCAGATCGCTCTGGGCGCCCTGACCGTCGAGGCGCGCCTCGGTGCGCAGGCGCGCGTAGTCGCCACCCAGCGCCACCGCGGAAGACGAGAGCCGCGCATCCCGACCCAAGTGCGCGCGTTGGAATCCAATCGACCAGGTTTTGTCCCCGTACTCCTGAACACTCACATGGCGAACGTGGGCGCCGTCACCAATCGCGATCTCCACGACCCCGTTCACAAGATGGGCGACACCGGGGGCTGACGCGTGCCGTTCGAGCACCGTCACCTCACTGCCCGCATCCGCCACCACGAGCGTGTGCGGGAACGACGCCAGGCCGTCGCCCTCGGCCCAGTGCAGCACCACGATCGGCTGCTGCACCACCACTCCGCGGGGCACCTTTACGAAGGCGCCACCGGCCAGAAAAGCATCGTGCAGCAGGCTGAAGGCGTCTGGTGAAGCATCCGCCACCTGGCCTAACCACGGTTCTACGGCCGGCGCTTCACAGGTGGCGAGTCCACAGACGGTGACCCCTTGTGCGACAAGCTCGGGACTCAGTTCATGATGAACGACGCGCCCGTCACGCACCACCACCAGCGCGGCCCGTTCGCCGAGTTCGGACGCGAGCGGACCACCACCCGGCGCGTTCTCTACCCCGGGCTCACCAAGCTCCGCCGCGGTAAGCGGACGGAATCGCTCGAGATCGAGTTGGTTGATGCGCGAGTATCGCCAGATCTCTTCGGCGTCGGTAGGCCACGTGATGTTCGCGAGCTGCTCGGCCGCTCGCTGGCGACGCGCGACAAGCCAGGCCGGGCCGCCGAGTGCGCCCGCGGCATCAGGAGTGAATCCGTGGGTCATCGAATGAGTGCTGCGGTCAGCCGACCGAGCCCTCCATCAATCTGGTCAGCTGCGGTCGGAGTACCGGCCCGGGCGCGTTGCGCGTCATCCGACCGAGCCCTCCATATTCATCTCGATCAGCCGGGACAGCTCTACGGCGTACTCCATTGGCAGCGTCTTGACGATCGGCTCGATGAAACCGTTCACGATCATCGCCGTGGCTTGTTGCTCGGTGAGGCCCCGACTCATGAGGTAGAAGAGCTGGTCGTCGCCGACCTTCGAAACGGTTGCCTCGTGGCCGATACGTGCGTCCTGCGCGTCGATCTCCATATAGGGGTAGGTGTCCGATCGGGACTCCTCGTCCAGGATCAACGCATCGCAACGCACGTGGCTCTTCACCGAGTGCGCGCCCTCTTCCACCTTGACCAGACCGCGGTAGGTGGTACGCCCGCCGTCCTTCGAGATCGACTTGCTGTCGATGATCGACGTGGTCTCCGGCGCGACGTGGGTCATCTTCGCCCCCGCGTCCTGGTGCTGGCCGGCGCCTGCGTAGGCGACCGACAGCACTTCGCCGTGAGCCTTCGGACCAGTCATCACCACGGCCGGGTACTTCATCGTGAGCTTGGAACCAAGGTTGCCGTCGATCCATTCGACCGTGGCTTCGGTCTCGGCAACCGCCCGCTTGGTGACGAGGTTGTACACGTTCGGCGACCAGTTCTGAATCGTGGTGTAGCGAATACGCGCACCCGGCTTGGCGATGAGCTCAACCACCGCGGAGTGCAACGAGTCGGTGGAATACACGGGCGCGGAGCAACCCTCCACGTAGTGCACCGATGAACCTTCGTCCGCGATGATCAACGTCCGTTCGAACTGGCCCGCGTTCTCCGCGTTGATGCGGAAGTACGCCTGCAACGGCATGTCGACGTGCACGCCCGGAGGCACATAAATAAACGACCCTCCAGACCACACCGCCGAGTTGAGTGCAGCAAACTTGTTGTCACCCGGCGGGATGACGGTGCCGAAGTACTTCTGCACAATCTCGGGATAGTCCTTGAGCGCTTGGTCCATGCTGGTGAACAGCACACCGAGCTCCTCAAGATCCTCGCGGTTCTTGTGGTAAACGACTTCGCTTTCGAATTGTGCGGTGACGCCGGCAAGGAACTTGCGCTCGGCTTCGGGGATGCCGAGTTTCTCGTAGGTGTTCTTCATGCTCTCGGGGAGCATGTCCCAGTCGTTGACCGGACCGTCGGTGGGCTTCAAGTAGTAGTAGATGTCGTCGAAGTCGATGTCGGGCATGTTCTTCGCGAACCAGTCGAGCATCGGTTTGCGCTCGAATCGTTTCAGCGCGTTGAGCCGGAACTTGGTCATCCAATCCGGCTCGGACTTGCGATCAGAGATCTCGAGGACAGTCTTCTCGTTCAGGCCCTTGTGGGGCGTGTAGACGTAATCGTCGGTCGAGTCGTGCCATCCAAGCTCGTAATTCCCGAGGTCAATACCCTTGACGGCCATGTGTCGCTCCGTAGTTCGAGGCCCGGCCGGGGGGCGGCCGGGTATTTCCACTACGTAGATAGTAACAATCCCTCGGGCCCGCCGTCGATGCGTCCTGGGTCACCCAGGCGAGGCCGAATCAGCGAATTGCGCCCACAGCTTGGGTGCCGGAACCGGCCTTCGGCTTTGTAGTCGACGTCGGGCTGGTGGTTGACGTCGTGGAACTCGAACCACTCGAGGATCCTGGGGCGCCCGACCCCTTTTCGTCGCTCCGAGCGTTCGCCAACTGGTCGAGGAGGCGGCCGAGTTCCGCGACCTTGTCTTGGTAGGTCCCGAGGTCCTTCTCGCCGAGGGCCTTCTGCGACGCGTTGAACGCGTCGCTCGCCTGGCGGAGCAGATCATCGACGGAGGTCCCACCCGATGCAGGAGGCTCCTCGGTCGTTGGACCCGCGGTCGGTGCAAGACCACCGAACTGGCCAAATTGGACCAGTGCGTCCTTGACGGTTTTCGCGAATTTTGCCTCGCCGGCGTAGTAGACGATCACGAATCGGAACGCCGGTTGGTCGCCGTTCTCCGATAACACATAGATCGGTTGGACATAGAGCAGCGAGTCCTTCACCGGGATGATCTGGATGCTGCCCTGACGAACCCTTGACCCTTGCTGGTTCAAGAACGTGAACTCTTTGCTGATCACGTCGGTGTTGTTGATCGTGCGGTCCACCTGCACCGGGCCGGCCACATTGAGGCCGCTCGGCATCTCGAAGCTCGCGAGCCGCTGCTTCGCACCCGGATCCGAGCGGGCAACCATGAAGGCCGAGAGTCGGTTTTGGCTGTTGCCCTTCGACACCGGGACGAACGGTCTGATGATCAGAAATTCTTCGTCCGTTTTCCCGGGCAACCGGCTCAACACGTAGAGCGGGTCGATTCGTTTCCCGCTCGAACTCGCACTCTGGGGCACGCCGGTCGTCAACGGCGTGGCGTCCAATGTGCTTCCCGTGGTTGCCGGGTCGGCCGAAACCTCCCAGAACCCGGTACCGGAGAAGAAGGTGGTGGGATTCGTGGTGTGGTACTTCCGGTACACATCGGTTTGATACCGGAAGAGGTCCTGCGGATAGCGGAGATGGTCGCGAACTTCCTTCGGCATCTTCCCGAAATCTGTGAACAATTCCGGGAAGGCCGACTCGTACGCACGGATCACCGGGTCTTTTGTGTCAACCACGTAGTAGGTGACCGTGCCGTCGTACGCGTCGACCGTGGCCTTAACCGAGTTCCGGATGTAGTTGAACTTGGTCCCGGCCAGAATCCCTTCCGACGGAGTGGTGCTTTGCGAATACGGGTAGCGGTCGCTCGTGGTGTATCCGTCGAGGACCCAGACCAACCGGCCATTGGCCACCACCGGGTACGGGTCTTCATCGAACTTCAGGAACGGCGCCGATGTCTCGACGAGCTCGCGGATATCGCGCCGGAAAATGATGCGACTGCTGTCCTGGATCTGGCTGGAGATCAGCAAGTTCTGATCACCGAACCGCAAGGAAAACGCGGCTCGACGAAGCCACGACGACAGTCCCACGCCGGCCGCACCTTTGTAGCGATTGGTGGCGTTGGAGTTCTTCCGGGCGTAGTTGAACTCCGGTTGCTTGGCGCCGACGAGGGAGTACCCAGACAGGCCCTCACCGAAATACAGCTCGGGCCGATCAAGCGCAATGCTCCCCGAGCCTGGGATGTCCTTCAACTCGTAGCGGGGCTGACCGGTCTTCACGTCCGCCTCGTTCGCGGGCGAGACCACTGCTCCGTAGCCGTGGGTGTACACCACGTGCTGGTTCACCCAACTCTGCGACGGAAGGTCGGCCGTGTTCAGCTCGCGGGCCGAGATCAGGACCTGGCGCAACTCGTTGCCGATCACATAGCGGTCGGTGTCCGCGTCCAAGAATTGGTAGTAGGTCTGGAAACTCTGGAACTGCTGGTAGTTCGCCGAGATCACGCTGGGCTCCCACAGCCGCGCGTTTGAAATGGTCTGGCTGTTGTCCTCCAGGTCCTGGGTAGTGAGGTTGTCCTTATAGGTGTACTGCTCAGCCTTCACATCGCTCAGCCCGAAGGCGGCCCGGGTCGCCTTGATGTTGCGCGCGATGTACTGCTTCTCCTTCGCCTGCTCGTTGGGCTTCACGAAGGTCTCTTGGTAGATCGCCGGGACGATCGTGCCCACCACGAGTGCGACAAAACCCCAGAGGCCCACCGCGATCACGGGCAGCACCCAACCACGACGGAAGATGTTCCACACGAACAGGCCGGCGGCCACCACCGAGATCACGATCAACAGGTTGAACGCGGGCAGCTGTGCCGCCACATCGGTCTTCGTGGCGCCTTCCACAAACCCGCGGGTCGAGAAGTCGAGCTCATAACGGCCCAGGTAGTACTGGGCCGTCTTCACCAACGCCATCAGCGCCAGGATCACCGAGAGGTGAGCCTTCACCTGCGGCGTCACGCGTTGGAACGGGGCCTGGAGCCGGATTCCGCCGTTGAGATAGTGGGCGATCGCGCTGACGATGAAAATGATGATCAGACCCGCGAACAACCAGTCGAACACGAACGTGAGGAACGGCAGGCGAAAGACGAAAAAGCCCACATCGAGGTGGAACTGCGCGTCCTTCACGCCGAAGTCCTGAGCGTTCGTAAACAAGATCCAGCGTTGCCATTCACCGGCCACGCTGCCGCCGGCCAGAATGGCAAAGATCAACGAGACCAAGATCCGGAGTCGGCCCGAGTACGGCCCCACCGTTTGGGAATACCGGGCAAGCATCTCGTCTTCGGGACCAAGCACCCTCGTGTGAGGGGCCAGACGATCCGCAATCGTGAGGCTCACGAGCATCAACACGAAGAACACGGTGGTGAACACCGCAGCCGGAGCGAATCGCGCCCACAACAGACCACGCCAGGTTGTGCCGAAACCGATGGAATCAAACCAGAGGTAGTCGGTGTAGAAGCTGGCAAGGCCTCGTGCCGAAAGGAAGAGGCCAACAAGGACCGCGACCAGGATCACCATCCACGCGCGAACGCGGAATCGGCTCTCTCGGGTGCGGCGGACAGGGGGGACGCGCATCTGGCCGAGCCTAGGAGAGCGCGGGGGTCATATGGGGAGCGGGACCACCAGGCACCGACAGCCCGGGTGGGCCGGCGGATAGGGCTGGCCCGTGGGGAACTGCTTGCCGCGCGTCGTCGGTTCCAGCGCGTTGTCGTCACAATCCGGACAGTTGCCCTCCACGCTTGGTATCCAACGGAGTGTTCTTCCTGCCGGAGTGGCGTCGTAGACGCCGAGCGCCCACGCGGCCGCGAGCGCGTCGCAAACCACTGCGTCGAGATCCTGGCCCTTGAACTCGCGGTAGCGCGCACCCAGCCGCTGTGTCACCGCGACTTCGTCATCACCGGCGTCGTCGATCGCCTCGACCAACCGGGCGTGCAACCGCTCGACCATCGTGGCCGCGAGCCCATCGACCATGGCCACGGGAGCACCAGTGCTCCCACCCGTGGCTCCGGCCACACGGCGACCGCCTGCATACGCGGCGTCGACCGGTCCTCGCAGCGTGGCCGCGAGCTGAACAATCTGGCTCCCCGCGCTCGGCAACACTTCCAATGCCTCAGGGCGACCTTTGACGGTACGAATCCGATCAAGAACATCGTTCTGATCGTCTTGGAGAGCCCGCTTCACCTTGCGACCCAGTTCTCGTTGCAGCGGGTCGAGGACCGAGGCACGGGCTTCAAGATGCCTCGCCCCTTCATCCTGACTGCTCGTCCGCTCGGAATCCTCGACCACGGTGTCGGTCGGGACGCTCCCTCCATCATGGGCCTCGCTTGCTGGACTGTTGGCCGCAGGCCGCTTCTCCGCTCCCGGTCGCTCGACGTGCTGCTCACCTCCACTTCGTTCCGGTTCGAGGGTGTCTAGCTCGGGATCAGGATCGGGCAGGTTGGCGGCCGCCGGCTTGGGTTCGGGGATCGGCGCGACGGTCAGGTTCTGTCCGCGCAGGCGGGCGAAGAGCGCCTCGACCTCCACTGAGGGTGCGCCCGCTTCTCCGGTGAGTTCGCCCGCCAAGGCGGCGAGTTCGCCGTCGACGGGTGGGACCTCGAGCGATGCCGGCGGACCGGAGAGTTCGCCAGCGGCGCGCGACTCCACTTGCACGAGCGCTTCGGTGGCGTCGCCGAGGGTCCGCTTGACCACGCGGTAGGCATCGAGCAGGCGATCACGACCGGCCCGGAGTTCGTCGATCTGAGATTGCAGCAGCAATCGGCGCCGACCGAGGTCGGCCAGGATTCGCTCGCGCACCGAGCGCGCCTCGTTGACCAGATCGCGGCCAGCCTCCTTGGCCGCGTCGATCTCTGACGCCGACGCTTCGATCGACACCTCACGCGCCACCGCGAGTTCGGCGTCGGTCGTGGACCGCAGCTCGGCTACCTCGGCTTCGACTTCGGTGCGGAGCTCGGCCGCAAAGGTGGTGGACTCCGTCTCGCGCGCTGCAGCCGCGGTCTGCGCGGTATCACGCATCGCGCGCGCGTCGCTGTCGGCTTCTTCGCGCGCGGCGGTGGCCATCTGCTCGGCATCGGCGATCACGGTCGCTGCATTGGCTTCCGCGCTGCGACGGATTTCCGCCGCGGCCTCCTGCGCGGAGCGCAACACCCGAGCAGTTTCCTCGCCGAGGGCATCGAGGAGCCGATCTTCGGTGACGATCGGGGGATTCTTCACCTGCTCCTGGAGCTCATTGATCTTTTCGTTGAGGTCGTCCTCGTGGTCACGCGCCGCGGCGGTCTCGTCAGCAACCCGGCGTAGAAAAGTACGGACCTCCGGCTCGGAGATTCCCCGAAACGACGCTTGGAATCCGCGGGACGCGATCTCCTCAGCAGTCAGACGCGGCCCGTTCTTGGCCGCCCGACGGTTGACCTCAGCCACGGTGCATGCTCCGTTTTGTCACGGCCCCATGGTATTGGCGAATCCGCCCACGGCCGAGGACCGGCTCACGCGACCTACTCAGTTCAGCGACCCGCGGAAGGGATCGACGCTGATTTCGTGAGCGTGGCGCCACCATGCCGACGGAGCGCCTTCAGTGCTTCGTCGAGGGTCTTCACTCCCACAACCGTCATGGCGCCGGCCTTGGCCCGGGCCTCGCGGACCTCGGCCTGGGGAACAATCATCAGCGTGGCTCCCGCCTCGCGCGCGGCCACTGCCTTTTGCGGAACGCCGCCCACCTCGCCCACATTGCCGGCGCCGTCGATTTCACCGGTGACGGCCACCTTGGCACCGCCCGTGAGATCGCCGGGCGTGAGGTCGTCGATGATGGTGAGCGTGAAGGCGAGTCCACCCGAAGGTCCGCTGACATCCCCCGCGTCGATCGTGATATCCACTGGGAACTTCACGCGCAGCTGATCAGTCCTCGCGCCAATACCAAAGTACGACCGACCCTCCAAGGGACCGCTCGGTGCCGCGACACTCGTGACTTCAACCGTTTGCGGTTTGCCGTCGCGTCGAACTGCGACCGCGAACGCAGTCCCCGCTGGCTTCGCCTGCACGATCTGGCCCACCTGATCGCGGAGCTCCACCGGGGCGCCGTCGATCGCGACGATGACGTCGTTGGTCCGGAGCCCGCCCCGCGCCGCCGGTGATCCCTTCACGACTTCGAGAACGCGCGCGCCTTTGCCCGATACCGCGATTCGGTAACCAAGCCGGTTGAGCGCGGCCTGTTTCGCCGCGAGTTGCGACTCGTCCATCATCTGCACGCTCGCCCGCTCGACCCTGCCGCGCGGCGCATCGCCGAGATATTCCTTCTCGCCGATCACCTTGCTGTCGTCGTCGAAGCTGGCTTCCACGTACCGCCACAGGTTCGGTTGGCCACTGCTGACGCGGACCGTGAGCAGGAGCAGGTCCCCCTTGTGGTGGTACGACCGCGTCCCGCGGATACGCAAGTATTTGTCCACCGAGGTCGCGTCGCCCGGCGAGAAGATCACGTACGGCAACTTCACGTACATACCAGCGATGGCAACGATGCCGACGACGGCCGCGCCGATGATCACAGCTTTGGCCATCCACGACATACCGGGCCGCGGCGCCGAAGGAGGCGGGCTCGCTGCGGTGGCGGAAGGCTCGGACTCGGAAACGTCCGGCTGGAGAGGCGGCGGGCTCATGGGCGGGCGTCAGCCTGCCACGTCGCCACCAATGAATCTCGGCACTGAACACGAGCCTTGCGGTGCACGAGAAGAACCGATCAGCTCGGCGTCTCAGAAATTGCGAGCTCGGGTCGTCAACTCGGCGCGAACCACGAGCCGCTCCGCCGCGCTCCCAATAGGGTGACACGTAAAGATGGTGAGGCTGCGCCCCTCGTGTTGGTCGACAATCCACAGTGCGGTGTTCGGCAATACCTCGACGCTCGTGACGGCGTAGTGATACGTGCCGGTGGAGTCCGACAGCAGAATCTCGTCGCCCGCGGCGAGTTCGGCGTTGCGGAGGAACGGTTCCGAGTAGGTGGAGCGGTGACCGGCGAGCACCACATTCCCCCAGCCGCCGAACTCGGCCGTCCCGGGCCAATGCGCCGGGCCGGCATCGATGACCACCTGTTCAACGCCTTCACGAACCGCTTGATCGACACCCGTCTTCGGGATCTGGATGCGTCCGATCTCCACCAACGCGCGCGGCGCGGACGGGTCAGGAAGTTCCGCGGGAATCGGCAAGGGTGGCGGTGGGGGTGGGTGCGCCACGCTCCACGCCGCCGCAGCAACGGCGGCGTCGGTGCCCGGGAGTGCGGCCTGCGGGAGGGGTGCGCGCAATTTCGACGCGGAACGAACCAACCGGGTGGGTGAAGCCGAAGTTGAATCCGCACTGGCGGCCGCGATCCCGACCGCACGGATCTTCCGACGCGTGCGCGCGCGCTG
>JANPBJ010000208.1:0-5554 GCA_031430375.1 Acidimicrobiia bacterium
CGTCATCGAAGGCCCGCGGGTCGAGTTCGAACGCCCCCACGTAATCGTTCGCGATCGCCACGAGTCGTTCGCGAACCCACGGCTGCGTGCGCTGCGCGCGGCGCACCGTCACCGCGATCGCCACGGCAGAACGCACGTCACGCGCCTCGATGGACCATGCTTCGGCGAAGCGGTCGATGTTGGGCGCGACGAAGGTGATCCGCGGTGGGTCGACCGATGGGAGTGGGAGATCGAACGCGCCGAGCGCGTACTGCGCGAGGTAGCCGATCATGGATCCGGTCTGGGCTCCGAGCAGGAGCGGTCCGAGCATCCCCATGAGCCCGCGGATGCCCTCCGCCCCGAGTCCCGGCATGCCGAACATCGTGGCGGTGGCTTCCTCCACCGCTTCATCGTCGGCGGAGTCGAGATCCGCTGCCATCGCTTCCTGCATGGTGACGGCCAAGGTTTCGAGCACGGGACGGAGACCGTCGAGATGGCGCACGGCCCAGGTCCGCCGATCGATGACCTCGATTGGCAGGTTGGCCACATCGACGAGACCCGTTTCGGTGACCACGGGACCGGTTGCGGCCCGGGCGAGCTCGCCGAGCTCGGCTCGGGTGGCATCGGAAATGGCCTCGGAGGGATCGTCCTCCAGTGCAACCTGTTCTGCGGTCTGGCGGGCGATCTCCCAGTTCAGAGGGCCTGGTGACGCCATGATCCGCATCGCTTCAGCCATGTCGAACTGCGACAGATCGAACGGCAGGCCCAAGGCGCTGAAAGGATTGAGGGGATCAGAATCGTCCCCGGTTTGAGGATCGTCGGCCACGCGGTCAGTCTAGGGAACCTCATGAGCTCCCCTTCTGTCGCCCGATGCGTTGCCGTCACCGGATCCGCCGGGTTCGTGGGGTCTCGCCTCGTGACTGCACTGACTGCGGTTGGGGTGGATCGGATCGTGGGCTTGGACGTGCGCGATCCGTCACGCAGCGCGCCGGGCTTTGAACACCATCTCGTTGATGTCGCCGGCCAGGACCTCCAAGCGCTGTTGCGCGGAGTCGACACCGTCGTGCACTTGGCGGCGGTATTGGATCCGATCGTTGACGACGCGTTGATGGCACGGGTGAATGTGGAAGGTACGAAGCGCGTGCTCGACGCCGCGGCTGCCGTCGGAGTTCGCAAGGTCGTTCGAGTCTCGACGGCCACGGTCTACGGCGCGTGGGCGACGAACCCGGTTCCGCTCACGGAAGACGCGCCTCTGCGGCCCAATCCCGGCTTCGGTCCTGCGGTCCAGGCCGTGGAAGTCGAACGGCTGTTGCACGAGTGGGGGATCGACCATCCCGACGTCGCAGTCACGGTACTGCGGTGCGCACCGGTGCTCGGTGCCGGCGCGCAGCACCTCTGGGCTCGGTTGCTGGCCGGGTGGCAGCGGCCGCGTATTCGCGGTGAGGGTGCGCCGGTGCAGGTGGTCCACGTGGACGACGTGGTTTCCGCGCTCGCGCTCGTGGTTGCCGAGGATCATCCGGGCGTCTTTGATGTGGCCGCACCGGGCTGGTTGGGCGCCGACGAAGTGCGTTCGCTCCTCACCCGTGGCGCACTTCCGGCGTTGCCGCTCGACGTGATGCGCCGCGTCTTTCAGCGCAGCTGGCAGGCCGGCGTCGGCGATGTGCCGCCCACGGCGCTTCCATACCTGGTGCATCCATGGGTCGTCGCGACCGACCGGCTCGAAGCGTTGGGTTGGCGCGCCGCGCACACCAACGAGGAAACGTTGCTCGAGGCACACGACGCGCTGGGCCCAACGGGGTTGCGCACCGCAAAGCTGATCGGGGCCGCGGCGGGTACTGCCGCGGCCGGTGTGGTGGGCGGGATTGTGCTCCGGCGGCTACTCCGTGGCGAGCGCGGTTGAATCACGCGGGGCGTGATGAAGCACGAGTGTGGACTGCGCGGTGGGAGTGCCGGCCGCCTCATGGGGGACCGAGAATGCTTGGCATGCACTCGGGCCTCGGTGTCGACGTCGGATGCTGCGGTCGGTTGCGAGTCCGGCAAGGTGGCGAACGAACCGCACCCCTTCGCGGGTCGTTGCGTTCGACCGACCGTGCGTTCGTTCTTCGAATCGGTAGGGAATCTCGACGATTGACGACCAGTTCCCACGCGCCAGCAGCTCGATCAGCATTTTGTAGCCGATCGGCTTGAGCGACACGTCCTGGATGATCGCAAGGTCGAAGCCGAACAATCCGCTCCCGGGGTCGGTGGACTGACGGATTTGGGGGAGCGCAAACCGGGCCAGGTCGCGTGATGCGGCGGAGACGACCCGACGCCAACGGCCGTTGAGCCCGTCGTTCGCACCACCCGCGAGATAGCGCGTTCCGATGACGACGTCTGCGATTCCGTCGAGCAGCACGCGCGCAATGGGGGCGAGAAGCTCGGGCGGGTGCTGGAGGTCGCCGTCGATGCACAGCGCATGGCGTCCGCGTGCCTCCGCGAAGCCTTCGCACAATGCACCGGCGAGACCGCCCGTCCGAGTTCCGGCGCGGCGATGAAGGAACCGGACCGGGGAGCCGGGTCCAACGTGGGCAGCAATCGCCTCCGGAGTTCGGTCGTCGGAGTCGTCGACGAAGAGGATTTCGTACCGGTATCCCGCGGACCCGAGGGCCCGGCGGACCCGCTCGATGAGTTCGTCGATGTTCTCGATTTCGTTGCGAGTGGGTATGACCACCGTGAGGTCAACGGGGCTCGTCTGCGGTTTCATGGTCGCGCTCAGACCCAGCTCATCAGCGGGCTCACCGATGGAGTAGATGCTGCCGCGCGAGACGTCGGCGCTGGTTTCCGAGCTCCTCATGTGCACCCGTCCTCGATCGCCCGATGTGTCCCGTCAGTTGTACCGGGCCCGGGTAGCGCGCCGGTGGCCGCTACATGGCCAGAACCAGACAGGTCGCGGAAGTCTCAGCGGCGGTGAACGGGTGGAGCGGTGTTTGTGGTCAGGACTGGGTCGCGCCGGCGAGGTTCGTGGCGCTCCAGTCGGACCACTCCGAGTTGAAGTAACGCAGGCGGACCTTCTTGTACTCCTTGATCGACCACAGCAACGCGTATTCGTCGACGCCGGTCTCGCTCGCGATCGCTTCGATCGTGGCTTCACAGTCGCGCGCGCTGCGACCGTGCACCATGGTGAACACGGTGTACGGCCAGTCCTCATACGTCGGGCGGCGGTAGCAGTGCGAGACCGCCGCGAACCCGGCCATCTGCGGGCCGATCGCATCGAGGTCAGCCTCAGGGACTGCCCATACTCCCATCGCGTTGGCCTTGAACCCCGCGTTGCGGTGGTTCATCACCGCGGCGAATCTGCGCATGAGTTTGCGCTCGGTGAACGATGCCAGAATCGCCAGCAGCTCGGTCTCCGTGGTGCCGATCCGTTCGGCCTGCACCGCGAACGGACGGGGAAGCAGAGGGAGGTCTTCCTGACAGATCTGGATCGCCTTGATCTCCAGCTCGGACAGCACCGGTGCTTCCATGTCGGGCCGGCGCTCCGGCTGTTCGTGGGCCAGGACTTCGGCCTTCGCGTTGGCCGCGGTTTTCCCCGTCATGTCGAGCTTCACGCCGATCTTGTAGAGCTTCAGCGTTGGCAGCTTCCGGGTCACGAGTGTTCCTGAGGCGTGATGCAGGGCATCGAGGTGGGCGTCGAGGTCTTCGCCGGGTGGAACCGCGAGCGTGTACCAGAGGTTGTAGGCGTGATTGCGCTTGTAGTTGTGACTCACGCCTGGGTGTTGGTTGATGACCTCGGCCGCGGCATCGATGTGGTCGGGGTCAACCTTGGCCGCGACGAGCGCGGAGGAGTACCCGAGCGCGCGAGTGTCGAAGATCGCAGAGAGCTGACGCAGTATCTCGGCATCCTTGACGGCGCGGAGCCGCTCGATGATGAGGTCTTCGGTGGTTCCGAGTCGCTCGGCCAAGACCGCGTAGGGCTGGGCATCGAGGGGGAACGACCACTGCACCGCGTTGAGCAGTTCGGCATCGGCATCCGTGAGGTCCATGGGTGCATCTTCGCACCCGGATGGTCCGGGCGTCTCACCAGCTGAGTTGGGATGGGGTTTTGGTTAGGTCCGGCCCGCGACCGCGACCGCCAGGAGGTTGGTATCCGGGACGGTGGTGGGACTGGACGCAGGAGGGGCGGTTGCCGATGTGTCGTCAAGGATCGCGGTTACTCGCCGAGGTGTATGGCCCCGAACGACCGTGAGCCTGACTTGGGCGCCGGCCCGCAATCGCCGCAATGTATAGACCAAAGATGCAGTGTCGGGCGTGGCGGCGCCGTCAACGGCGGTCACGCGATCGCCCACCTGCAGGCCGGCAGTCTCAGCACTTGAGCCTGCTCCGATCTCGGTCACCGTCGCGCCGCGGGCCGCGGTGTCAATGGCGTGCAATCCGAGTGCGCCATGGCTTGCGGATCCGGTGGTTGCCAGCTGCGCCGCAACATCTCGGAGGATGTCGGTCGGAATGGCGGCGGTCCGCGTTGGCGTCGATCCGGTCACGCTCAGCATTCCCACCACGTTTCCGCGGCGGTCGACGAGCGCGCCGCCGCGAGCTTCGGCGGCCAGCCCGGTGCTGGTCGTGATCATCCCCGCATAGGCGCCGCCGCGGTCATCACTCATCCAACCATCGATTGCGGTGATGACGCCGCTCGTGACCCAGGCCCCGCTTGTGGCGTTGCGGCCGACCGCGGCGATCCAATCGCCGGCGCGCACCGCTGGGGTATCGACGAGCGCAGCCGGTTCCAGGCGGAGGGTCGGCACATCGAGCAGGACGAGTCCCATCACCGGGTCGCGTCCGATCTCGGTCGCGAGGTGGCGGTGTCCGTTCGCGAGGCAAATCTCGATGGGCCCGGTGCCAGCGCTCGTGGTGGCGGTGTTCTCGGGGATGGGATCAGTGCTGGGGTCAACGACGTCGATAGTCGTCAGGACCTGATGCGGGCCGACCGCAATGCCGGAGCCCCTGCGCTCGACGCCCGCGGCGGTGGTGATCACCCCGGCAATCCCGGGAACAACGTGGGCGGCGATGCTCGCGGCATCGGAGGAGCCGACCGAGTTCAACGCGGCGACTCGTCGGATCGGATCCCGTTCGAACGTGCCCACCAGACCCAATACGGCAACGGTGGCGACGGCCCCCACGGTGCCAGCCGCGACGGTCAGGACCAGATCGCGGCGCCAACTCCGTGCGGGGTGCGCTGACGCTGGGTGGGTGTCGTTGCGCTCAGGGGCCTGGCGCGACGATGCGACCAGCTCCGAGGGGTGGATCCAGGGGCGATCGAGCGGATGCGGCACGGGCCCGGGGTCTTCATCCTCCGCGTCGGTCCTCGGCATTTCGGAGATTCTACCGGCGGTCGCGGCCTCATTGGCCGCGGCCGGAGGCGGTGACCGGCGTCTTCCCTACAATGTCCCGCGTGTCATTCCCCAACCCATCGGGTCCCCCCACCTCTGACCCGACTGCGTTCAGTGGTCCGACCGGATCAGACTGGGTCGCGCTGGGCACCGAGGCGCTCCCGGTCGACGCCGCCACTCGGTGGGCATCGGTTCCGAGTGCAGGCGCGGTC
>JANPBJ010000209.1:0-4841 GCA_031430375.1 Acidimicrobiia bacterium
GGTTGAGCACATCGGCAGTTCCATCGATGCTGCCGTCGTCACAAACGACGATCCGCAACTCGTGACCAAGTGCTTGTCCGGCGTCCATGTGTTTCGGTACGAGACGGGGCAGCGCGTCGACTTCGTTGTACGCAGGGAGCATGACGACGATCATGTGATGCTCGTTGGTCCGCGGCTGGCATGACTGCGAGACGACCCGACCGTGCCAAGCATCCGCACCGGCCGGCAAACGGTCGGGCCTCGACCCCGAACAGGTTCGTATGAACGCAATTGCACGACGATGTGTATCAACATGAGTTGGGAGGAACTGAGCACGACACTGCGCAGCGCGAGCGAGAGAATAGCACCGTGGGTACGGCGTCGCCCCTGCGCGAACTCACAAGGCCAGCCCGGAACAAGTCTTGGTAACTTCAGGACAGGAATGCTGATCGAACCCGCCAAGCCTGCCGACGTCGCATCGATCGTCGCGATCCATTGCGATGCGCTTCGTGATGACGTCCTACCCAGTCTGGGGCCGGTATTTCTGCACGACTTCTACTCGTGGGCGATCACGCGACCCGACCAACACCTGGCGGTAGCGCGGAACGGTGACCGCGTCGACGGATTCTGCCTCTTGTCCTTGCGTCCGATATCCGTTACGCGAGTGTTGCGACCAAAGCATCTGGCGGCTCTTGCCAGAGTCGGGATTGTGCGTCCCCGCAATGTCGCCTCCGCCATCGTCCAGATGACGAAGCGAACGGTCTCGGACTGGGACGATGCCGCCGAAATCGCCTTCATCGCTGTCGATCCCAGTTTGACCGGTCAAGGAATCGGCCGGTCTCTGATGGACGAGGCAGCTTCCGTGGCACGTAGTAACGGGCGCCCCCAGGTAGCCACGAAGACGGCGAACACCCGCCTCGCGCAATATTATGTTCGGGTCTACGGTGCGAAGGTCAGGACGACCTTCCGGGCTGGCGGACGCGCCTATTCGGTGCTCGAGTGGAGTACGTAGGCCGTCAGGCCCGGGTGGCCGGCCCTCTGTTATCAATGGTAAGCCGGCGGCCATGACGAGGTGGGTGGTAGAGGACGTGTGAGATGCAGGCGGGCGGGCGAGCAGTCTGGTCGTCGGCGAGCCTGATGATCCTCACGGCATCGGGAGACGCACCGCGGGCTCCGGGCAACACGCCACTCCCGACGGCAAGGAAAGTCGACGGGCAGGCACGAGGCCCGACGTCGACACGCCGTCGGTTATCGACCCGACATCGATAGCCCATCCCTGAACGCGCGAGTTCTGACGGGCAGTGGCGTTCTCACCGAGCGTCTCGATTCCGACGATGACGATTCTCACCGGGACCCCCTGAGGTTCGAGTCGGGCTTGTACCCCGTTCGACACGATTGCCTCGATAGCGATCGGCACACGTGCGCCACCTGCCGTGAAAGCGACCAGTCGTTCCGGGCTGATCACGTTCGGAATTGTGACTAGCACTCCACTCCCGTCGCGCTCACCACTCAGCATTAGTAAGCCGCTCGAAGGCGAGATCAGAATCACTGCACTTTCCGTGACTGCGCCCTGCGTACACCGCACAGTGGCCGTCGATGGAATCGGAGGCATCGGAAGCAGCGTCATCCAATTGCCCGAGGCGTCAGCGAGCAGGACGACGTCGAGGTATACCGGTGGTATGTCGTGCCAGCCCGCCGCTTGACCGGTGACGATCAGATGGGGCAAGCCTGAGCAGTTCCCCGACGCCATCACCGTATTGTCCATAGCTGTCACCCTCGGCTCGACGACGATCGACGGCTGCGAGGGCAGGGGAAGTTGGACTTGTCGAGCGAACGGAACGTACGGCAGGTCTATGTCGCGATCCCGTTGACGCAAGCCCACCGCGATCACCTGAGCCGGGCCGAGGGAACGGGAGAGGCGCACCGTGGCTGTGCCGAACGATTCCACCGCTGTACCGAGCACATTGCCCGACGTGTCGAAGATCGTGAAGTCGCTGCCATCCTGCAGCGGCGAGGTGGTGATCTCGATCTCGGTCGGAGTCAACGCAGAGTAGGACATGCTGCCGGTGAACACATCGCTCGGCGCCACGACAACCGGCGCCGACGTCACTCCGTCACACGTCGCGATCACGTACGCCGGCGCCGACGGCATCGAGAACACTGCTGACCACGTCCCCGCCTGGCCGGGAGTCACCGTCTGGTCAGTGGCGGACGTAGGAGTTCCCGGGAACAAGAAGGCCGTCGCCGTGACGTGAACATCCGAAGCGCATCCGCCACCGGAGACAGTGACTTGGGACGAACCCTGTGGAGCGACCCTGGGAACGACGGTCATGCCGGTCGGGAGACTCACAACCCGAGTCGGCGTCGACAAACCGAGTGAGGCTAGGGCCAGGAGAATCGCCAAGACGGCACGGAACCGGACTGCCATGGACTCTATCGTCGCGCACGTCGCGCAGGTTGCACACCCGCGCAGACCTACGGACGGCCGTCAGCGGGCCACTGGCGATCGGCGCGTCACCACCCTGCTCGAATCGACGATCGGTTTCGAGACCACCTTGGTCAAGGTCGGCGCCAACGACGTTCTGCGCCACCGAGCGATCTCCTGTTCACGGGCGGGGGCCAACGTCGAGGATTAGCTCAACGTCACCAGCCGTTCGGAGTCCATGAGGTGTGACCGATCTTGATGACCCGGACGCGACCGTTGATCGTATCCCCGGACGCGATCACGGGATTGCCGTCGGTCCCGATCACCATCGAGATCCCTTCACCGGTGATGGTTTCGATCACGCTCAATCTCGTGGCGTCCCCGACGCAAGCGGGATCGCCGCACTCCACCAGCAGCAATTCCGGCGTTACGGGGTTAGGGAGAGGGAAGGTGTCGACCGAGTACGTGATGACTGGGTTGCCATTCGGGGCGATGGCGATCGACGCTGGGCCCACCATCTCCGTCGCGTTGAGATAGGTGATGGTCTCCCCACCAGGTGCACACGCCGGATCGTCACACTTGACGAGCTTGAGGTGGATTACCTTCGATCCGGGCCCAAAGTCCAAAACCTCCCGGTAGACGATCACGGGGTTCGCATCCACGCCAATCGCGATCGACGCGCTGTAGCCCACGAGTCCGGCCGAGTCGACAGTGCTCACCGTCTCACCACCGGGTGCGCAAGCTGGGTCGTTGCACTTGACGACTTTCAGGTCGGCGTTCGTCTCGTCGGTGTACGCGACGACGGGGTGGCCGTCCGCCCCGATTGTGATCGACGACCCCTGGCCGACCTGACCCGCAGCGTCAAGCGTGACAATCGACTCGCCGCCAGGCGCACAGGCGGGATCATCACACTTGACGACTTTGAGATCGAGGCTCGTGATATCAAAGTACGACACAACTGGGTTGCCGTCCACGCCGATGGTGATCGACGGCTCGGCGATGCCCGACCTCGCCGACCCGCTCGGATCGACAGTCGTCGCGACCTCGCCGCCAGGCGCGCACGAAGGGTCGTCACACTTGACGACCTTCAAATCGCCGTTGCCCCAGTCCCAGTAGGAGATCACCGGGTTGCCATCCGCGCCGAGCGTGATCGACGACGAGCGCCCAAGAAGTGCAGCACTGGCGACGACAGTGACCAGCTCGCCCCCGGGTGAACACGCTGGATCGTTGCACTTCACGACCTTGAGAACTCCGGCCCGGTCGTCGTTGTACGACAGCACCGGGTACCCGTCGGCGCCAAGCGTGATAGACGGGTAGGGGACGGAGAACTGGACTGGCACGTCCACCGTGCTCGCTGCGGCGAAAACTCGGCCATACCACGCACCGCCTGAACCCGTCCCGCCCGGCGGACCGGACGGTCCAGGCACCCCTGGCGGCCCAATCGGTCCGGGCGAGCCAGGTAACGCCGACTGGAAGAACCCGACCACGTCGATCACGAGGTCTACCGAGCCGGACAAGTTGTACACCGCCATGGTCCCATCGGCCGCCAGGCCCACAGTCACCGCGTTCGACGTCGGCGCCTGCCCCGCAACCCAGTTCAAACTCGACGCCAACGGACGATCCGCATCCGCAGGGAACACCGTCAAGAAACTTGCCGCGGTCGGAGAGATGATCACTATGTTCAACGAAACCGCAGTCGCCGACGAGGAGATCGCACACCGCCCGTTCAGACCGCTCACCGCCACCACGTACGTCTCGTTCTCCCTCACCGGCGACGAGCGCGGCCCAACGGTGTCAGACCCGGAACGCGTGTCCGCCAGCCGGCAGGGCACCATCGCGACGAACGACGACGGTTCCACCGACCCGGCAGATCCGGTCAACACGCCTCCAAGACCAAACACCCCGACCACGACACCGATCACGCTCGCCCACCGCAGGCGTCCTCCAACACCGGACTCGACAGACACAGGATGCCCCCTCCTACTAGCCCCGCCGGTCAGGGTACCGCCCACGTCCCTGACCACGACGCCGCAACCAGCCATCCGATCGGGCCACTGCCGATCGGCGCGTCAACACCCCTCCCCCCATCAGCGGTCGGTTTGTCGAGACCGAGGGCGATTCGCAGAACTGGTCGGAGGCGCGGGTCGTGGCATCAGCGGCCGCGGCGAACCACGATGCCGACCGAGGTCGACACATACTGCTCGAGCAACAGTTTGATGTGAACCGCTCCTGTGTAGGGAGGCAGGTCGACGTGGAAGTCCCAGTAGTTCGATGCCGGAGCGAGAATGAACTCGCTCACGGCGTGTCCCCGGTCCCGCAGGCGCGACACCAGTTCCTCAATATCTCGTCGCCGATAAATCACGGTAGGACCCTCGGCAACGGTGTCGTCATTCGAGGACAGGTTGAATTCGGTTGTGTGCACACCCACACCGCCAAC
>JANPBJ010000210.1:0-13291 GCA_031430375.1 Acidimicrobiia bacterium
TCGGGCCCGAAGGCGGCGACGGCGGCGGGAAGATCATCGCGGAGGGAACCCCTGAGCACGTGGCCAAGACGGCCGGGAGTTACACCGGCCACTTCCTCGCACCCATGCTCACGTAAATGAGCGACTCCACTCGGACTGAGCGGCCTGCGCCGAAACGGCGAAGGTAGAAGTGACCGATCCGTGGGAGGAACACGCGCAGTGGTGGCAGGACGGTTTCACTGACGGGGTCGATCCCGAGTACACGGAACAGATCTTGCCAATCGTCGTCGAGCACCTCGGCTCGGCCGGCCGCGTGCTCGACATCGGAACCGGCGAAGGCCAACTCGCACGCGAATTAATGAAAGCCGGTGTGCCAACGGCGATCGGCATCGATCCATCGGATGCTCAGGTGCGGGTCGCCCAGGAACGCGCCGGAGGTCCGCGCTACGCGCGTGGCGCCGCCGATGCACTTCCGTTCGGAACCGCGTCCTTCGATGCGGTCGTAGCGTGCCTGGTGTTCGAACACATCGTGAACGTTGACGCCGCGCTCGCCGAGGTGGCACGAGTCCTGGCGCCCGGAGGGACGTTCCTCTTCCTGCTCAACCACCCGCTGCTGCAAACCCCGGGAAGTGGTTGGATCGACGATCACATCCTCGAAGAACAGTACTGGCGGATCGGTGCGTATCTCACAGAGGACGTCTCGCTCGAGCAGATCGCACCCGGCATCATGTTGCCGTTCGTGCACCGTCCGTTGTCACGGTACGTGAACACCATGGCCGACAACGGTCTGGCGTTGACGCGGATGCTCGAGCCGGCGCCACCGCCGGGGTTCCTGGCCAAAGCGCCCGAATATGTGGAGGCCCAGGCCATTCCCCGCCTACTGGTGTTGCGCGCGCAGCGTCGGTAACGCGGGCTCGACCTCCTCAACGTGTCCTCTCAAACCCGCGCTTAGGTGATGTCAAGCATCCGTTGGAGCGCCACGTTCGCGTTCTGCGCGGTCACCGGGTCCACGCGGATTTGATTCACCAACTCGCCTCGCGCCAACGACTCGAGCACCGAAGCGAGGTGCGGCGCGTCGATGCGGAACATGGTGGAACAAGGACACACCAGCGGGTCGAGCGACACCACCGTCTTGTCCGGGTTGTCGTGCGCGAGGCGTTGCACCATGTGAATCTCAGTGCCGACGCCGATCACCGAGCCGGCAGGCGCCGCGGCGGTCCACTCCAAGATGCGTTCGGTGGAACCCACCTGATCCGCGAGCACCACAGTCTCGTGCGCACATTCCGGATGGACGATCACCATCCCGTCCGGGTGCTCGGCACGAAATGCCGCCACGTGTTCGGGATTGAACCGCTGGTGTACCGAACACCAGCCACGCCAAAGCAGGAACGTGGCGTCCTTCACATGGTGGTCTTCGAGGCCACCGAACTCCTTGTGTGGATTCCAGACCCGCATGTGAGAATCGTCGTAACCCATCGCGAACCCCGTGTTGCGCCCAAGGTGTTGATCTGGAAAGAACAACACCTTGTCGCCGCGGTCGAACGCCCACTCGAGGACCGCACGCGCATTCGAGGAGGTACACACGGCGCCGCCGTGTTCACCCACGAACGCTTTTATCGCCGCGGACGAGTTCATGTACGTAATCGGAATGACGCGCTCGATGTCGGTGACCGATGCGATGTCGTCCCACGCCTCTTCCACTTGGTCGAGATCGGCCATGTCGGCCATCGAACACCCGGCGTTGAGGTCCGGGAGCACCACCCGTTGATGATTCCCCGTCAGGATGTCGGCCGACTCGGCCATGAAATGGACGCCGAGAAACACGATGTCGGTCGCGTCGCTGTCGGCAGCGAACCGGGCGAGGCGGAAGGAGTCGCCGCGCCGGTCGGCCCACTCCATCACCTCATCCCGCTGGTAGTGGTGGCCGAGGATCAACAGCTTCGAACCGAGCTGGGACTTCGCCGAGCCGATCATCTCTCGCAGCGCGTCGGGCGTCGCGGTCGTGTATCGGTCGGCCAGGGGTGCCTGGAGTCGCAACATGGATATGCCCCTTCGGGGAAGACTCCGATTACAGCCGGTGGGGACAGCCTGGTCGCCACTCCACGGGGTTGTCGGCTTCGGAGCCGAATATGTAGCTGGTATTCCAGGCCAGCCTCACATCATCGTAACGCCTCGCACGCCGCGACTCTTCCCCAAACCTCCCGAACGCTTGTCGACCAGGCGGCGGTCAGCGCACACCAACCGACAAACGCCGACGGGGTGGGTCCAACCCTCGAGCGCTTGTCGACCAGGCGGCGGTCAGCGCACACCAACCGACAAACGCCCACGGGGTGGGGCGGTCTCTCAGTCTGGGATACTCCTCCCATGGGTGATCCGAGAGTCCGGCTGTCCGAGCCGACAGTGGGCGAAGAAGAGGTCGAGGCGGTAGCGCGGGCAGTGCGCGACGGCCACCTCGTGTTCGGCCCTGATCTCCCGGCATTCGAGGCCGGGCTCGCCACCGAAGTTGACGCGGCCGACGCCCTCGCGGTGACGACCGGGACCGCAGCGCTGCATCTCGGGCTGTTGGTCGCCGGGGTGGCGCCCGACGACGAGGTCTGGGTCTCGGACCTCACCTTCATCGCGTCTCTGAACGCGGCCACCTACTGCGGCGCTCGGGTCACGCTCATCGACAGTGAACCGGAGTCGTGGAACCTTGACCCGGCGATCGTCATGGAGGAGATCGAGCGGCGAGCCCGCACTGGCGAACCGATGCCGAAAGCCATCGTTCCGGTCCACCTGCTCGGCCATCCCGCGAACCTCGAGCCGATGCTCTCGCTGCTCGCCGAACACAACATCACGATCATCGAAGATGCGGCGGAGGCGCTGGGATCCCGTTGGGTGGGTGGCGCGCTCGATGGCCGGGTGCCCGGCTCGGTCGGTGACTTCGGCATCTATTCCTTCAACTTCAACAAACCGATCTCCACTGGCGGCGGCGGGATGCTCGTGGCGCGCGACCCTGCGGCACTCGCGCGTGCTCGTCATCTCGGATCACAGGCCAAGATCCCGAACTCCGATTACCGCCATGACGCGGTGGGATACAACTACCGCTTGTCCAACGTCGCGGCGGCGCTCGGAGTGGTGCAGATGACTCGCCTACCCACGTTGATCGACCGGAGGCGCGCGATCGCCGAGCGGTACCGGGACGCGTTTGTGGACCTCGGCATCGCCGGCGGCCCCGATGCACCATGGGCGCGTCGATCCGGTTGGCTCTCGACTGCGATGTTCCCGGATGACACCACGCGCCAAGCAGTCAGGGATGCGCTCGGCGCCCGCGAGATCGAAACGCGACCAATCTGGCCGCCCATGCGCATCCAGGCTCCGTACCGCGACCTCCCCGTGCTCGGCGGCGGCGTCGCCCTCGACATCGGCGAGCGAGTGCTGTGTCTTCCGTGTTCCGCCCATCTGAGCGATGAACTCCAGGATGAAGTCATCGATACCGTGTGCACCGTGATCCGCGGTGGCTGACGCAACGCTCACGCCGATTCCGGTAACGGCGCGGCTCTGATGCTGTCCCGCCCGCCCGCCGGAACGATTCCTGATGCGCCGGGCTCGTATCAGTTCAAGGACCGGCACGGTCGCATCATCTACGTGGGCAAGGCCAAGAGCCTCCGCAGCCGCCTCTCGAACTACTTCGGCTCGCCCGCCACGCTGCCGCCTCGCACACTCCAGATGGTCACTGCGGCAAAGAGCGTCGAGTGGATCGAGGTTCGTACGGAGGTCGACGCGTTGTTCCTTGAATACAACCTCATCAAGGAACATCGACCGCGGTTCAACATTCGCCTGAAGGACGACAAGTCCTACCCATACCTCGCCGTCACCCTGGACGAGGAGTGGCCCCGGGCGATGGTGATGCGCGGTGCGAAACGCAAAGGAGTGCGCTACTTCGGCCCCTTCGCCCATGCCTACGCGATTCGCGAGACCTTGGATCTTCTCCTGCGAACGTTTCCGGTGCGCACATGTACCAACGGGAAGTTCGTTCGCCACCAACGACTCGGACGGCCGTGCCTGTACGCGCACATCGAGAAGTGTTCCGCGCCATGTGTTGGTGCGGTGACCGATGCCGAATACGCCAACCTCGTGGAAGAGCTGCTCTCGTTCCTCGGGGGTGAGACCGCTCCCGTCGTGGCCCGCCTCGAAACACTGATGCAGGAAGCCGCCGAAGCGATGGAGTACGAACGAGCGGCGCGTCTGCGCGACCAACTCACCTCGGTTCGAAAAGCCATCGAACGCCAGCAGATGGTGGGAGAGAAGGCCGAAGACTTTGATGTCATCGGCCTCGCCGAAGACGAACTCGAAGCCTCGGTGCAGATCTTCTTCGTACGACGCGGCCGGGTCGTCGGCCGCCGCGGTCTCGTAGTCGACAAAGTGGAAGATGTGGAAACTCCCGCGCTCGTCGCGCGGGTTCTGGAACAGCTCTACGCGGATGCGGCGCCCGAAGATGTGCCCCGTGAAGTGCTGGTCCCCGTGGACCCCGAAGAGCACCCGCTCTACGAAGAGTTCCTCTCCCACGTGAGGGGGAGCAAGGTCCGGATCCGTATACCGCAACGCGGTGAGAAACGAGCGTTGCTCGAAACCGTGGTCCATAACGCCACCGAAGCGTTCACTCGCCATCGGCTCAAGCGGGCATCCGATCACAACGCGCGTGCTCGTACCCTCACCGCGCTCCAAGAGGCGCTCGACCTGCCGGAGGCACCGCTCCGGATCGAATGCTTCGACATCTCGAACCTCCAGGGCACCGAGATCGTCGCGTCGATGACCGTGCTCGAGGATGCGCTCCCCAAACGGTCCGAGTATCGCCGGTTCAAGATTCGCAACCAGGAAGGCCAGGACGACTTCGCCGCGATGGAAGAAGCATTGACCCGTCGGTTCCGGCGTTACCTCGACGAACGCGACGAAGGTGCTCGTGCCGGCAAGCGGTTCGCCTATCCGCCGAATCTGCTGGTGATCGACGGCGGCAAGGGCCAACTCGGAGTCGCGGTGCGCGTGCTCGAGGAGTTGGGGCTCGAAGACATCAGCGTGGTCGGGCTCGCCAAGCGACTCGAAGAGGTCTTCCGACCGGGAGAGTCCGATTCCATTCGTATTCCCCGCGATTCCCCGGCGCTGTATCTGCTCCAGCAGGTGCGAGACGAAGCCCATCGCTTCGCGATCACCTATCACCGCAGCTTGCGCGATAAGAAGATGACGGCATCGGTGCTCGACGAGGTGCCGGGGCTCGGTCCCAGCCGGCGCACCAAGCTGCTGAAGCAGTTCGGATCAGTCAAGAAGATCCGTGAACAGGATCTCGACACCCTTCAGGCACTCACGTGGCTCCCCGGCACCGTCGCCGCCGACCTCTACGCTCGGCTCAAGGGCGAGGTCATGCCCAGTACGGTGGACCCGTGAGCAGCGCTGCCATCCCCACCGAATCTCCCGGCGAGATCACCGGCGGCCTCGACGTGACGGTGATCACCGGAATGTCCGGCGCGGGCCGGGCCACGGCCGCCAACGTCCTCGAAGATCTCGGATTCTTCGTGATCGACAATCTCCCACCTGCGCTGATCGGCAAGGTGGCGGAACTCGCGCGCGGTGGTTCCAGCCCGCAGCGCTACGGCTTTGGCGTCGACGTGCGGACCGGCTCGTTCGTCGCCGATCTCGACGACGCACTCGCCGAGTTACGGGCTATTGGCGCCCGCACGCGAGTGCTGTTCCTCGAAGCATCCGACGATGCGCTGGTCCGGCGCTTCGACGCATCTCGGCGGCCCCATCCTCTGGCCGACGCGGAGCGGCTGCTCGAAGGAATCCAGAAGGAACGCGCGCTGCTGGAGGAGCTGAAGGGTCGCGCGGATGTGGTGATCGACACTTCGGCCACCAACGTGCATGAGCTACGCGACCGCCTGGTTGCGATCTTCGCGGCGAACACCGGCTCGACGGCTCTCCAAGTCGACATCGTGAGCTTCGGATTCAAACATGGCCTCCCGCTGGATGTTGATCTCGTGTTCGATTGTCGGTTCTTGCCCAACCCGCACTGGGTCGACGAACTCCGCCCGCTCGACGGTCGCGATGCTCCGGTGCGTGACTACGTCCTCGGTCAGCCCGTGGCCAAGGACTACCTCCATGAACTCGCGCGGCTCTTCGAACTCACGCTGCCCGCGTATGAACGCGAAGGAAAGGCGTATCTCTCGATCGCCGTCGGCTGCACCGGCGGGCGCCATCGCGCCGTGGCGATCGGTGAAGCGCTCGCAGAGATCCTCAACGGGATCGGCTACCAGCCTCACGTCCGCCATCGCGACGTCGGCCGTGAGTAGGCGTGCCGCGGGGGACCAACCGATCAACCGGGCCTCAGGTCCCACGGTCGCAGCGATCGGAGGCGGGCACGGATTGGCGATGACGCTGCGGGCGGCCCGCGACTACGCCGCGGTGATCACCGCCGTGGTCAGCGTGGCCGACGACGGGGGATCCACTGGACGGTTGCGCCGTGACCTCGGAGTTCTCGGTGTCGGCGATCTCCGTAAGTGTCTCGTCGCACTGGCCAGCCCCAACGCCAACCGCCAGGGTGGTCAGGGTGCGAACGTGGACCAGTCCGTGTGGCCCGAGGCCTTCGAGCACCGGTTCGCGGCGGGTGACCTCGACGGTCACGCGCTCGGCAATCTGATCCTCGTCGGCCTCGCCGAGGTCACCGGTGATTATGAGCGAGCGCTCGCGATCGCCGGAGAAGTCCTCGCCACGGTGGGCCGCGTCTTGCCCGCAACTTCGGAACCGGTCGCCCTCAAGGCCGAGGTCGACGGCGGCGAGGTGGAGGGTCAGGTGGCAGTGCAGAATGCCACCGCTCGCATCCGGCGCGTGGGTCTGGTTCCACCCGACGCCAAGTCGCCCGCGGCGGTCGGTACGGCCATACGCACCGCCAACCAGGTCGTCCTTGCCCCCGGTTCCTTGTTCACCAGCCTGCTGCCGACGCTGTGCGTCCCCGCAGTCCACGCCGCGCTCGGGGACACGTCTGCGACCATTGTGTTCGTGGGCAACCTGCATGCTCGAGAACGTGAGACCCGCGGCTTGGACGCCACCGATCATCTCCGGGCCGTGCTGGATATGGGAGTACGGGTTGACCACTTCGTGGTCGATTCCGGTAATGGATTGGCGGTGGATGAGGCCGAGATCGTGTCCCTCGGTGTGCGTTTGACCCGGGCCGATGTCGCCCGAGGCGACGTCAGTGCCCATGAACCGACCAAACTGGCGCCCGTACTCGCCACTCTGCTGGAGTCGTGAGCCATTCCGCGCTTCGGTGCGGCACGTTGTATTGGGGATCGGGCAACGACGCCCGGAGCTGGAGGGGTCATGACAGTACGGGTTGGGATCAATGGTTTCGGTCGCATCGGCCGGTCGTTCACGCGGGCACTCCTCGCGCGCGGTGCTGATGCCGGCGTTGAGCTGGTGGCGGTGAACGACCCGTTCGGCGATTCCCACACGATGGCGTTTCTCCTGAAGCACGACTCCGTGGGTGGCGTTCTACCGAATGACATCCTCGAGACTGCCGATGGGTTCTCCATCGACGGCACCACGATCAAGAAACTCGAAGAGCGCGACCCCGATCAGATTCCTTGGGGTGCCAACGGTGTCGACGTCGTGATCGAGTCCACCGGCCTGTTCACCGCTCGCGGCGATGCCGCCAAACACCTCGCTGGCGGTGCGAAGCGGGTCGTCATCTCTGCGCCGAGCGGCGATGCCGACACCATGATCTGTATGGGTGTGAACGACGGGGACTTCGATCCCGCTGCCCACACGGTGATCTCCAACGCGTCCTGCACCACCAACTGCCTGGCACCGCTTGCCAAGGTCCTGCACGACAGTTTCGGTATCGAGCGTGGACTCATCACTACCGTCCACGCCTACACGTCGGACCAGCAGCTCCAGGACCAGGCCGTCGCCACTCGCAGCGGCAAGCCGGACCTACGCCGGATGCGCGCCGCGGCGCTCTCCATTATTCCCAACAGCACGGGTGCAGCGCGCGCCATCGGCATGGTGCTGCCCGAGTTGAAAGGTCGGCTCGACGGCATGGCGCTGCGGGTGCCGGTCCCCACGGGATCGATCACGGATCTCGTCGTGACCCTCAAGCGCGAAGCGTCGGTCGACGAGGTCAACGCCGCGTACGCGGCTGCCGCCGCGAACCCCAGCTTCCGTGGCGTGCTCGAGTACAGCGAGGAGCCCCTCGTTTCGGCCGACATTGTGGGGAACCCGTCGTCGTGCGTGTACTCCGCGGTCGACACGATGACCAACGGACCCTCGGTCAAGGTGCTCGGCTGGTATGACAACGAGTGGGGCTACTCAAACCGGTTGGTCGACCTCGTCGGCTTCATCGGCGCCGCGTAGCTACCGCGGACCCGGGGTTACCGAAATGCCCGCAGCCAAGCCGGGTGCAGTGCCGCGCCTAGAAGATCTGCCGGACCTTGACGGTCTGCGAGTCTTGCTGCGCGCCGACTTCAACGTGCCGATGCAAGACGGCGCGATCACCGACGACCTTCGGATCGCGGCTGCTTTGCCCACGATCCAATGGCTCCGCGACCAAGGCGCCGCGGTGGTGGTGTGTAGTCATTTCGGCCGACCGCAGGGTGGCCCCGACTCGCGGTACTCGCTCGCTCCGGTCGCGGCCCGTCTCGCGGAGCTGCTCGGAGTGGAGGTGCCGCTTGCGCCCAAAGTGATCGGGGAAGTTCCGTCGTCGATGGAAGCCAGCCTCACGCCAGGCGACGTGATGATGCTCGAGAATCTCCGGTTCGAACCGGGCGAGACATCAGATGACGCCGGGCTCGCAGTGTCACTGTGCGAGCCCATCGACATATATGTGAACGATGCGTTCGGTGCGTGCCATCGCGCCCACACGTCAGTTGTTGGTCCACCGCGGATTGTGCCGTCAGCTGCCGGGCGGCTGCTCGAACGAGAAGTGGAGGTGCTCTCCGGGATGCTGGAGGATCCGAAGCATCCGTTCGTCGCGCTGCTGGGGGGAGCGAAGGTGAGCGACAAGCTCGGCGTGATCGACGCCTTGCTGCAACGCTGCGACACGATCCTCGTGGGCGGCGCGATGGCGTTCACCTTCCTCGTGGCCCAGGGTCACGAGGTGGGCGATTCGCTCGTCGAACCCGATCGCATCGAAGACTGCAAGCGCCTGCTCGCCACAGGACGTGTCCAGATCCCGGTCGACTTTGTGATTGCCCAACAGATGACCGACTCCGCCCCCACGCGCATCGTGGGCGCGGGCGGGATTCCGGCGAACTGGAAGGGTCTCGACATCGGGCCCGAATCCGCCGCAATCTTCTCCGACGTCGTGGCCGAAGCACGCATGGTGTTGTGGAATGGACCCATGGGCGTATTCGAAATGGAACCATTCGCATCCGGGACGAAGGCGGTCGCGCACGCAGTGGCCGACTGTCATGGCTTCACCATCATCGGCGGGGGAGACAGCGCCGCGGCGGTGCGCAAGTTTGGGCTGGCCGACCAGATAGACCACGTGAGCACCGGTGGTGGCGCGTCGCTCGAACTCATCGAATCCGGCGACCTCCCTGGCCTCGCCGCCCTCAGAAATGGAATGGACAAGAGATGAGCGAAGCAGAGGACAAGGCATGAGCGACTCCAACACCACTCGCAGACCGATTATCGCTGCGAACTGGAAGATGCACCACGACCACTTCACCGCGATCCAGTTCACGCAGAAGTTGTCGTACCTCCTCGACAAGAACGACGTCGACGACGTGGAAGTGGTTCTGTGCCCACCGTTCACCGATCTGCGTTCCATGCAGACCACGATCGACTCGGACCGCATCCCCGTCGCGCTTGGCGCGCAGCACTGTCACTGGGAGGACCAAGGCGCGTACACGGGAGAGGTGAGCCCCGCAATGCTCGCCAAGCTCACCGTGAAGTACGTGATCGTCGGTCACTCGGAGCGACGCGAGATCTTTGGCGAGACCGATGAGATGGTCAACCAGAAACTCATCGCGATCTGGAAGTACGCGATGACTCCGATCCTGTGCGTGGGGGAAACGCTGGCGGAGCGCGAGGCCGGCGGCACCGACGACAAAGTGGAAGGCCAGATCCGTGCCGCCTTCGCGGGCGTGTCCAAGGAACAGGTTGCCAAGACCGTCGTGGCCTACGAACCCATTTGGGCGATCGGGACCGGCGTGAACGCCACGCCCGACGACGCCGAAGCCACGATTGCGGTGGTTCGCGCCGCGGTGGGAAGCGTGGCCGGCGATGACGCCGCCGCCGCGGTGCGGATCCAATACGGCGGCAGCGTGAAGCCCGGCAACATCGCGGCACTGATGGAACGAGACGGCATCGATGGGGCACTCGTCGGTGGCGCTTCCCTCGATGTTGACGATTTCGCACGTATCGTCCGGTATCGGGCCTAAGCGGAGCCGCCTTCACACGATGAAAGCGGTCGTGCGAAGAAGTTCAGTGAGAACGGCGAGTAGATTTTCGACGGCCTCAAAGGAGAAGTGACTGCCGTGATTACCCCGATCATTCTGATTCTGCACATTTTCGTTTCACTGCTGCTGATGTTCCTCGTGCTCCTGCACGCGGGCCGCGGTGGCGGACTCTCCGACATGTTCGGCGGCGGATCGATGGGTGGATCGATGGCGGGGGCAACGGCGGTCGAACGCAACCTCGACCGAATCACGGTCATCACTGCCATCTCGTTCGGATTTACCACCGTGCTCTTGGGCCTCCGGGTCAGCTGAGCACACGCACCACGCACAGATTCCATCTCTCAAAAGACGGGAACTTTCCATGACCCGATCCCGGCGTGCATTCGTCGCCCTCGTTGCCCTTGTGGCCATCGTTTCGGTGGCCTGTGGGAGCAGCAGCAAGAAGGGCGGGACGAAGACCGACACGTCGACGACCGTTGCCCCGCCACCGATCGACAAGAGCGGTAACGGCACGTTGGTCCTCGGTGCGGAACAGGAGATGGACTGCGCCGACTGGGTCGCGAGTTGCGCGGGCTCGTCGTGGGGCGTGTGGGTCCTCCAGCAGCACACGATGCCCCGAGTCTGGGACTTCCAGAAGGTCGACGGCACCTGGGAAAATGTCCCGAACATCCTGATGGCCGAGGAACCCACGGTCACCGATGTTGGCGGTGCGCAAACCGTGACCTACAAGATCAACCCGGCCGCAGTGTGGTCCGACGGCGAACCGATCACCTCTCTGGACTTTGCCTATACCTGGAATGCCATCGCCAAGGGCAAGGACATCTACGACAAGTCCGGTTACGACAAGATCGCCGGCATCGACACCACCGACCCGAAGACCGCGATCGTGACCTTCACGGAGACCTACGGAGCATGGACGCAGCTGTTCGGTGGGTTGTACGGCATCTTCCCGTCACACATCCTCGAAGGCAAGAACCGCACGAAGCTGATGTCGAACGGCTACGACTTCTCGGGTGGCCCATGGATCGGCGAATGGCACCGTGGCCTGGACGTCACGTTGACGCCGAATCCGAATTGGTACGGCCCGAAGCCAAAGCTCGCCAAAGTCATCTTCCGGTTCCTCGCCGACACGTCCGCTGAGTTCCAGGCCTTCAAGAACGGTGAAGTCCTCGCGATCTACCCGCAGCCCCAGCTCGATGCGATCGACGCGATCGCCGATGGCATCGAAAACTCGCAGAGCACATACACCGCCGAGACCGGCAATATCGAGGCGTTGTGGATCAACAACGCGAAGTTCCCGTTCGATTCGCTCGCGGTTCGCCAGGCACTCGCGTACTCACTCGACCGTGATGCAATCGTGAACCGACTCTTCGGCGGATTGGGAGTGACCAAGGCCGCACAGAGCCTCAATCCCCCTATCCTCTCGGCATTCGCCGACGGTTCCGGGTTCGAGAAGTACACGCTCAATCTCGAGAAGGTGGACGAGCTCATGACCGGCGACGGCTGGGCAAAGAACGGTGACGGCGTGTGGGAGAAGGGTGGCAAGACCGCCTCCTTCACCATCAACACCACCACGGAGAACCAGCGTCGCGAATTGACCGAGCAGATCATCCAACAGCAAGCATCGGCAGCCGGTTTTGACGTCAAGATCAAGAACCAGGATGCGGCCACGTTGTTCGGGGAGACGGGACCGAACGGCAAGTTCCAGGTCGCGCTCTATGCCCAAGTGGCAACCTCGCTCGAGCCGGGCTTGTGCGCCATCATGTGTTCCAAGAACGTTCCGAGCAAGGCGAACGACAACTCGGGCCAGAACTGGACCCGCACCAACGTTCCGGCAATCGACCCGCTGCTCGAAATCGTTGATGCTTCATCCGATCGAACCGCTCGCATCGCGGCAAGCAAAGAAGCCGATCGGCTCATGGGCGAGAACATGGTGAGCCTGCCGATCGATCCGCTGCCGAATATCGGACTGTGGAGCGATCGGATTTCGGGCGTCAACGGCGACAACCCGATCTTCGCCATCTTCTGGAATCTGCACGAGTGGGAGCTGGCGGAATAGGGATCTCCTGAAGCTCTCGGCGTTGACTGTGGGCTCGGCCGCCATGAGGCCGAGCCCACGGTCGCGTCCGGACACCGCTGATCTTCGATGCTGACTTACACCCTCCGACGGGCGCTCTACGCGATCCCGGTGATCATGGTCGCGTCGTTCCTTTTGTTCTGGGCGGTGCGCGACATCGGAGACCCGTGTCTGAAGGTGCGCCAGTCTCGCGATGCCCAGGCCGCCCAGCGCTGTGAGGAGATCAACGGACTCGGCCAGCCCGTACCGGTCCAGTTCGGCAAGTGGCTGGGCAACGCGGTGCAAGGCGACCTCGGCGATAGCTCGCGCACCCACCAACCCGTCACCGATCTTCTCGGTCCCGCCGTGTGGAACACCGCCCAGCTGAGTTTCTGGGCAGTGTTGATCTCGTTGGTGATGGCCGTGTCATTGGGCGTGTACTCGGCCGTGAAGCAGTACTCGATTCTCGACTACGCGTTCACGGGCCTGGCGTTCGTCGGACTCGCGATGCCGGCATTCTGGTTCGGCTTGCTCGCGCAACAGTTCCTGGCCGTCGGTCTGAAGGAGCAGTTCGGGCTCGAACAACCGATCTTCTACATCGTCGGATTGCACTCCGTCGGGGAGTCCGGTTTCAACGTGGACTACCTGCGGCATTTGGCGTTGCCCGTTCTCGTATTGACCGTGCAGGGAATCGCATCGTGGAGTCGCTTCCAGCGAGCCTCGATGCTCGACGTGTTGTCGGCCGACTACATCCGCACGGCCCGCGCCAAGGGCGTTCCCCGACGCAAGGTCATCTGGTCGCATGGCGTTCGCAACGCGCTGATTC
>JANPBJ010000211.1:0-3662 GCA_031430375.1 Acidimicrobiia bacterium
ATGGAGTTCTCGAGTTGCGGGAAGACCGTGTCCTCGTATCCGAGGATGCCGTCAACGAGCGGCTCGGCTGCGGCGATCTTGGCGATCGCATTCGCTCGCAACTCGTCCTTGATCGGTCGGGACTGCCAGCCCGATTCGCGCAGTTCACCAAGGGTCGAGGGCCGACTCATCAGATCCATCTCCTCAAGACAACGGGGCTCACGCCGCGCACCTTAGAGGGCGACACGTTTGGTACGCACCGCCAACAAACCAGACCCGCAGGTCCGGGGCCCAACGACCGTGCCCTTCCGGTTCCCTCTAGCCGAGCGTCCCTTCGATCGGGTCGACGGGTTCGCAGTGGAGGCGGTCGAGATCCGCGGTCGCGTCCGCGACGTCGACGCGTGGCACGGATCGGGGAGCCCGGTCATCCCTCTACCGGTCGATGGCGCGCGGGCATCGAGCGGCACACCGCCGTAGGGCGCGGCGTGCGCGCCCATCCCCCAGGCTGTGCCCACGTAGTCCTCGAGCCCCGTTCCACAGATCGTGGGGAACTCGGTGTCGCCGTCACGGAAACACGCGGCACCGTTGACGATCTCGATGCGCACCGCGTCACGAAACGGCATCGGGAAGAAGGCGTTGAATCCGCGGCGCGGCGCGGGCGGGATCGTGCACCAGAAATGGCGGATGGTTCCCGGACCATCGAGCGCGGCTAGCACCACGCGTTCGCCGCGGCGCAACCGCCGCGACGGTGCGCCTTTGGGCCGTTGGCACCGGTACCTCCCGCACCGCGCGCGCCCGAGGGGTTCTCGAACGTCACCGCTCGGCTATCGAGCGAGAGGTCAATCTGCGATGGATCTCCGAACATCGCGCCATTGTGCTCCGCTCGTCGGTTCGATGGCGGTCGACGCCGAGGATCGGAGGAGGGTCCCCACGGAGGACACGTCGTAACCTCGGCCTCGATGCTGACACCCGAACCTCTGGATCCGGCCCCGATCGACCTCTCGGGTGAATGGCGCGCGCACGCGGCAGATGGTGACTTGGCCCGTCAGTTCACGGATGTGAACTTTGACGCGTCGAGCTGGGCGACGATCAAGGTGCCGGGCCACTGGCAGAGCAACCCTGAGCTCACCCAGTCCGACGGACCGGTGCTGTACCGCCGCGAGTTCGCCGCACGCCCACTCATCGCGGGCCGGCGTCGCTTCATCTCCTTTGACGGCATCTTCTACCTCGGCGACGTGTGGCTCGACGGCCGGTATCTCGGCGCCACCGAGGGGTACTTCTTCCCGCACACCTTCGAGATCACAGAACTCGCCTCGCAACCTCCCGCGGCGGGGCATCGACTTGCGGTCGAAGTTGCGAATCCCCGCCAGACAGACCGCAGCGCCAAACGCACTATCACCGGGGTGTTCTCGCATTGGGACAATCTCGACCCGGACTTCAACCCCGGCGGCATCTGGCGGCCGGTGCGGGTGCGCGACACCGGTCCGGTTCGCATCTCATGGCTCCGAGTGCTGTGCACCGAGGCCACGGAGACCCACGGCCAACTTCGTCTCGATGTCACCCTGGATCCCGGCGAATACCAAACGTCGGCACCCATCACCGTCGTCGCCACCGTCACCGACGACGCGGGAGCAACGTTGGCCCAGACCACCACCGACGTCGATCTCACCCGGCGCGGCACCACGCTCAAGATTCCGATCGACGTCACGCAGCCACCGCGATGGTGGCCGTGGCGCTACGGCGATCAGCCCCAAGTGCGGGTCGCGGTACGCGTGGAGATCGACGGTGTTGCCAGCGATCACCGGCGCCTCACCACCGCGTTCCGAGATGTCACGGTGAAGGATTGGTACTGGACCGTGAACGGCGAGCCGATTTTCGTGATGGGCGCGAATCACGGCCCCACCCGCATGGCGCTCGGCGACGCGACCGCCGCGGAACTTCAGCGTGATGTTGAACTGGCGAAACAAGCGAACCTCGACTTCCTCCGGGTCCATGCGCACGTGACGCGTACGGAGTTCTACGACGCGGCCGACGCGGCGGGCCTGATGATCTGGCAGGACTTTCCGTTGCAATGGGGCTACGGACGCGGCGCCCGGAAACAGGCCACCCGCCAGGCGCGTGAGATGGTCGACCTGCTGGGCCACCACCCGAGCATCGCGATCTGGTGCGGCCACAACGAGCCGCTCGCGGTGGAGTTTCAACCCGGCGAGGAGATCACCCCGAAGGCCGCGGCCCGGGTGGGCGCGAGCATGTTCTTACCGTCGTGGAACAAGGACGTGCTCGACCGGTCGGTCGCCCATGCCATTCACAAGGCAGATCCCACCCGAGCCGTCGATCTCCACTCCGGAGTACTTCCGGGGTTGGGCAGCGGAGGCACAGATACCCACTTCTACTTCGGCTGGTACCACGGCCAGATGGACGGCCTCGCACCCGCGCTGCGCGCGATGCCGCGGCTGGCACGTTTCGTTTCCGAGTTCGGTGCCCAAGCGGTTCCCGAGACCGCGGAGTTCATGGACCCCGAGATGTGGCCGCACCTTGATTGGGACCACCTCTTCGAGCATCACGCATGCCAGAAGCGCGCGTTCGACCGTCATGTGCCGCCGGCATTGTTCGACTCCTTTGACGCGTGGCGAATCGCCACCCAGCGGTACCAGGCCGCGCTCATTCAGCTCCAGATCGAAGACCTCCGGCGATTGCGCCTCTCACCCACCGGGGGGTTCTGCCAGTTCTGCTTCGCGGATGGCCACCCATCGGTCACGTGGTCCGTGCTCGATCATCAACGGGTGCCCAAAGGCGGTTTCGCCGCCCTGCGGGACGCGTGTCGCACTGTCCTTCCCATGCTGGAGCCGCGCCGAGGACTCGTCCACGTCGTGAACGAAAGCCGCCATTCATTCTCTGGTGCCACCATCGAGGTCGAGATCGACGGGCGAACCCGCACGTTCTCCGGGGACCTCGGGGCGAAAGAACTCAGCTTCGTCGGCCGGGTCCACCTCGATCACCGCACTGGTGAGGTGCAGCTACGGGTCACCCATCCCCATTTCGGGACCATCGAGAACAGCTACGACGACCTCCTGGACTGGCTCCGGATCGTGAACGACGAGGCCTAACCGGTAGCTTGCCGTCGGCTTGCGCGGGCGACCAGCGTGGCGGATCAGGAGATGCGAGCGACGATGACAGCGACGCAATCAACGGCAGCGGATCAGCATCCGGCGCCCGTTCATCCAAGCGGTCGGTCGACCAACCCCGTGCTGCGGTTCTGGCACTCGGCGGTGGGCAAGAAGTGGGTCATGGCAGTCACCGGCATCATGTTGCTGGGCTTCGTCTTCGCGCACATGGTCGGCAACCTCAAGATCTACCTCGGTGCCACCCCCCTCGACCACTACGCGGAGTGGCTGCGCACGCTCGGTGAGCCGGCGCTTCCTCGCACCGTGCTGCTCTGGATCATGCGCATCGGTCTGATCAGTGCGTTCTTCCTTCACATCATCAGCGCAGCGCAACTCACCCGCATGAACCACCGGGCCCGACCCACCAAGTATCAGTCGCCTCGTGACTATGCCGCAGCCAACTTCGCGTCGCGCACCATGCGCTGGACGGGCGTGATCGTGGCCCTCTACCTGATCTTCCATCTGATGGACCTCACCTGGGGCAACGCGAATCCGAAGTTCGTCCGTGGTGACACCTAC
>JANPBJ010000212.1:0-12137 GCA_031430375.1 Acidimicrobiia bacterium
GGTGGGCGATGCGGGATTCGAACCCACGACCTCTGCCGTGTGAAGGCAGCGCGCTAACCAACTGTGCCAATCGCCCGAGGAGCCCGAGGATAGTCAGCGCAGGCAGGCGACCTCCGCTACAAAACCGACCGCTCGACCGCCCGCTACGATTCGCAGCCGCTTCAAGGGGGACGCATGCCTGAATACTCCGAGGTTGCCGACGGCCTCAGCATGCCGCTGGCCGACGCCATGCGTTCGCAGCGGGCGGTTCGCCGCCTCCGCTCAGACCCTGTCGACGACGAAACCCTGCTGGCCGTGCTCGAGCTCGCGCTGAAGGCGCCGAGCGGCAGCAACAACCAATCCTGGGAGTTCATCGCAGTCCGCGATGCCGGGGTCAAACATCAACTCGCACGGTTGAACCGCCAAGCCTGGTCGGTCTATCGCCGATTCGCTAAGGGTCGAGCCCGCGGCGACTTGCGCGCCGCGCGCATGCTCGCAGCGGTTCAGTGGCAGGCCGATCATTTTGAGGATGCGCCGGTAATTGTGGTGGCGTGCCTGCGCGGGCGACCCGGTCCGACTCATTTCGGCCGTGCCGGCTTTTACGGATCGATCTTTCCCGCTGTCCAGAACCTCTTGCTCGCCGCTCGGGCCCTCGGGCTCGGTGCGGCGCTCACCACGCTGCCGCTCTGGTCCCGTCCGCTCGCCCGACGTACGCTTGGTCTTCCCGTCGGCGTCACACCGTGTGCGGTTATCCCCCTCGGATGGCCGTTGCGGGGCGGCTACGGTCCCACTACCCGCAGGCCCATCGGCGAGGTTTTCCACCTTGATCAATACGGTCACCGGCCATTCCTGGCGGGGGATCTTGGAGTCTCGGAGACGAAATGATTGCTGGAGTTCCACACGCGGGGCGGAGATGCGAGATAATCGTCTCCCGCTGTATGGCCGATCGGCCCCTTGGGGGTAGGTGAATCGTGGCAAGAAAAGGACGAGCGCGTCGCTTTCGTGAGGCACGAGAGCTGAAGCAAGGCTTCGACGACGGCATGTTTCGAGAAGGCAGCGGAACACTCGCCGATGTGGACGATGACCACGCGGGCATTGTGCACCTCGAAGACGACGGTGACGACGGTGCGGCCAAGGAACCTTGGGATCCCGACGAGGCGTACAACCAGCGCCAGGTGTAGCCCTCCGCTTCTGAGTCCCGACCGCTAGGCAAGCCGCGGTGGCGGGGCTTCGGGATCAAGTTCGAAATCTCGAATCGCGTCGTCCACAATGTGCCCATCGATTGCTCCGCTCACCGCGAGCTGATGCAGCGTGGCCACGACGATGTGCGCGGTGTCGACTTCGAAATAGCCCCGCAGCGCAGCGCGGGTGTCGGAAAGCCCGTACCCATCGGTTCCGAGCGCCACAAACGGCCCCGGAACAAACCGCGCGATCTGATCGGGCACCAGCTTGAGGTAATCGGTCACGGCAACAACGGGTCCCGAACGTTCGTCGAGCTGCTGGGATACATACGCGACCCGTGGCAGCTGCGTGGGGTGCAATCGATTCCAACGCTCGCAATCGAGGGCGTCTTCGCGCAGTGCTTTGTAACTGGTCGCACTCCACACATCCGCGCACACGTCGAACCGTTCTGCCAGCACGCGCTGTGCCTCCAACGCCGAGTTCATCATCATGCCGCTCGCAAGAATCTGGGCTCGGTGCCGGCCTGCGTCGGCCTCGCGGTAGCGGTAGAGACCGCGAACGATTCCCTCTTCGGCTCCGGGTGGCATCTCGGGCATCGAGATGTTCTCGTTATAGAGAGAGAGGTAGTAGAAGCAGTCCTCGGGTTCGGGGCCATACATGCGCGCGATGCCGTCTTCGATGAGCACCGCAACCTCATACGCGAACGCCGGGTCATAGGACCGACAGTTCGGCACCGCGCTCGCGAGGAGTTGGCTCTGTCCGTCGCAGTGCTGAAGTCCTTCGCCGGTGAGGGTGGTGCGGCCGGCGGTGGCGCCGAGGAGGAAGCCTCTCCCCCGTTGATCGCCGAATGACCAGATCATGTCCCCCACGCGCTGGAATCCGAACATCGAATAGAAGATGAAGAACGGCACGAGTGGTTCGCCCCAGGTGGCGTAGGCCGTTCCGGCGGCGGTGAACGAAGCCATCGATCCGGCTTCGGTGATTCCTTCCTCAAACACCACGCCGTCGCGTGCTTCGCGATACGACAACAGGAGTCCGGCATCTACGGGCTCGTACTGCTGACCCATTGGTGCGTAGATCTTGAAGTCGGCGAACAGCGCATCGAGACCGAAGGTGCGCGCCTCGTCCGGGATGATCGGCACCACCCTCGGACCCAGGTGGGGATCGGTCAACAATTTCCGAATGAGTCGAGCAAACGCGGTGGTGGTTGACGCCTGCAGTTTCGTGCCAGTCCCCGCGCGCAGTTCCGCGAAGAGCTCCGGCGGGACCTGCGGTAGCGCTTCCACTTCGACCCGGCGCTGCGGCAGAGATCCGTTGAGCAGGCGGCGGCGGGAGACGAGGTACTGATGCTCCGGCGAGTTTGCTCCCGGATGCGCGTAGGGCGCCAGCTCGGTGAGCTCTGCGTCGGGAATGTCGAGGTGGAGCCGATCACGGAACGTTCGGAGTTCGGCTTCGGTGAACTTCTTGATCTGATGGGTCGCGTTACGCGCCTCCACCGAGCGGCCAAGGGTCCAGCCCTTGACCGTCTTGGTCAAGATCACCGTTGGGCTCCCGCGGTGTTGCACTGCCATCTCGTACGCGGCGTAGAGCTTTTGATAGTCGTGCCCACCACGCGGAAGTCGCTCAAGATCATCGTCACTGAGGTGCTCCACCATCTGACGCAACCGCGGATCCGTTCCGAAGAAGTGTTCCCGGATGTAGGCACCGGACTCCGTGGCGTACTTCTGGAAGTCACCATCAACGGCGTTGTTCATCCGTCGGAGTAGCACGCCGTCTATGTCGACTGCGAGCAAGGCGTCCCACTCCCGACCCCACACCACCTTGATGACGTTCCACCCGGCACCCCGAAACGCCATCTCCAGTTCCTGGATGATCTTTCCGCCGCCGCGTACCGGCCCGTCGAGGCGTTGAAGATTGCAGTTGACCACGAAGATGAGGTTGTCGAGTTCCTCGCGTGCCGCGAGCGAGAGCCCGGCCTTCGATTCCGGTTCGTCCATCTCCCCGTCGCCCGCGAAGCACCAGACTTTGGCGCCGCTCGTGTCCACCAGTTCGCGGTGCAACAGGTAGCGGTTCATGCGCGCCTGTGCGACCGCGTTGAGTGGACCCAAGCCCATGGAAACGGTCGGGAATTCCCAGAAGTCCGGAAGTCGGCGCGGGTGCGGGTACGACGGCAGACCGTTGCCACCCACCTCTCGTCGGAAGCCGTCGAGTTGATCCTCGGTCAGGCGCCCTTCGAGAAAGGCGCGGGCGTAGATGCCGGGGGCTGCGTGTCCTTGGATAAAGACTTGATCGCCGAACCCACCGTCGTCTTTGCCGTGGAAGAAATGATTGAACCCCACCTCGTACAGCGCGGCCGCCGACGCGTAGGTAGAAAGATGGCCACCAAGACCATCGAAGCGGTGATTCGCACGGTCCACCATTGCGACGGCGTTCCAACGCACGTAGGCGCGGATCCGGCGTTCGAGATGTTCATCGCCCGGAAACCACGGCTCCTGTTCCGGCGGGATGGTGTTGATGTACGGAGTGGAGATGGCGGCAGAGAGCCCCACGTCGCGGGTGGTTGCATGGTCGAGCAAGCGCGTGAGCAGATACCGAGCTCGGGTGGCTCCGCCGGAATCCACGACGGCATCGAGGGACTCGAGCCACTCCTGGGTTTCGGTGGGATCGGTGTCGGGGAGTTGGTGGACGAATCCGTCAGCCGCCATGGGTGCTCCCGAGGTTCACTCCACGGAGGTTACGGCGAAACCATCGCAATACCGGTGACCTGACCGGGCGCGTCGAGCGTTGCCTCTGCTCGGTACAAGGGAATCGGATCGAGTCCCTTCATCATCACCGGGCCGAGCTCGCTGAAGCTCACACGGGCGTGGTCGCCGGCACGGACGAGGGCTTCCGAAACGAGGAGCTCGCCCGGAGACGCCGCGTCGGCGATGCGCGCCGCCACGTTCGCGTCGTGTCCCACAAGGTCGGTACCGCGCTGGCGCGGTGATCCCCAGTGGGCGCCCACGCGCACCCAGAGGGGGAGCAGTTCGGTGTTCCCGGATCCGTCGAAAGCCTGGAGCACCCGAAGCATCGTGGTGACCGCCGTGCAGGGCTCGGAGAAGAAGAGCATCAACCCGTCGCCCAGCTCTTTGACGATCCTCGCGTCTGGAGGCAGGAGCCCCCGCACAATCCGATCCTGGGTGGCCAAGAGTCGAACCGCGGCCTCGTCTCCGGACGCGGCGGTGTACTCGGTGAATCCGACGAGGTCGGTAAAGACCACCGCGCCGGTGGCCACACTCACGTTGGTTCCTCTGAGTGAAGGTTCATCGTTCGACGATGGTGATCCGACCACTGATGGTGCGCCCCGTCACGCAACAATCATCGCCCTGCACAACCTCGCAACTGCACCCACCACTGACCGACACGAGGGAAGTCTTCGGATGCACGCCACCGGGCAGAGCGATTGTGACGGAGCCGGACACCGAATCGGCCCGCGCATCGGCGGCCCGGGTCATTCCCAGATCCACTCGCCCCTTCACGGTCGTGGCGCGAACCGGCCCCGCCGCGTCGGCAACCTCGATGCGGCCGTTGACGCTCGCGACATGAAGCTCTCCGTCGGCCCGTTCCACCGTCACGCGGCCGCTCGCGGTCTTGATGCGGGCAACACCCGAGATCGTCCCGACGTCGATTCTGCCCGATGCGGTCCGGACATCAAGTGAGGCGCAGGACTCGACTTCGATCTTCCCGCTGCGCGTGGTGACCCGCACCTCGCCAAACTCTCCGCGCAGCTTGACCCCGCCCGACGAGGAACCGATCACGACACCGGTTCCGATCGGAACCCGCATCACCACACCCTCCGAGGTCCCTTTGACCTCGAGCACACCACCCATGGGGTGTTCCTGGCCGCGATCGATGACCACGTCGCCGCGAGCTTCCGCGGTGACATCGATCGTTCCGGACGACGCGGTGATCCGAACGGGTTCCATCTCTGGATCATGCCTCAGGTCAGCGCGATGCGGAACCCCAACCGCCACGCGTCACAGTGTGAGCCGGCGGTCGCGGTGCGCTGGGTGGACCTTTGGGGACGGCTTTCAAACCCTGTCCAACCCCGGCTCTCCAGAGCGGAGATCGACCAGCTGATCCACCGGTACAGACAGGGTCGCTCGATCGACGTGCTCGCCCGCAGATACCGAGTGCACCCAACGACGGTGATCCACCACCTCGACGAGGCCGGTGTCGCTCGACGGCGGGTGGTCCTCAAGATGACCGATGAGTCGGTTGCCCTCGCCGCAGCACGGTACGAGCAGGGCGCGTCGCTCGCGGTCGTGGCCAGCGAGTTCGGAGTGCATCAACGGACCCTGGCGAGGGAGCTCCGCCGAGCGGGAACGTCGATTCGACTCCGCCGGGGTTGGCGACGCTGACGGTCACCGGCCGTGCATGCTCGGGCCCGAGCCCGACCGAGGGCGTCCACACCCGGCACTTGCGGGACGCAAGGACCGGCACCTCGGGGACTCAGATCGGGGTCTTCGTCGTTGCCCGTGCGAGTGGTACACCGCCGACGTGGAGAAGGCCGACTGTGCTCAGGGTCGCAATGGGCAGCGACGCCAACCCCTTGTTCACCAAGGCGAATGCGATGGTGAGCGGCAGGAGGAGCAGGAAGCTGAGGGCTACGAATCTGCGGATTCCTGACCTGCACAGCATTGCGATTCCCGCGACCGGTGACGGCGCGAACGTCAGGGGCGCGCCGAGGAGGAAGGTCATGAATGCCAGACCGCGAGCGAAGGCGCCGGGACCTCCCTGATGTGGTGACCGGAACAGGATCCAATACTCCACGAAACTGCCGAATGTCATCAACGTCAATCCGGTCACCATGACGACCATGGCCTACCGGGCGACGCGGCCGAGCACGGCACGTAGCATTGTGTACAAGCCGAAGACGCCAAGGCACATTCCGAGCAACGCGACGGTCCAGATTCGATTCCGAAGGTCTTCTCCTTCAGGCGACGCGAACGACACCGCGACCCAAATCGCTCCCCCGACGAGCCCTGCGACACCAGCGGCGAGTTGCACGAGACCCTTGCTTCGCCTCGCGCGAGCCGGTTCGGTCGGTGGTTGTGCGTCGACGTGATCAGCACCCATGACCGGCACGCCCACCCGAAGCTTGCACACTTCGGGGTCCACGCCGTGCTGCCCCAACCATCGCAGCGTGCACGGTAGTCATCAATCGAGCGGTGACCGCAGTACCTCGACGCTTCGCCGTACATCGAGCACCACCACCTGCCCAGCCGCGGGGTCGACGAGAATGCCTTCGCCGTCGACGATCTTCCGCGTCGCGGCCCGCACTCCGATCACCGCCAGAATGTCGAACTCGCGCGCGACAAGCGCCGCGTGGCTCATGAGACCCCCGTGCTCGACGACGAGCGCGGCCGCCAGTGGAAGCACGGTGTTGAAAGCCGGCGAGGTGACCCCGTCGGACCCGGGGACGCTCAAATCTTGGACGACAGCCAGTCGATGCACTCGCGGCAAAGACGCATGTCCTCGTGCGACTTGAGCGCCGCCGTTTCCCGGTCCCGGCCACAGCACGAGCATTGAGTACTGGCCACTACTCATCCCTGCTCTTGACGGGGAGGTGTGCGCAACAACAATCAGCACGCGAGCACGCGACGAGTCGCACGCCGCGGTCGACCACACAGCCACAGTCGGCGCACTTGATCCGCACGCGCAGAGCATACGTCGCGCCTGTCTGAGTAGGGCCGAGGCCGCATCTTTTCGAACCTCGGTTTCGGGTCCCTCGACGCGCGGCTCGCGACGCGCGGTGCTTACCCGCTTCCGACCCGCAGTTCGGAGAGAAGCGCACTCACCCGTCTGCCGATCTCGTCGCGTATGGGTCGGACACCTTCGAGGTCCAGTCCGGCCGGGTCGTCGAGCTCCCAGTCCTCGTACCGCTTGCCGGGGACGAGCGGGCATGCATCGCCACAGCCCATGGTCACGACCACGTCGGCGGCGCGGACGATCTCGTCGGTCCAAGGCTTCGGGAACTCTTTGGCGATGTCGATGCCGACCTCGTTCATAGCGAGTACCGCGGCCGAGTTGACCTCCTTGCCCGGCTCCGAGCCGCCGGACCAGGCTTCGCCTCCCCACGGGCGAGGTGGTTGAACCAACCGAGGGCCATCTGAGATCGGCCGGCTTGTGGACGCAAAGGAACAGCACGATCGGGACACCGTCGTGCGCGAGTCCCTCCATGATGCCTTGGCAAGGGTCTTCAGACGCTGCCGTGCGAACCGCTCGGCCATGAGGGGCAGGAAGGAGACCACGCGCGCGTTGGACGCGAACTGGTCGTAGCTCGTGGCACTATTCAAACCCTTCCCTCGCTCCACCTTCTCCCGACGCCCCCACGCGCGTCGAAGGGACCACTCCCCCGCCTGCACGCAAGCAGTGGCGCGCCGACCCCAACCAGGCGAAGTCGACACGATGGTCACCGCCTACCTCGCGGGCGACACCGTCGGTATTCGCGGGCCTCACGCTCAGGCGCGACCTGGCGTTTCGCAGGTGAGCACAGCGCACGTTGCCAGGGAGAACATGATCACCGAAGTGGTTGCATCGATCGGACATGCGAAGCCACGTCTGAACATGATCAATACAGCTAGCCGGTTTTCAATGCATGCCTGTCGCGAAGTCCTGCCACGAACCCGACCACGAGATACGGCAGCACCACGAAGAACATCGAGTACTTGGCCACCGCGAATGTCGTCGTGATAGTAGGCACTGGGGCATCGACGTCACCCCGGATCATGACGATCATGCCGACGTTCTCGACGGCGTCGAACACCGCCGCCGCCAGCGCCACCCACGCCACCACTGACGCCCACTGTGCCGCACGGCCCCGGAAGCGGCGCCCTGCCCACACCGCCGCGACGGCGAGAAGGACGGCGTAGGTCAAGAGGTGCACCTCGTCGACACCTTGGAGAAATGCCATGTCGACGACCTCGGCGTGCGACCACCCCGCCACGATTTCGTGCGCTCGCGACTCCGAGCCCGCCAACTGCAACCGCACCATCTCTCCCGGCTCGCCAACGAGCAGGAACGGCAACCAGGCGAGCAAGTACACCACGAACACTGGCAGGGCGAGGCGGCGGAGGCGGCCGGACGGGATGCGGGTGAAGGGCATGGCGATCATGCGCCGGAGTCTCGCGGCTGCCGATTCTCCTTCACAAGGAGACACGCCATCCCAGAAACCCCGCCAAACCTGGGGGAAGATCAGTCGAGCCCGCGGGACCACTGAAAACCCTTGTGCAACAGGGGCCGAAGACGGTCGGATGTGCTGCACCCGGGCAGGAACATCGGTCGAAACCGGGTCTCACGGACGCCGACGCGATGCCTCAAGCGCGTCTGGGACACTATTCAAACCCCTCCCTCGGCCCGTCCACCACCGACTCCTCCACGGCCGTCGAGCGGACGACTCCCCCGGCAGCACGCACGCAGGCGCAGCGCGCCGGCTCCAAGCCAAAGAAGTCGACGAAATGGTCGCCGCCGCTCCCGCCACGCAGGCATCCAGATCCGACGTCGGCGCGGTTGGACCGCCTGACCCAGCGCGAGTCGGGTTCGAACCGCTCCGGCCTCGGGCGTTGACATACCCGCTCAGCCCGTTGTCGGTGCCCATCGGGTCATCGACGCCATCCGTGGGTAGGAACGCCCGGGTTTGAACATAGTGGAGTGGCGGAATTTCTCCTGCTCCGCCCGCTGGGCGTACCTTGGTCGGCGTAGGGGTGACAACAGGGGGGTTGGTATGGACCTGATCCGGCAGAACGACGCTCGATACGACGAGATGCGCACGGTCTTCAACTCGATGGTGGACAAACGCCCGGCAGTGATCGCGCAGTGCGCAACATCTGACGATGTGATCGATGCGCTCGCTTTGGCCCGCGCCGAGGGATACGAGGTCGCAGTGCGGGCCGGCGGCCACTCCGTGGCGGGCATGTGTCTGAACGACGGTGGTCTGGTCATCGACGTGCGCCCCATGAAACAAGCCGACGTCGATCCGGGTGCGCGCACGATCCGTGCCGGTGCGGGTCTCACGTGGGCAGAGTTCGACCACGCGACCCAAGAGCACGGCCTCGCGACCACCGGCGGTCGTGTGTCCACCACGGGCATCGCGGGCTTGACTCTCGGCGGCGGTTCCGGTTGGTTGGAGCGCACGTACGGTCTCGCGTGCGACAACCTCCGCTCAGTCGAACTCGTCACCGCGGACGGAACCCTGATCACCGCAAGCGAGACCGAGCACCCCGATCTCTTCTGGGCCTTGCACGGCGGAGGCGGCAACTTCGGCGTCGTCACGAACTTCGAGTTCGCGCTGCACCCGGTCGGTCCGATCGTGCTGGCCGGTCTCATGCTCTGGCCCGGCGACTCCGGCGGCGACGTGAGCAGAGTGTTCCGCGATCTCGCGCCCACTTTGCCCGATGAACTCGGCTCGGCACTCGTGTTCCTCACCGGCCCGCCCGAGGACTTCGTCCCCGAACACCTCCAAGGCACAACCGTGGTCGGACTGGCGTTGTGCTGGGCCGGCGATCCGGCCGTCGGTGAGGAAGTCATTCGCCCGTTCCGCGATCTCAGACCCGAGGTCGATCTCGTCGGCCCCATGCCCTACGCCGAGTTCAACTGCATGATCGACGACCCGCCCGGGATGCGGAACTACTGGACCGCCGAGTACCACGAAGATTTCCCCGACGACGCGCTCGACGTCTTCGTCAAGTACGGGTCCGAACGGCGCTCGCCACTCGCCCAACAGTTGCTCCTCCCCTGGGGCGGTGCCGTTGCCCGAATCGGTGAGGACGCCACCCCGATGACCAAACGGTCCGCACCCTGGATCACCCACCCGTTCGCAGTGTGGGAAAGCCCTGAAGACGATGATGCGAACATCGAGTGGGCGCGCGGATTCCGCCGCGACATTGCCCAGTTCGCGACGGGCGGCGTCTACCTCAACTTCATCGGCAGCGAAGGTGAGGAACGCGTGCGCGCTGCGTTCGGCGCGGAGAAATACGCACGGCTCCAGGGGATCAAGGCGGAGTACGACCCCGCCAACGTGTTCCACGGCAACCAGAACATCACCCCCGCCACCTGACCACACCCGTCGGGAGGAACGCGCCGAGAGCCCCGAGCCCCTCGCGCGCCCAGGTCAACGGGTCGGCTGGTCGCTGGTTCAGATGTCGAGTTCGGTGTTGAAGGCGTCGTAGTAGGCCTCGTAGATGAGCTCGGATTCGCGGGCGCGTTGGTATCGGAGAATGGACGCGAGGCGAGCAATCTCTCGGCGTAGGTCGATGTTGTCGTGGTCACTGGTCTCCGCCGCGCTCATCTCGTCCAGGGCCAGTCCGAGAACTCCGGCGAACGCAGCCGTCGTCGCGAATGCCGGCGCCAGTGTGCCAGATCTTGATGGGTTCGTCACCGCACCCTCGCGCCGGCCCATTTTCGCAGGCCGTACGCGCGCGACGATGCCGCACCCGGGGGAAAGTGCGGCATCGTCTGTCTGAGATCTGGTTGTTGGTTCGGAGGAAAGTGGGACTCAGCCCTGGTGGCTGCTCTGCTCCATCTCGTGGGCTTTCGCCTCGGCACGCGACTTGTCCGCCTCGGCCTCCTGCCAGGCGACGTCACGCTGCGCGGCGGCTTTGTCCTGTTGCGCTTCGCCCTCGCGTTGGAGCTCATCTCGGCCGGTTGCCGCGCCGAAGACCTCCTTGGCTTTGCCCCTCACACCCTCGACGACGCCCTTGACGCCCGACGCGGGTCCGCTATCGCGGTGATCACTCATGCTGGTGCTTCCTTTCGGGGGATCGAATCCTCGGCCTTCGCCTTTGTGGCGGCCACCACAGCGAATTGCTGTGATGCCCGAGACCTACCCCCATTCGCCGCCGCCAAACCTCCTCCCATACGTTGAATGCTTGAGCGCGGATGTTTTGGATATGGCGCCGTCGGGCACCACCAGGCAATTCACATTCTCGAACCGAAGGAACGTGACCATGCCGATATTCTCGATCGATTCCCACTCCCGGCACCTCATTCTGCTGCGCGCCCCGGTCATCTCGCCCGCCGGCAGGCAACCTCGCCAGCGGCCCAAGCCAACCCAGCCTCGGCCAGTGACGTGAGCGGCCTGACGATGGGCGGAACCGTGGTCGACGAGAACTTCACCACGAACTCGGCCGGGATCCCCGCGCAGAGCGACGAGCATTCGCTCACCGTCGGGCCCGACGGTCCGATACTGCTCCAGGACCACCACCTCATCGAGAAGATGGCGCAGTTCAACCGCGAACGCGTCCCCGAACGCCAACCCCACGCCAAGGGCGGCGGGGCCTACGGACGATTCGGGGTCACGAACGATCTCAGCGCGTAGACGAAGGCGCACGTCTTCGGGCCCGAACGTACGACCGAGATCCTCGTTCGGTTCTCCACTGTGGCCGATGAGCGCGAAAGCCCCGACACCTGGCGGGATCCTCGCGGCTTCGCGATCAAGTTTTACACCGAGGAAGGCAATACGACATGGTCGACAACAACACGCCGGTCTTCTTCCTCCGTGACCCGATGAAGTTCCAGGACTTCATTCGCTCGCTGAAGCGCCGCGCCGACAGCGACCTGCGTGATCACGACATGCAATGGAACTTCTGGACGCTCTCGCCGGAGTCGGCGCACCAGGTCACTTGGTTGATGGGTGACCGAGGGATCCCGCGAGTTGGCGACACATGGACGGCTTCTCGAGCCACACCTACCTCTGGGTCGACGCCGCCGGTGAGCGGTACTGGGTCAAATATCATTTCAAAGCGGACCAGGGAATCGAGTTCATGACCCAGGACGAGGGCGATCGCCAGACGATGGCATTCAGTCCCGACGGCACGCAGCTCGCCTGCATCGGCCACCGCGATCCCAACGACGGCGGCGGCATGATCAACATGCATCCGTGGGTCATCCCAGCGGGCGGCGGCGCGGCGCGCGACCTCACGCCGGACTGGGACCGC
>JANPBJ010000213.1:0-8379 GCA_031430375.1 Acidimicrobiia bacterium
CGCCAAGAGTTGCTTTGGCCGCCGAGCCTAAGGGATCGTCATCGGCGCGCCGGGTACCTTGCTCACCACCTCGACCAAAGGATCAACGTGCGCGCTGCCGTCTATTACGAGACCGGTTCCCCCGAAGTCCTTCGCTACGAAGAGGTGCCGGACCCCGCATGCTTCCCCGGCGGCGTGGTGGTCCAGGTCGAAGCGATCAGCATCGAAGGTGGCGACACGCTGAACCGCCTCGGCGGCGATATGCCCGCGGTTCCGCACATCGTCGGCTACCAGTGCGCGGGCACGATCATCGAGGTGGGTGAAGGGGTCACTGATCGTCACGTCGGTCAGCGGGTCGTCGCGAACTCGTTCTACGGATCCCACGCCGAGCGGTTCGTCACCATGGCACTCCTCACCTTCCCCATCCCGGAAGGTGCCGATATCGCGGCGTGCGCGTGCGTGCCCGTCGCGTTCGGAACCGCGTCGGATTGTCTCTTCGAGTTCGGGAAGTTGCAAGCAGGTGAAACTGTGCTCATTCAAGCGGGCGCTGGTGGCGTCGGCACCGCCGCGATTCAGTTGGCGAAGCGCGCCGGAGCGACGGTGCTCGCGACGGCGTCGAGTCCGGAACGGCTCGAGCGCCTCGGCGTGCTCGGCATGGATCACGGCATCGACTACACCCAGGACGGTTGGGTCGATGAGGTCAAGGCGAAGTCCGGCGGTTGGGGAGTCAACCTCGTCGTCGACTCGGTGGGCGGAAAGATTCTCCAGGGCAGCATCGCGTGCCTCGCGCCGCGCGGTCGGGCGATCTCGGTGGGCTCAGCGGGACGCGATCCGCAACTCCTCGACATCTCGGACCTCGCCCCGGGCAACCGCTCACTGACCGGCGTGTTCTTTGGCGCAGAAATCGCATCCGATCGGGCGCAGACGCTGATCACCAACCTCGTCGCTGAGGTTGCCACAGGCAAGCTCACCGTGGTCATCGACCGCACGTTCCCCCTTGCCGAGGCCGCGGCCGCTCACGCCTACATCGAGTCCCGCCAAGCAGTAGGCCGCGTCGTCCTCATCCCGTAACTTCCGCGCCAGGTAACAGCAAAGACCGAAGCGAGGCGACCGAGATCACGGTCCAGCCGATCAACCACCGAGCGGGGCCCGAGCGGCCTGCGACGAAGTCGCATGAGCGGAGAAGAGGGCAACGCTGGCGGTGAAGCTATGAACGTGGTTGGTGCCGCCGATGGGGCCGATCTCGCCCGCGCAGAATCCACCCGCCACTGGGATCGGACCGAACACGTCGGCCACCGCGCTCGCGTCATGGTCGGTGCTGCCGAAGAGACGTCGGCCTCGACCAACGCACGCGAAGATCAACGCGCTCGCCGCGGTCTGGCCGGCCAACAGCTGAGTGAGATCAGCGTCGGCTGCCGCGGCATCGCGAACGTGGAACTGCAACGTCTGACCGACTTCCACAATGGCACCGATGGCGATCGCGCCGTCGTCGGCTCGTGCTCCGAGCACGTTGCGAACGAGGAAGTCACCCCGTCCGAAGTCGATGCGGTGTTCGTCCACCACCAGACCAACGTGCAGTCCACGCTGGAGTTGCTCACGCTCAGCTTCTTCCATCGTCGCCGCGAGCTCCTGGAGCCGCTCGAGCGCGGGACGCCCGCCGAGGCCGCGCACGTAGTTGCCATCGACATCGGTGACGACAAACGGCGATCCCACGGGCCGACACCCCTGCGATACCACGGCCTCCACCGGGTCCGAGCCGCGTAGCAGCACCCCCACCGCGCCTCGGTCCACGACCCGATCGTCGACCAACAGTCGGTTTCCGCCAGGGCCGCGTGCCGCCGATGCCATTCCGCCGATCACCTGGAGATCGGGCTGTGACTCTCCCAGCGAGCGCAACACGCCGTCGGTGGGGAAGGAATACGGATCCGCGAGCAACACCAGCGTGTGATCTCGTTCGTCGCCTGCTTCACCCTGATGTTCCGGCCAGCCGCGAAGTGTGGTGCCCTCCGCTCCCACCATCGCGTCGAGCTCAACCGCTCGGGCAGTCGTGGCGCCAAAGCTCACAGCCCAGAGCGAAATCGCCGGAGACTCCTCGACCTCCCGACCCATGCCGACGACTGCCGCGTTCGTCGACCCGATGAGGACTCCGGGGTGCAGGACCGCGCGCAACACGCCACCAATGTCCTCGGCGGCACCCGAAAAATGTGGCGATATGAAGGCGACCAAGAGATCGACTTCACGACCGTCGAGCTGTTCCAGCACCGAGCCTGCGAGTTCGCCAACCGCTTGTGGGGCAACGGGATGTTCGGAGATCGCAGCCGCGAACCGGGGTTCGCGTGATCGGGCGGTCACCCGTTCATCTTCGCGTCTCGGTGTCGACCAATATCACGTCCACCGAAATCGGACCGTGCACTCCGATGGTCGGACGCATCTCCAGGTCGGCGGTACGCGACGGGCCGCTCACCCACGAGAGGTTGCTCGGCATCCCGGATCGCTGCACCGCCGCCAAGGCCTCGCCGAGGTCGGCCACGATTGCGCCAACGGGGAGCACGGCGACGTGGCGAGTGGGAACGATATGAGTACCGCGGGGTCGATCGCTATCGGTCCGGATGATGAGCGTGGCGGTCTCGGCAATCGCCAGATCAACGCCCGTCACGCCAACGGCGGCCTGTGCGAGAGCGTCGAACCAGTCGGAGACTCGCGCGCTGAACGCACCCAAATCCCCCAGCGCGGCCGTGACCCCAAGCTCATCGAGGACCGGATCGGCGATCGGGCGAGCAACGGTTCCCCCGGCGGCCCGGTCGCGAGTCAGGTCGGCCACGGTGCGCGGAGCCGCGGCGGGCGTCACCGGCCCGTGCACCGTCATGCTGTGCGCCGCGGCTGCAACGCGGAACTCCGCCACGAGTTCCGAGATCGGCGTCACCACCCCTCGGCCTTGCGGTTCCGCCAGCGATCTCGAAACCCTCGCACTGATGGGAGCGGAAGATCGCGTGACGCGCTCCACCCGCGCGTGCCGAACCAGGCCCGGCTCGACCATCGGACTGCAGCCGCGCGACCAGCGGCTGCACCGGACCCTGCATCAGGTGCGCGGCGCCCGGCGATCAGCGACGCTGCTCGTGCAGTGACCCGCGCGCTCACGCGGTATCCACGCGGAGTGGACCACACCGCGGCCCAGTACGACCACGGCCGAGATCTGCGGCGACCGAACTGCAGCGGCGTCGCGTTTGCCGCGGTCGCCATGCCCTCGCCCGGACGTCGCCCTCCGGAGGAAATCGGTGTCACGTTCAACTCTCCGGGTGCGGTCGAGCGGCGCGCCGACGCACGCTGCCCGACCGGTCCGGATGTCCGCAGGTCGGCGCGCAATCTCACCAGAAGATCCACGAGCGGGATCTCAACCGGACACGCTTCAGCACACGCCCCGCACAAGGTGGAAGCCGCCGGAAGTTCGCGACCCTCTTCACCTGTTGCGGAAAGCAACGGTGTCAAGATCTTGCCCATCGGTCCGGTGTAGACGGCGTCGTAGGCGTGGCCCGAGATCCGGCGAAACACCGGGCACACGTTCAGACACGCGCCACAGCGGATACACGCAAGCATGTCCTCGTATTCGGTTCCGACGAGCGCCAACCGACCGTGATCGAGGAAGACCACGTGGAGTTCCTCGGGGCCATCGACTTCACCCGCACGACGGGGTCCGGTCACCATCGTGAGGTAGTTCGAGATGTCTTGACCAGTGGCACTTCGAGTCAGGACGGGGAGCAGATCCGCCAGATCGCTCAGGCGGGGGATGACCTTCTCCACCGGGACCACCGCAATATGCACTCGCGGGATGAGCGTGCAGAGATCCGCGTTGCCTTCGTTCGTCACGATCACGATCGTGCCGGTGTCAGCGGTCACGAAGTTCGCGCCGGTGACGCCGAGATCACCGAGGAGAAACTCTTCGCGGAGTCGGGCCCGTGCCCATTCCGTAATGGCCTCGTGATCGGCGGGAAGCGCCTCGCCCGACACTCGGCTGAGCAGTTCTGCAATCTGGTCGACGGTCTTGTGAATCGCCGGAGTGATCATGTGCGAGGGACGCTCGTCGGCAACTTGCACGATGTATTCGCCGAGATCGGTCTCGATCGCTCGAATCCCTGCCGCTCCCAGCGCCTCGACCAGATCGACCTCTTCGGTCGCCATAGATTTCGATTTGATCACCCGCGTCGCACCGGCGCGCTGGGCGATGCCAATCACGATCCGATTCACATCGTCAGGCGTCGCGGCCCGATGCACCTGTGCGCCCGCGCCGCTCAATGCAGTCGACGCCCGCTTCACCCAGCCTTCGAGATCCCCCAACGTCTCTCGACGAATCGCGGCCGCCCGGTCCTTGCGCTCCGGCATCCCGTCCGCGACGGCGCGCGCGGTATAGCGCCGGGTATCGAGGTTGCGCAGCGCACGCTGCAATCCCGGATCCGCAATCGCGGCCGCGGCCCGCTCGCCGATCGTGGTACCCGGCGTGACCAGGCCGTGGCTCATGCCAGCAGCCCGCTCGCGAGCAACGATGCGATGTGGATCGGCTCAGGCCCAATACCCGTCCGTCGACGCCGACCCTCGAGGTGCAGCAAACACGCGATATCGCTGCTCACCAACCATCGGGCGTCAGTGGCCGCAGCATGATCCAACTTGTCGTCGGCCAACGGCGCTGCGATCTCACCATGCTTGGCCGCGAACGTTCCGCCGAAGCCACAGCAGGTGTCCGCCTCATCCATCTCGATCAGTACGGCACCGGCCGCCAGCAGGAGCGAGCGCGGCGCGTCGTGAATACCCAAATTGCGCAACCCGTGGCACGCGTCGTGCACCGTCACTGTCGTGCCGAGCGGAGCCCCGAGACCGCCGGCGTAGAGATCGTTTCGTCCGAGCTCGTCGACGAGGTAGGTGGTGAGTTCAAACGTACGCGCCGAAAGCGTTGCAACCCGATCATCATGCGGTAGGAGCCGGGAGAACCAATGGTGGACCATCGCCGCACAGGAGCCCGACGGTGCCACGATCGCGTCACAGTGGTCGAACACGTCAACGAAATGCTGAGCCAATCGAGCTGCTGCCTCAGGCTCACCCGCGCTGATCGCGGGTTGACCACAACACGTCTGCGCGGCGGGAAACTCCACCTGCGCCCCGGCGGCCTCGAGCAACCGGACGGTCGCGATTCCCACGTCCGGCGCGACCTGATCGACCACGCAGGTCACGAACAATCCGACGCGGGGGGAGTGAGTCACCGCTCCCGACTGTAAACGCACCGACCGTCGAGCCGTACCTCGACCACGTTGAGCTCGGGATCCAGCTCGATCTCACCCGGGGCTCCGAGCAATCCGAGTAGCGCCGCCGGGCGATTCGATGCGGCCGCGAGCACCTCGGCGAGTGGGACGCCGAGCCCGGCCACGTTGCGGACGGCATCGTCGAGGAGTGCAGTCGCACCCGTGAGCATCCCGTTCGGGAGATACGCCGCCCCGCGCGCGGCGGTGACCTTCGCGTCGAAGTACCGGGTACCCGTGGCGACCGCATCGCTGACCAAGATCGGGTTCGCCGCCGCGAACACGGCCGCAACCACAGCGGGATGCACGTGGACGAAATCTGCGATCAGCGTGGGGGTGAGATCCACGCGAGGGTCAAGCGCGGCACCGATGATCCCGGGCTCGCGATGATGGAGTGGGCCCATTCCATTGAACAGGTGGGTGGTGAGGGTCGCCCCGGCATCGGCGGCGGCGACTGCCTGTTCGTAGGTACAGGTGGTGTGTCCCAACGAGACCACGATGCCCCGAGCCACCAACGCTCGGATGCCATCGCAGCCGGGATCCGCCTCGGGCGCGAGCGTGACCAGCCGCACGAGACCCGGAAACGAGTCGACGAGTTCTGCAAGCCACGCCAGGTCCATCGGGCGGACCATCGCAGGGGGATGCGCGCCGAGCGCTCCGCCAAGGAACGGTCCTTCGAGGTGCACGCCGAGAATCCTCGGGAGGCCGTCCGGACCCGCCCCCTGGGCCGCCGCGACACGAGCGAGCGCACCCGAATATCGATCGAGTGGCATCGAGCAGATGGTGGGGAGATACCCAGTGACGCCAGCGGCGAGCAACCGCTGTCCGGCGCGCACCCAGTCCTCGCCGTTCGCCACCGAGAAGTCGATGGCATCGACGCCATTGATCTGCAGATCAACAAAACCACCTCCCTGATGGCTCGTTCGGTCGCCACCTAAGGGGCCGGGGGAGTTCATGGGCTCCCTCCCTCGCTGCTCACCTCCGCTGCGCTCCGGTTCGGGTTGCGTCACCTTCGGGGGCCGAGGGCCATTCGGAGTTTGGTGAGTCCGAGCAGCGTCCGGGGAACACGACGAGCGATCGACGTGCGGGCCGGTCGGAGTTCGCGCACCCTGACCGGCACCTCGGCGACGAGGTAGCCATTTCGTTCGGCCCGTAGGATGAGCTCTGTATCGAAGAGGTCCGAACCGTTCCGACACGCGGTCACGACCGGGCGCAGCGCAGCGATGTTGACGACCTTCATTCCGTGAGTATCTGACACCGTGAGCCCGAATCCCGCTCGCAGTATCTGAGAAAACACCGACGTCGCCATACGGCGCACGAACACCCGGCCGTCGTCGGATCCGGGCGCCCGCTTGGATCCGACGACGATGGCGGGGCCGCTCGGCTCCAGGTCCGCGTCGAGCACTGCCAAGGCTTCCTTCATGAACTGGAGATCCCAGAAGTCCACATCGAAGATCACTGCGACTCGACCGCGCGCCGCCAGCAGGCCGGCGCGCAGGGCCTCGCCGTAGTTCGCCACTCGCAAGGAGTGCGCTTCGACTTCGGGGACAGCTTCGGCGATCCGACTGGCGATCATGGGCGTTCCATCGGTGGAGCCGTTCTCCACGATATGCACTTCGAACGGTTCGCCGATTGCGCGCAGGCCGTCGACGAGTTCCCGCACAGTGGTTCCCAGCAACGCCGCTTCGTTGTACGCCGGGACGACGATTGAGATCATGTGCCCTCCGGGGTCGACACCATCTTGGCGCGCGCGACGGCGTGTGCATCGGCATCGAACCACTGGTTTCCCTATCGGCAATCTTTGCTTCACTTCTTCACCTCCTCGCTTCTCCGAGACAATCGGTGGTCATCTCGGCGCGTGCCGGACCGCCGATAGGGTGCTTCGGGCGCCCAGATCCGCGGGTGCAGATGGGGGAGATGCAGTGGCAGCCATGCCCGATGTCCTGAAACTTCACGCCGACGGATCGCCCGATCGGCTCGCCGTCATTGTTGACGCGAGCCACGATGCGGTCTTCTCCACCACGACCTTCAGCGAGCTGAACCTGCTGGTGAATCGGCTCGCCCACGGCCTGCGGGCCCTCGGCGGCGAGGCGGGCGATCGGATCGTCTGGTGTGGACCGAACTCACTCGAGACCATCGCGGTGATCCACGCGGCCCGCAAGGTGGGCCTCGTGGCCGTCCCGTTGTCCTACCGCTTCACCCCGGAGGAAATGGCCTACGTCATCGACAACTCCGACGCGACCCTCGTCGTGGCCGACGCCGACTACGCCCCTCTCATCGCTTCGGTCCGGGATCAGATTCCGAAAGTCGGTGCCTGTGTGGCGTTCTGTGCGACGGTGACCGCCACGGAACTGCCCGCAGGGTTCGTATCGTGGGCCGACGTCCTCGGCGGACAGCCCGCCACCGAACCCGAATCACCCGACGCATCGGCCGTTGGCGCGCAGATGCTCTACACGTCGGGCACCACCGGGAAACCCAAAGGCGCGCTGCGCACGTCCACGAACGCGCCCGTCGTGTTCGCGCTGCTCGGCGAACTCGGATTCCAGATGGGCAACGAAGTGCACATCACCACCGGTCCGATGTACCACTCGGGTCCGCTCGCATTCGTGTCGCTCAATCACTCTGCGGGTTGTCCCATCGTGGTGCTCCGGCGCTTCGATGCGAAGGCCTGGGTCAACGCGGTGAAGCTGCACAAGGTGACGAACACGTTCTCGGCGCCCACCCAACTCAAGCGCATCGTCTCGCTGCCGGACGACATCCTGGCGACCGCCGACTGTTCCTCCATGCGCTGCCTCATTGCGAATGCCGCCCCGGTGCCGTACGCGCTCAAGCAGGAGGTGATCGCCAAGCTCGGCGACGGCTTCCTCTTCGAGGTCTACGGCTCGACCGAGATGGGAATCATCACGGTGCTGCGCCCCGAGGACCAACTCCGCAAGCCCGGCTCCTGCGGCAAGCCCTACGGCGGGATCGAGTTCCGCATCGTGAACACCGAGGGCAACGAGGCCGCCACTGGAGACCAGGGCGAACTCTTCATGTCCACCGGCCTCGCCATGGACGGGTACCACCGCACCGATGAACAGCTCACCGAATACGAAGGCGGCAAGTGGAAGTCCGT
>JANPBJ010000214.1:0-7263 GCA_031430375.1 Acidimicrobiia bacterium
CACCGCGACCTACAACGCGGCGTCGGAAATGAAAACCAGTGTCGACGCCCTCACCAAGACCACCAGCTACGCCTATGACGTCGCCGGTCGGCTCACCAATACGACCGATCCGATGAGTTTCCAGGCGGTTAACACTTATGACAACGCGGGACGGCTCGCTTCGACGATTCAACGCAAGACCGGATCGACCGACATCGTCACGAGCTACGGACGCGACCAGAACGACAACATCACGACCCGGACCTCACCACGCGGGTTCGTGACAACCTCGACCTACGACGCCATCAACCAACTCCGTACTGTCGTCGAACCGGTCACGTCCACAACGTCGATCACGACCAGCTCCGGCTATGACGCAGCTGGGAACGCCACTCGGTCCACCGACGGCCGATCGAACATCACCGTCGCGACCTACCAACCGTGGAACCTACGCGAAGACGTCATCGAACCTTCCACGACCGCGTACCCCGCCACCGTGGACCGCCGGTACCGCAACTCTTACGACGCCGGTGGACTGACCACCAACGTGGCGCTCCCCGGCGGTGTGAACCGCCAACGGGTCTATGACGAACTTGGCCGGATGACGACCGAAACCGGTATCCAACCGGGACAATCCAACATCACCCGCACGTTCGGGTACGACCTCGCGTCCCGCCAGACGAGCGGATCGCATCCGAACGGCACGATCAACCTCGCCTGGGATGACCGCGGGTTGATGCTTGGCACCACGGGCGGAGCCGGGACGTCGTCGTTCGTATATGACGACGCGAACCGGATGACGTCACGGACCGATACTGCGGGGACCGCAACGTTTGGGTGGACGAACCGCGACGAGCTTCTCACCGAAACTGATCCGCTCACCGCGGTAACTCGCACGCATACTTGGGATGACTCGGGCAGGTTGACTGGCGTCGCGATGGCGCCCGGCGGCGAGACCCGAACGTACGGATACGACGCTTACCACCGGCTGACGAGCGACACGCTCAAGAACTCGTCGAACGCGACACTCGCTGGCTTCACCTACGGGTATGACACCTCGGGCAACATCACGAACAAGACAACGACCTTGCCCGGTAACGCGGGCGCGGGCACGAACGTCTACACCTACGACCGCAAAGAACGGCTCGCGTCCTGGACGAACCCCGCTGCCGTTAACACCGCGTACACGTGGGATAACTCGGGGAACCGCACCAAGGTCGGTACCGCGACGTCTAGCTACGATGCCCGCAACAGGCTCCTCACCGCGCCCTCCACCACCAGTTACACCTACACCGCCCGGGGCACACGCGCCACGAGACTCGTCGGTTCGACGACCACGAATTACACGTTCGACGCGTTCGATCGGCTTTCCAACTACAACAGCCAAGCCGCGTACACCTACGACGCCTACGGACGAATAGCGACCCGCGCCGGGACCGCGTTCACGTACGCCGGACTCGAACTCGATCCCGTCACCACCGGCAGTCCCTACACCTACGCACACAGCCCGAACGGTGACCTCATCGCACTCACCGACGGCACCAACGCCCGCGTTGTCGGCCAAGACCGCCACGGCGACCTCGCGTGGCTTCTCAACGCCCCCACCCAGACCGTCACCGACACCCGCGCGTTCAACCCGTTCGGCCAATCCACCGGCATAACCGGCACTCTCACCCCACCCGTCGGATACCAAAGCGACTACACCGACCCCACCAGTGGTCTCGTCGACATGGGTGCCCGCTGGTATGAACCCACCACCAACAACTTCATCTCCCGCGACACCATCACCCCAATGCTGTCCACCCCCATATCCCTCAACCTCTACACCTACGCCAACAACAGCCCGCTCAGCTATGCGGACCCCGATGGGAGGTGGGCCGGTTGGCTTGCTGACGCCGCGGACGCCGTCGGGTGTCACTCGTGTGCGAAGGCAATCAGACGGGGCGAGCGGGCCGTCAACAAGTTCGTCAAAGACAAGGTCGACGCCGTTGTTGGCTGGACGCGTGACAACGTGGTCCGACCGGTCGCTCACTTCGCGAAATCGGCGGTGCACCATGTCAGCGCCGCCGCCCGCCGCTCCTATTCCTTTATCAAAGGCGGGCTTAGCGCAGCCGGACGATTCGGGAGCCGGGTTACCAATGCTGCGATCTCCTTTGCACAGAGAGCCGGAGGTGGGATCGCCAATGGGATCTCCAATGCGTGGAACAGCTGCATGGGCAGTTCGGGCTGTCGGACGATCCTGGGAGCCGCCGCACTTGTTGTCGGAGCCGCGGTCTGTGCTGCGTGTGTCGCTCCGATGCTGTGGGGGGCACTCGCGGGTGGTCTCATCGGTGGCGGGATCGGTGTCGCGACGTGTGGAGGAGACGCCGCCTGTATTGCTCGTAGCACCGGTATGGGCATCCTTGGTGGTGCTGCCGCCGGCTTCGGTGTCGGTGCGGCATCCTGGCTTGGTGTTGGCATCATTGGCCAAGGCGCCGCGGCGGGATTCGTCGGAGAATCGTTCAACCAACTCGCCGCCGGACACTTCGACGCCAAAAGCCTCATCGTCGCAGCCACGACCGGAGCCGCCCTCGCCGGCGCCGGACGCTACGTTTCGGGTGGGGTCAAAGCCGTGCGCGGGCGTGTCAACCTGTCCCAACGAGGCTCCTTCCCCCTTGGCCGAGCCACAAAGGGCGCGGGCGGGCTCGCGGATGACACGGTCGTCGTGCGCGGGGGCACGTCGGAGGTCCCGCCGCCCGGCGAGGTGTTCTCTGGCGCATACGGTCACACACTTGAGGAGGCCGGCGCATACGTGCCATACGGCCAGATACGCCCCACGACCGCAGGCCAGATCCGTGCCGGCGGCGGAACAGTGACCGTTGTCCCTGAGATGACCCGAAGCGGGGTGATGAACGAGCACCACGTGAACATCTGCCTTGGCGCGGGGCCCTGCCCCTTTGGACCGCTGCAGCCGAACCCGGTCCCCAAGTCAGGGAGGATACAGTGACTGGGAATTGGCTGCCGATCCGGTACCGGGATTTCCACGACATCCCGCGGGCAGTTGTTGTGGAGTACGAAGGGCGATTGCTCCTCCTCGACTGCAACTTCGACTACGACCTCGACGACTTCGAATCGGACTACACCGTCTACGTCCTGCCGGACGAGCTGCGGGACGATCTCGACACCATCTCGTGGACCGATCTTGGCCACCACGGGCAGCGCATCGGGGTCCTCAACGCGTCGGGAGTCGAGTTCGACGACACCAGACGCGGAGCGCTATGCGACTCGGCGTTTGAGGGCCTGGAGCTCCCGTGACGGCGGGCCGTTCAACCGAATCAGGGGCAGTCCCATCCGTCGGATGCAGGTGTCGAGAACGCAGCAGCAATAGACCTTGCCTTCGGGCGTTGGATGCTCGGTGATGTCGGATACCCAGAGTTCGTTGGTGTCTGTCCGCGCGAACTTCCGATGGACAAGATCGTCAGCGGTCGGAGTGCCCTTCACGCGTTTCACCTTGGCGGGCCCCGGAAGCCCTGCTATCTGTGCGTTGTGCATCAGGACCGTGACCAGATTGCAGCTGACGTGAATGCCTCGACCCTGGGTCAGTTCCGCGTGAACGGGTCGCGCCCTATAGGTCCCACGACTCTCGGCATGGATTTGTTTGATCAACGCGGTGAGCCACTCGCGGCGCATCTTGGTGGTCGACAAGGGCCGCTTGCGATACATGTAGTAGCCGGGAGACGACACCCCAAGGACACGGCAGCACTGCTTCACGCTGAACCCGGCGCCGACAAGAACATCGATCACCGGGTGAACCCTTTTAGGCGGACGACCTGCGATCCGAGCAGTTGGTTCGCTCGCCGCAGGATCTCGACCTCAGCCTCGAACTCACGAATGCGGCGCTTGACCTTAGCCAGCTCCTTGGACTCCCCAGTGCTGCGCCCGGGCAACTCACCACCGTCGATCTTGTCCTGACGGACCCAGTAATAGAGAGTGGCTTCGGTGACCTCGAGATCCGCGCGTTCTTTGAAATCGACCGACCAGCCCCAACAAGCGCAAGAGCCCGTCGACGGAACTGGCAGGATACGGACGCGGCATGGATCGCACCTTTCATCAAGGCCCAATCTCAACACGGCAGAACAGTAAGAAACCGAGGGGCAGGTCACTTGCGTGCGCGTCCGGTTCGTGCCCGGCGCGTGCCGGAGTGGGTGTTGAGCAGCAGTTTCCTGCACTTGTGCGAGCTCGTCGCGACCGTCGAAGGCAGAATGGGGGTGCCGGGAACCCCCGCGCAACGCGATAGGTAGATTGAGAGCGGTTGCGGTACGCCCGAGACCCACCATCCCACCAAAGGTGTGGAGTGTTACGGCCCCGAGGCTTCGGCGTACACGGAGCGGGCGCTGACCGGTCGCCAGGTGGAGCTCGAGCTCGATGTCGAGCATCGCGACAAATACGGGCGCCTGCTCGCCTACATCTGGCTCGACGGCCGTCGCTTCAACGATGATCTCTTGCGCCGCGGCTACGCGCGGCTCCTCGTGATTCCGCCGAATGGCACCGACGCGCGCACCATGCTCGAGGAGGAGTTGGCAGCGAAACGCGCCTCGCTCGGCCTCTGGGGCGCGTGCTGAACGCAGCGACTCGCATGCCGATCAGTTGGCATCCGAGATCTTGGGTATGTACCACGTTTGACGCACATGAGGACCGTGCCGATCCGCGAACTGCAGCACCACGCGTCGGGAGTGGTACGCCGCGTGCGTGAGGGCGAGAGTGTTGGGATCACCGATCGCGGCGCATTAGTCGCGGTACTCGTGCCTCCCACTTCGGTGGGCGGAGCCGGCGCGCTGGTGGCCGCCGGTCGAGTCCGCACGGCGACGGCAACCGTGGAGACCCTTCCCGAAGGGCTTCGCGCGCCGGACACAACCGAGTCGGTGCTTGATGCCCTGCGCGAAGACCACTGAGCGAACCCGCGGTGCTGTACCTCGATACGTCGGCGTTCTTGAAGTTGCTCGTCGAGGAGGAGCATTCCTCGGCCCTGCGGCGGTCGCTACGCGGCGTCACGCCGTGGTCGTCGACGCTGCTTGCGGTTGAAGCCCATCGAGCGGCGCTTCGCCTGAGTATCGCCCCGAGCGAGGTCGACGCGCGCCTGGAGGTGGTGACGTTCGTCGTGCCGTCCGAGACGGCCTTTGTCTCCGCCCGATCCGTGGGGGTGGTGGGACTCGGGGCACTTGACGCGTTGCACCTGGCATCCGCGATGGAACTTGGCGATGACCTCGAAGCAGTCATCACCTACGACCAGCGTTTGGCGGCCGGTTGTGCACACCACGAGATCGAGGTCAGCTCTCCAGGACTTGCATCGCGATGGTGGGAATCCTGAGGTCAGTCCGGCGGCGGTCTAGTTGATCTCGTCGGCGAGTGAGGCGACGATGTCGTCGGTGATGCTCGGAGGGCATTCCGGATTGAGGTACACCGCGCGCAGGACGGTTTCGTCATGCCACGTGGTGGGCATCACGAACGCCCGCTGATCGCGCAGCATCCGGTCGGACCACTCGTGGTACTGCTCGGAAGACCATCCCACTCGCCGCCACAACACCACGGTGAGTTCCGGTTCGAGTATCAGCTCGAGGTGCGGCGCGGCCTCAATCCGGCGGGCGGCGTCGCGCGTGATTTCCAACGTGCGTTCAATCGCGTCGCGGTAAGCGTCGGTCCCGTGAACTGCGAGTGAGAACCAGAACGGGAGACCCCGCGCGCGGCGCGTGAGGTGGTAGGCGTAGTCCGACGGGTTGAACGCTTCGTTTGCGCGGATCGGGTCCAGGTACGGCGCGATCTGCGCGTGGGCGTGGCGCGCCGTTTCGGGATCTCGGTAGAGCAATGCCGCACAGTCGAACGGCGCGAACAGCCACTTGTGCGGATCGACCACGAACGAGTCGACTGCTTCGATTCCTCGATACCGGTCACGGATGCTTGGCGCGGCGAGCCCCGCGAGGCCGTAAGCGCCGTCGACGTGGACCCACAGACCGTGTTCATGCGCAACCTCCACCACCCCGGCAAGATCATCGATGGCTCCGCTGTTCGTGGTTCCCGCGGTGGCGACAACGGCGAAGAGCGACTGGGGATCCTCGTCAACCAGCGCGGCTCGCAGCGCGTCGCCGGTGAGTCGATCATCGGGTCCGGTCGGGACCGTGAGGGCATCCACGTCCATGATGCGCAAGGTGTTGGTGAGTGATGAGTGCGCTTGGTCGGCCAGCGCGACCCGCCACCGCGCGGGCCGGGGCCGGCGCAGTGCGATATCGGTTCGGGCCGCGACGAGCGCGGAGAGGTTCCCCGCCGATCCGCCCGAGACGAAGCAGCCGCCGGCGGCGGGCGGGAGGCCGGCGAGGTCGGAGAGCCATCGCAATGCTTGATTTTCCGCGTAGACCGCGCCCGCGGCCTCTAACCAGTCGGACGCGCAGATCGCCGATGCGGAGACAACGACGTCAAAGAACTGGCTCGCCTTCGTGGGAGCGACCGGCATGAACGAGAGGAACGCGGGGCTATCGGCAGAGATGCACGCGGGCGCGAGATCGTCGCGGAACCACGCCATGACGGTTTCGGGATCGTGGCCCGTGGCGGAAATGGTTTGGCCGACCGCTGCGGTCAGGTCCGCCAAAGTCCGAGGTTGGTCGAGCGGCACCGGATCGAGCAGCAACCGTTCCGTCGCGTAGTCAAAACACAACCGAGCGATTGCTTCTGTTCCTTCGTCATACTGATGCACGAAGGCAACGTAGTGGGAGGCGCAGCCTCACTCGATCCACGGAATCGAACGAAACGCGCGAGCGACCCACGCGAGTTGATCGAGGGCATCTCTCGGCCTGCCGGGCATTGCTCGCGCCGTTTGGCCCGAGCCGAGCCCGAAGGCGGCGGAGCGGAGGTGGCCCTTGACGCGCGGGGGGGGGTCCGGGTGCATGATCCCAATCGAACGTCTTGTGTGGTTTGGCGGAAGGACACGGATGAGGGCATTGCGGCGGGTTTTCGTGGTTTGGGTGGTAGTGGCGGTTGGGGCGGTGGGGCTGGGGCAGTGACCGAGCCGGTAGTGGCGGCCGCGGCTGCGGTGGCAGATGCTGGGGAGTTGCCGATCGCGGATTCGCCGAAACCGATTCCTGACCGGGTGCCGGCCGACGCTGAGTCGCCGGAGGGTCTGTCAGATTCTTTGTGTAAACGGTCGTGATGGTCATTAGTAGCCGGCGGCTGCGATGCGGTCGCCGTAGTGCATGGTGAGCGTGTTCAAGATCTGTTTCCAGCCGCGGATCTGGCCGGTGAGGTCTTGACGGTTTG
>JANPBJ010000215.1:0-2700 GCA_031430375.1 Acidimicrobiia bacterium
GTGAAGACCGCCCGCGCCGATGGTACTTGGGGGGGAGCCCCCTGGGAGAGTAGGTCGCCGCCGGGATTTTTCCTAGGGGCTGGGAGACGTTTCTGCGTCTCCCAGCCTCTGTTTCTATTTCCGTCGAACCTTGGTTACGACATCCGACGGGTGCGATGATGCTTGGACTGTTCGTGCAGGTCCGAAGAGAGGCAAGCTGATGGACCGGAAACCAACAGGTGGCAGCGGCTCGCGTGCCGGGCGTGGGAGCACCGGTGGTGGTCGTCCCGCGTCAGGAGGGCGAAACCCGGCCGGGGGCCGGTCGGCAGGAGGCGGCGCCGAGCGCAAGACCGGTGGTGCTCGCGGCGCAGGTGGAGGTAGCGCTCGGCAGTCGTCGGGTGGCTCCTCCGGTGGGCGTTCCGGCGCACCGAGCTCGGGCGCCCGCGGGTCGGGAGCAGGTGGCGGCCGGACGAACGCGAGCCGGACGAACGCCAGCCGCGACACCAAGAGCAGCGGTGCGGTGGGCCGGGGTACGGCAGGGCGGGGTACGGCAGGGCGTTCCATGGCGGATCGCAGCGAAGACGAGCGCGGTACCGGTGGTCGGCCGCAAGGGAGTCGCGGGGCGCCGAGTCGCGACTCGTCGAGTCGAGCGGGCGCCGGACGCAGTGGGCCGGCCCGGTCCACCAGGAGCCGCGACAGTGGTCGAGGTGTCGGTGCGCGAGGCGACGATCGGCCCCGTGGCGCTGATCGCGGTCGCGACGAAGCGCGAGGGTCCGAGCGGGATGGGGCGCGTCGCCCCGACCGCGGCGCGGAACGCGGGAGCAGTCGGAGCGACGACCCCGGGACCGGACGTCCGGCCGGCGGGGCACGTGGTGCTGGTCGTGGCGCGGGCAGCGGTGGTGCTGGCCGTGCGGGACGTCCATCGGATGGTCCTCGCGGAGGAACGATTGGGACCTCGCGACGGCGGAACCCCGCGCCGGCGGCCCCTGAGTTTCGTGACTCGCCGCCTCGTGCTCCAAAGGAGCGTCCGGCTTATGCGCCACCGTTGCGGGTGGTACGAGGCAAGGGCAAGCCTGTCAAGGCTCCCGAGCCATCACGGGCGCGCGGTGGGGCGGGCGCGGAAGCCAATGCGCCGAGACGACGGTCGAAGGGCCCTCGTTCGGTGCGAGACGAGATCCTGCGCCACGGCGGTGCCCGCGGTGCCCGCTGGTACGACGCAGTCGCGAACGCGTCCGAGGCCTTCGCCGACGATCGGGAACGTGACGCGATCCGCATCCTCCGACCGGTGCGCCGTGCATTGCCGCGCGCGCCGTCGGTGCGAGAGCTGCTGGGCTTGTCGCTGTACCGAGCGGGTCAATACGAAGCGGCAGCCGAGGAGCTCGAGGTCTACGCCGAGATCACCGGCGAGGTGGACCAACACCACGTGCTGATGGATTGCGCGCGCGCCCTCGGGAACTCGAAGCGCGTGGACGAACTGTGGGCCGAACTCGCGGCCGTGTCGCCGTCGTCGGAGTTGGTGACCGAGGGCAGGATCGTGCTCGCGGGATCGCTCGCCGATCGGGATCGCTTGGCCGAAGCGGTGGCAATGCTGGGTCGCCGTGCGTCAGGATCGGTGAAGAAAATCCAAACACATCACCTACGGCTCTGGTACGCACTGGCAGATCTGGAGGAGCGGGCGGGCAACCTGCCACGCGCTCGTGCGCTCTTCGACCGGGTTCGTCAGAATGACGCGTCGTTCGCGGATGTGGCAGAACGCCTCGCCGCGCTGGGGTAGCTGAGCCTCCGGTAGCCTCCCGTCAACATGGAGCCGGGATCCCCTCAGGTCGTCATTCTCGGCGCCGGTCGCTCAGTCCGCGGCGGTCGACCGGCCGCCATGGTCGATATCGACGAGAACGGCCGGGTCATGGACTGGCTGCTCGACGCATTCGCAGTCCTCGGCGATCCGGAAATTTCCTTCGTTGGCGGTTTCAAAGCCGAGGATGTGGTGGAGCGGTACCCCGCGTTGCGCGTCGTATTCAACCGGTCGTGGGCCGACACCGGTCCGGTTGAATCCCTTGCGCTCGTCGCACTGGACCCGCTGCGTCCCGCGTATATCTGTTACTCCGACACCGTGTTTCGGCGAGGAGCGGTCGAGCTGCTGGCCGCCGCTCCCGCGGGGGTGGCGGTAGCGGTGGACTCTACGTGGCGTCGTCGCTACGACGGCAGGACCGCCGCCGATCTTGGCCGGGCCGAGAAGGTTCGCTTCGACGAAACGGGACTGCTCGAGATCGGAACCTCGATTGCGGTGAGCTGGGCCAACGCGGAGTTCGCGGGGCTCGTCCGCCTCTCGCCTCAGGCGGTGGCCGCGGCCAGCCGGGCAATCGCCGGAAACGCCTTGTCTCCCACGGCGGGATTGCCGGCGCTCATCGAACAGATCCAAGCCGCCGGGGTACCCGCCCATTCGATCGACCTCGAAGGCGACTGGGCGGAGCTCGATGCCCGTCAGGACCTGGCTCGTTTCGTGCTGGGGACGAAGGCAGAATCGCTGGAGCGCCTCAGGCGCATGGACCACGGAGCGTTCATCGGAGACTCGGTGTCGTTCACTCGAGATGAGTGGATCGGTGATCAGGCGTTGATTCTGGGCCGCATCGATGTGGGGTTGCCGCAATCGCCACTCATCGTGCGCAGCAGCGCGCTGAGCGAGGACGGTTGGCGGTCATCGGGTGCGGGTCGCCACGAGAG
>JANPBJ010000216.1:0-5814 GCA_031430375.1 Acidimicrobiia bacterium
GAGAAACCGAGCGGCCGGGGCAGAGCAGGAACCGAGAGCTACCAACTCATCGCACGATTGCGCACGAAGTCCGACGAACTTGCGGATATTGACCGACCAATGATTTGTGATCGGGGGGATCGCAACATGGAGTCGACTCCCGTCCGGGAGTCGCGCGTCAACGAAGGGCTGGGCGCGGTCGAGCCGACGCCCGGCGCGAGCGAGCATCCGTTCCACCAGCTCCTCCACATCACGGGCGTCGAGCACCACGCCCGTGAGTTCATGCTCCCCGCGCCGGGCCGCAAAGACGCGCCCCGGCTCATTGATCCAGATCTCCTCCACCGTGGGATCGTCCAGCAGCGGCGTGATGGCGCCGAACCCGACGATGCGTTGATGAAGGAGCTCCACATCCTGATCTGGGAGCGCCGGAAGTCCACCCGCGAGATAGCGGTCCCGGTAGTCCGCCACCACCTCGTCCACCAGGCCGCGCAATCCGGCGTCTTCATCCAGGGGCAACTCACGTCGAACCAACAGTTGCCGTACGTCCTGCTCCACCAGCTCGATGGCTCGGGTCATCTCTGCCCGGCGTGTCATCTCGACCGCGGTCACGCGGACAGCTCGGCGAGCAGCGGGCGGAGTTCGCGCAGCCACGGGGAGCGCGGAGCTACATCACGGAGGGGTCGCCCTTCCCAGACGGTGCGATCGAACGCCGGCTCTTCGGGCAGCATCGCCATCGGCATCGACCCCATCCATTCGCTCACCGCGCGTGAACAATCCTGGAGCCGACGACCGGCGCTCGGCACTCGGTTCAGGACCACCTCGGGTCCAACACCCGCGCGACCATTGACGCCTCCGCCAGTTCGCCGCTCAGTCAGCGTTCGGTGCGCGACGACCGCGCGGCGCAAGCTCACCGGATCCGCGCCCGTGACCAGCACGATGTCATCTGCGCAGTCAAGTGTTGTCGTCGTCACCAAGTTGCGCCGATAAGGCACACGATCGAACGCCAACTCTTCGTCCTCTTCAATCGATGCGCCAACGTCCACGACCACCAGCTCGAAGTTGGTACGCGCCGCGCTCAACACCGACCGCCATGCCTCCTCTTTGATCTCGGGCCACAGCTCCGCACGCGCCAGTCCCGCGAGCACCTGAACCCCATGGGGACCGCCCTGGAGGCACTGGGCCAACGGAGACTGCCATCCGTCGGCCGCGGCACGTGCCGCCTGTGCGATCGACGGCGATTCGTCCAGGCTGAGTAGCTGCGCCACACACGCGGCCCCAACGTCAGCGTCGAGCAACAGCGTGTTGGTCCCGGCGGCCGCCGCCTCGACCGCGAGCTGAACCGCAACCGTCGTTCGACCCGGCGAACCCGCCCCGCCCCACACTGCGACGACACGTCCGGTCATTGCGTGCGCCGCGGCAACCGGCGACTCCGGAACAAGCGCTGGCGCCTCGAGTTGGTGGAGCGCACTGGCGACGGCTTCGGCACTCGCCTCCGCGGCCACGCAACGGACACCGATCTCCGCGAGCGGCCGGGTCGAGTTTCCGACCGCAAACACCTCAACCCCCGCCCGCCGGAGGGTGACCACGAGATCTCGATCAACCCAGGTCATGGAGGCGTCGACCAATACGGCGCGCGGCCGGTCGCGCAACGCGGTGCCGACAAGCTCTCCCTGGTCGACACAGCGTCGAACGATCACGACGCCGAGCTCGCGCCGTTGCATGCCTCGGACGAGCGGCAGTTCCCAAGCCGCGCCGCCTGAGCAGATCAGTACCTCGAGCGCGTCGCTCATACTCTTCCCTCGTGCGTCGCTCATGGGAGCTCCTGAGCGCTGAACGTTGCCCGGCCCTTGCCATTCAGGTCGCCGTGGGCGCGAACAACATCGAGGTCGGCGTTGCGGGCAGCAAACGCCACCGCGACCGCGTCATCAGGATCCACGCCCAGCGTGAGCGCGGTCACCACGCCGGCGTGCGCACCGAAGAGACCATCAGATCGCACAACCCCACTCACACGGGCCGCTCGTGCCACCGTCACAGTGCGGGCGGCGTCGGTCCCCTTGTCGAAGGTCGCGAGGAGATCAATGCGATCGCCGGCGCGAATGTCGCCACCCAACGCGTGCTCCGGCGTCGCGGGAACCGTGATCTCACGACCCGCGGCCACCGCGCCGCCGAGGCGATCGAAGACCAACGGTGATCCCTGACGCAACGCGACCCGGAGTATCCGTCCCACGGGAGCACCATGCGCCGTCTTCGTCCAGCCGGAGAGCACGTCGCGCGGTGCCCGAACCTCAACGACCTCCACGTCGGCGGATGTCAAGACGTGCCCCGCGTCGAGATCCGTCGACGCGACGTATACCTCGGTCGCGGCCACGGGGTCACCGGCAAGGCGCAAGCCGCCGACGATCGAGACCGCAACGAGCACGAGACCCACCATGAAACGCGTGTCGAACGCCCAGCACAGGCGCTGTCGAAGCAACGTGATCATGCCTGTTGCCAATCCATGGAAACGCCAGGAACCGCTACCCTGCGCAATCGAAACATGGTCAAGCCCACGGTGCGCGACCGAACCGGACGTAGTCGATAGCCTTCTGGATACCTCGCTATGACAGACCTCCCACCGCCACTCCTGAAGCCGGCCGATGTTGCGCGCGTCCTCAATGTGACCGTGACCCAGGTGTACACACTCATGCGGTCGGGAGATCTGCCCGCGCTCAAGATCGGGAAGAAAGGCGTGTGGCGGGTTAGCCAGGAAACGCTCGAGGCGTACCTTGCCGACCTCGAAACCGAAGCTCGACAGCGCATCCCGGTCATCGATCCGCGGCCCGGCTGAGCCGAACCACCGCGTTCAACCGAACTTCATGAACACGACGGCCGCGCACGCGAGCAGTCCCCGTTTCTTCGGCCACTTCCAAAAGTCGTAGCCAGTCGGAGCCGACCCGCACGACCCGCCCCCGCAGGGTCTCGCCATCAACCGTGGTGAGGGAGATCACATCGCCGGGCGGCAGCCGACGAACAACGTCAGCGAAGCATCGGGCTGCATCGCCCGCGGTGAGCACCTGCCGGGCCTGTCCTTCTTGTTCGTAGCGCTGCTCTTCCAAGAGCGACGCGGCGATCGCCTCAAACTCGTCCATCCTTGGACGCCTCCTTCTCACCATCCGTGGTGTTGCGAACGCAGAGTGTAGTTATCGCTCTGCGACGTTTCTCCGCGAGTCGGGACATTTCCGGAACAATAACTTGACGGATTCTCGCCGTTATGAGACGCTTCTGATCTCAATACGAGGCTATTAGATGCAACTCAAGGATGAGTTGGATCTCACGAACCCGAAGGAGCCATGGATGGCAAGGGACGAAATCACCCTAAGGGCGGCCGTCGAGCTGGGGGCCTGGGCACTCGCCTTGGCCTGCTCGGCGGTCCTCTTGCTCGCTCTTGTTGCGGAACTCATTCGCCGCCGAAACGCCCACTCGGTGGTGGTTGTCCTGGCGGATCGGCTGCTCCCAACCGCCGGGCACCGGGCCGCCGTCGCACTCCTCGCCGTCATGGCCGGGATCGTCGGGATGCTGGGCACCCAAACCGCATCGGCCGACAATTCTGTCCGACACTGGCTGGAGGCACCCGCGGCCCATCCTGAGGCGCCCGCAAACTCCGACGGAGCGTCCGACGACGAGCCGGCGCCACCCAGCCCACCAACAACACCCTCCCCGACGAACGCGCCGCCGACGAACGCTCCGCCGCCGAGCGCGCCTGAGGTTGCGCCTCCCAGCCCTCGGTCCGACGCCCTTCCGCCCGCACCGGACTGGGAAGTTCCGCCCTCCCGAGCGGCCACCGTGGTCCGGCCTGCCGAGACCCCTCGAACGGGCCATCAAGAACCAAGCCCTCGCGCGGCGAAACCGATTCCTGAATTCGTGCCCACTGAGCCACGCGTCCCCGCTCCCGCACCCACTCGCGGGCCCGCGCCACCTCCCGCCGCACCAACCGTCGGACTACCAGTTGGTGCACCCGCGCCGGCGGCGCCCTATTTCGTCGAGGCCGGCGATTGTCTGTGGTCGATCGCGCAACGAGCGCTCGGTTCCAGCGCAACCAACGCCGATATCGATCGCGGCTGGCGCACGGTCTACGACGCCAACCGAGCGGCGATCGGCGACGACCCCAACCTCATCCATCCCGGTCTGATGCTGAATCTCCCATCGCTCACCGTCACCCCAAAGGTCACCCCTTGACCACGCTTGAAGGAGCTTCCGTGCCCACGATCTTCGTCACCCCCTGGACTGATCCGATCATCGACACGCTCGGCCATGATCCGCGATCCGAATACGTTGAGCGTTTCTGGCTCCCGACCCTCGGGCCCACGAGCCTCCTGCTGCTCCGTCGGATCGCGGCGCGGCTCGAGCGTGCTCCCGAAGGCCTGTCGGTGGATATCGCAGAACTCTCACAGTCGCTTGGCCTCGGAGCCCGCGACGGAATGTCGTCGCCGCTCATGCGCAGCTTCGACCGCCTGACCCAGTTCGATCTCGCCTGTGTCGTGAAGCCGCAGACGTATGCGGTTCGCCGCAACGTCCCGCCCGTCAACCGTCGCCATATTCGTCGCCTTCCCGAGTCGTTGCAGGCCGAACACGATGCCTGGGTCGACATCCAACTCGGCGAGTCACCGTTGGAGCACGCACGCAAGCGGGCGCGGCGACTTGCCTTCACCCTGTTCGAGCAGGGCGACGAGTTGGGCGGCGTCGAGCGCACCTTGCTCGGAATCGGATTCCATCCCACCGTCTGCCGCGAGAGCGCGGTCTGGGCCCACGACCGTCACCTGGCCGCGTTCGCGGCCGCCACCGAAGCCGTGATCGCCGCGGCGTCGCAAGCAACTGCCGCAGCCGCGCCCCCTGCTCCAGATCGCTCGAGCCGCGAGACCGCGTCCTGAGCCGCGGGTGGGCGCGGCGTATCGGGATCCCTCCCCTTCCGCTCGGTGCGTCGCCCCACCCGTACCCCTGCGTCGGTACCCTGCAGGTCGTGGACATCACCGAGTCCGAACTCGACGTCATCGCATCGTGGTTGCGCGACGCGCACGCCATCGTGATTCTCACCGGCGCGGGTATCTCCACTGAGTCCGGGATTCCCGACTTTCGCGGCCCGAACGGTGTGTGGACCAAGAACCCCGCTGCGGAGAAGACCGCGAACCTCCAGCACTACATCGGCGACCCCGAGGTGCGGAAGCTTGCATGGCAGAGCCGGCTGACCTCCGACATCTGGAACGCGCAACCCAACGACGGGCATCGCGCCGTTGCCGAACTCGAACGAGTGGCGCAGCTCCACACGTTGGTGACGCAGAACATCGACGGCCTCCATCTCGCGGCTGGGAATGGCCCCGCCAAGCTCGTGGAGATCCACGGCACGGTGCACTTCGCAAAGTGTCTCGCCTGTACCTGGCGCGGCCCGATGGCCGAAACCCTCGACCGAGTTCGCGGCGGCGATGAGGATCCGACATGCCGGGAGTGCGGCGGGATCCTCAAGTCCGCGACGATCAGCTTCGGCGAGAACCTCGTGCACGAGGATCTCGAACGCGCCCAGCGCGCCGCGGCTGACGCCGACGTCTTTCTTGCGCTCGGAACTTCGCTCGGCGTGTATCCCGCCGCGGCACTGCCGGAGATCGCGGTCCGCAACGGCGCCCGGATGGTGATCTTCAACGGCGAGGAAACACCGTTCGATGGACACGCCGCGGCCGTCTCGCGCTCGCCGCTGGGCGAGATCCTCCCTACCCTCGTCGCCCGGGTTGCCCAGTGAGCGAACCGAGATTGGGAATATCCGACCCACCGGGTAGCCTTTCAACCCCCGATACGTACTCTCATGCA
>JANPBJ010000217.1:0-6669 GCA_031430375.1 Acidimicrobiia bacterium
CGAGCGCCACGAACACGACGATGAGGTCGTTGGCGCCGGCCATCACCAGCATTCCGGCCGCCGAGAACAGCACCAACGCCACGTACTCGGGCCGGGACTCAATGCCGCGCCGAACGAGGTAGTCGCTGGAGAGGAAGAGCATCAGCGTGGCCGAGATCACCACGATGACACCGATGAAGACCGAGAAGCCGTCGACCGCGGTCATCTTTGCGAGCGCGTCGTAGGGCGCGTCGTCGACGATGACGCTCCACTGTTTGGCGAGGAAGAACGCAGAGGCGGCGAGACCGAACACGCCGATCACCAGCGCCGGCTCATACGTGCGGATCCGCTCGCGCGCGATGGAACGCATGAGGATGATGAGGAGTCCCGCGCCCACGAGCATCACGACCGGCGCGATCGCGTACCAGTCGATCCGGGGTGCGGCGATGGCAATCATCGACATCCCCTCACTGCGTTGCTATCGAAGCGGTCCACGGTGGGTCGGCTCAGGTCAGTCTCGAGTTCGAACGTGCGCATCACGCACTTCACCGTGGGCTCAACCCGGTCGAGCACCGGCTGCGGGTACAGACCGATGAACAACGACATCGCGAGCAGCGGAACCACCACGGCCATTTCCCGCCAGTTGGCGTCGGCCATCTCCGCGTTCTCGCCTTCGGGCACGCCGGTGAACATGCGCTTGAACATCCAGAGCATGTAGACCGCGCCGAGGATCACACCCGCGGTTGCCACCACCGCCCACCACCGATGGGTGGTGAACGTGCCAAGCAGTGAGAGGAACTCGCCCACGAAACCGGAGAACGCCGGAAGTCCGATGCCCGCAAACGTGGCGACGAGGAACAGCGCGGTCAGCTTCGGCGCCGACTTCCAGATGCCTCCGAACGCGTCGATGTCGCGGGTGTGGCGGCGTTCGTAGAGCATGCCGACCACGAGGAACAACGAACCGGTCGTGAGCGGATGGCTCACCATCGTGAACACGGCACCGTCGAGCCCGAAGACGCTGATGGAAAATATCCCGAGCAGGATGAACCCCATGTGCGCGACCGAGGAGTACGCGATCAATCGTTTCGCGTCCTTCTGCATCGCGGCCACGATCGATCCGTACACGATCCCGATCACCGCAAGCGTGAGGAAGAGCGGGGCGAAGGTGACCGACGCGCGGGGGAACAACTCGAACCCGAACCGCAACACGCCGTAGGCGCCCATCTTCAGGATCACGCCCGCCAGCACCACCGAGCCTGCCGTGGGTGCTTCGGTGTGAACGTCGGGCAACCAGGTGTGGAACGGCACGAGCGGTGCCTTGACCACGAACGCGGCCATAAAACCAAGGAACAACCAGCGCTCGGTGGACTCGGAGAGTCCGGTCCAGGCCGCCAGCTCCCGGTAGTCGAACGTGAGGCTGCCGGTATCGGCCTGGTGCAGGAACGCGAGCACCAGCGCCGCCGCGAGCAGGAAGGCGGAACCCGCGGCGGTATAGATGAAGAACTTGGTGGCCGCGTACTTGCGGTTCTTGCTCCCCCATCCGGCGATGAGGAAGTACATCGGGACGAGCATCGCTTCCCAGAACACGAAGAACCCGATGAGATCAAGGGAGAGGAAGATCCCCATGATCGCGCCCTCGAGCAGGAGGAACCAGAAGATGTAGGCCTTGGCCCGGTGTTCGATTTTCGCGGAGGCGAGCAAGCCGATCGGGAAGAGCACCGCGGTCGCAATGATCATGAACACGCTGAAACCGTCGACGCCCACGATGTAGCCGACCCCGAGCGAATCGAACCAACGATTGTGTTCGATGAACTGGAACCCACCGAAGCCGGTCCGGAATTCCCAGAGCATCAGGAGGGAGAAGCCAAGCGTGGCCATCGACGTCATGAAGCCGACGGCCCGTGCCAGTTCGGGGCGCCGCGCCGGCGTGAGCAATACGAGCAGTGCGCCCAGGATCGGTGTGGCGATAATCGCGGTGAGAACGGGGTAACCACCCATCTAGATCCCCACCCGGTAGAGCGTCCAGATGAGCAGCGCGACCATGCCCAACACGATGCCGAGCGCGTACTGGCGTACGAGGCCGGTCTGGAACTTGCGCATCCCGGTCCCCGCCGAACCGAAGAGCTTGGCCACGCCGTTGACCCCACCGTCGATGATCTTCTGGTCGAATACTTCGGCTAACCAGAGCGCACTGCGCCGAATCGGACCACCCACGGCCGCGGCCAATCCTTCGTCGTAGTACCAGGCGTGGCCGAACAGGCGGCCGAACGCGCCGAGCTTGGCGTCGATGGGATCAACCTCGGGATCCTCCAGTCCGCGGCGGTACAACTTGAGCGCCAACACGATCCCGGTCACTCCCACCACGACCGCGAGCATCGACAACGCGAACCCACTCAGGAACGACGACGGGTGCGGCGCTTCAATGCCGGCGAACGTGGGCTCGAGCCAGGTGCCCAAGAACTCGAGGCCATGGAACGGAAGCTCGAGCACTCCGGCCACCATCGCGAGCCCGGCGAGCACCACCACGGGCAGGATCATGGTCAGGGTGCCTTCGTGCGGCTCGTGTTGCATGTGCGCGGGGGCGGCGGGCATCCCGTAATCCACGGTGGGCGAGGCCGTGATGTCGTGCTCGGCGGGCGCGTGTTCCAACGCCTCGGCAGGCCGGAACCGCTCCGGACCGGCAAACACCAACATCGTTTCACGGGTCATGTAGAAGCCGGTGAGCAAGGCGGCGAGCAGCCCGATAGCCCAGACCGCGTAGTTGTGGTCGAAGAACGCGGCCGCCAGCACGCCGTCTTTGGCCCAGAACCCCGAGAACGGCGGCAGCCCCGCGATCGTGAGCCACGCGATGCCAAATCCCACCGCGGTGAACGGCATGAACTTGCGCAGACCGCCCAAGCGGCGAAGGTCTTGGGTCTCTTCGGTGCCGTGAATCACGGTCCCGGAGCCGAGGAACAACGCGCCTTTGTAGAACGCGTGCACGACCACGAAGAACACCGCGATCGAATACGCGCCAACTCCCGCGGCGAGGAACATATAGCCGAGCTGGCTCACGGTGCTGTAGGCCAGAACGCGCTTGATATCAGGCTGCACGAGGGCGACGGTCCCGGCCAGCAGTGCGGTCACTGCACCGACGAGCGCCACTACGTCCAGCGCCACACCACTGCGTTCAAAGAACGGATGAGCCCGGCACACGAGGAAGACCCCGGCCGTCACCATGGTGGCGGCGTGGATAAGCGCGGAGACCGGAGTGGGCCCCTCCATGGCGTCGGGCAACCAGACGTGCAACCCGATCTGCGCGCTTTTGCCGATACAACCGACGAAGAGCAACAGCGCGATCGCGGTGGCGGTCGACTCCGAGATGCCACCCGCCTTGGCCGCCATCGCCGAGTAGTCGAGGCTGCCGACCGCACCCACAATGAAGAACATCGCGATCATGAAACCGAAGTCGCCCACGCGGTTGGTGACGAACGCCTTGACCGATGCAGTGGACGCCCGCTCGCGCTCGAACCAGAACCCCACGAGCAGATACGAGCAGAAACCAACTCCCTCCCAGCCCAAGAACGTGAGGAGGAAACTGCTCCCGAGGACAAGCACCAACATCGCGGTGGCGAACAGGTTGAAGTAGGCGAAGAACCGGGAGTAGCGCTCGTCGCCGTGCATGTAGCCAATGGCGTAGAGATGGATGAGCGAACCCACCCCGGTGACCAACAGGATCCATGTGATCGACAACGGGTCCGCCAGAAACCCGATGTCCACGTTGAGCGCGCCCGCAGAAATCCACGTGAACACATTCGTCACATGGATGCGGGCGTCGGCGGGCAACGACAGCAGCGCGATGAGCATGACCACGGACCAGATGAACGCGAGGCCCATCATCGCCGTGGCGAGCCATCCGGCCTTGGGGTCTCCAATGCGTTTGCCCGCGCACAACAGCACCACTGAGCCGGTCAACGGCAGCAGCGGTACCAGCCACACCAGATCGAGAAGGTCTTCCGCGTTCATCTCCGCGCGTGCTCCTTCGGAGCGGGCCGCTCGGGCCACGCTGCGCTGGACATGCGGCTCTGACCGCCAGTGAGTGTCGCTTCGCTCATGCCAGTCATCCCTGCAACAGATCGATGTCGTCGGCAGTTGCACCGTTGCGGCGCCGCCGGAAGATGGCCACGATGATCGCGAGGCCTACGGCAACTTCCGCGGCCGCCACCACCAGAACGAAGAACACGATGGCCTGGCCGCTGATGTCGTCGAGCGCACGGGAGAACGCCACGAACGTGACGTTCACCGCGTTCAGCATGAGTTCCACGCACATGAACATGACCAGCACGTTGCGCCGCACCAAGAGGCCCACCGCACCGATGCTGAAAAGAATCGCGGCGAAGCCGAGATACCAGCCCTCGCTGAGATGCGCCGCCGCGATCACGACACCCCTGCTCACTGGTCCTGCTCCTCGAGGTCGGCGAGTTCTTCGTCGGCCGGCAAGCTTGAACGGCGGGCGAGCACCACGCCGCCGATCACCGCAATCACGAGCAGGACGGCGGTCAGCTCGAACGGCCACAGGAAGGTGGTGAACAGGCTTTCCGACACCGCCTTCACATTGCCGACCTTTGGAGTCGCCACCCCGCGAAGCGATGATGCTCCGGTGGCCCAGTGGCCGGTGTTGAGCACGATCAGCGCGCCGGCCGAGATAACGCCCAGCGCGATCGCAAGCGGCCGTTGGACCCGCAACGAGTCGGCAAGGGACTCTTCGCGGTCCACACCAAGAAGCATGATCACGAAGAGGAACAGCACCACGATCGCGCCGGCATAGACAATCACCTGGACCGCGGCGAGAAGCTGCGCATCTTGAATGATGAACAACACCGCGATGCAGATGAGCACACTCACCAGGCACAACGCGGAGTGCACCGGGTTACGCGCCAGCACCACGCCCAGCGCGCCCGCCAACGCGAGGCTTGCGAAGATCCCGAACAGCACGACCTCAGGCATTACTTCACGTCCCGAGCGACGTCGTCTTGGCCCACGTCTTGGTCCACATCTTGGGCGGGTTCGGCGGGACGTTCGCCGAAGCCGAGCTCGCCGCTCCACGCCACGCGGCCTTCGAAGTTGGCGTCGCCACTCGGCGCCGTCGCGCGCATCCACGCACTCGTGTGATCGTCTTCGCCGCCGAGCCAGAGTTCCGACGGTTGGCGGCGCGCCCGGCCGTCGTCGTCCACGAGGAGCTCGGCCTTCGTGTAGATCGCGTCTTCACGGTTGGTGAACGAAAACTCGAAGAGCTTTGTCTCGGTGATGGCTTCGGTGGGGCACGCCTCCACGCACAAATCGCAATGGATACACCGGAGATAGTTGATCTCGTACACGAACCCGTAGCGCTCGCCGGGAGAGACCGGCGCGTCGGGAGGGTTATCCGCGCCGCGCACGTAGATGCATTTTGCCGGACACACCCCGGCGCAGAGCTCGCACCCGATGCACTTCTCCATCCCGTCCTCGTACCGGTTGAGTACGTGACGGCCATGGAACCGCTCGGGCTTGGGGCGCTTCTCGTCCGGGTAGTCGGTCGTGACCCGCGGCCGGAACATCTGCCGGAAGGTGACGCCGAACCCCTTGGCCATCCCCATTAGATGGTCTCGCTGACGGATTCATCGCGGGCGGGCATACACAGGCGCAGCAGTCCAAGAATCGCGATCGCCCCACCGAACGCGGCGGGGACCGCGATCCAACGGTCCCATTGCTGTTCCCGCGCGATGACGACCACCGCGGTCACCATCACGGCAAGGAACGCGAGCTCGATGAGCCACTTCCACCCGAGGTCCATCAACTGGTCATAGCGCAATCGGGGAAGCGATGCGCGCAACCACACGGTGCCGAACAACAAGATCATGAGTTTCGTGAAGAACCAGAAGATCGGCATGAACCACACGTTGACCACGCCTTCGACGGGCAGGAACCCCAGCGCGGGCCCCGATGGACCGCCGAGGAACAGCGTGACCGCGATGGCCGACATCGTGATCACGTTCATGAACTCGGCCAGGAAGAAGATGGCGAACCGGATACCGGTGTATTCGGTGTGGAATCCGCCCACCAGTTCCTGCTCGGCCTCCACCAAGTCGAACGGTGGGTGATTGGTTTCCGCCACCGCCGCGATCACGAAGATCACGAACGAGACGATGGCCACGCTCCAGTACCAATTCGTGGCAAAGGAGTGCCAGTTCGTCCACGCCTGCGCATTGGCAATGCTGCGAGTGCTGAGCGTGCCTGAGTGCAACAGGACCGCCACGATCGACAGCCCGAACGCTGCCTCATACGAGAGCAGCTGCGCCGATGCTCGCACCGAACCGAGGAGCGGATACTTCGAGCCGCTCGCCCACCCGGCGAGCATCACTCCGTAAAGGCCGATGCCCGACATCATGAGCAGGAACAGCACGCCGATGGGCGGATCTACGAGTTGGAGGTAGGTCTGGTGGCCGGCGATAGAAACCCGGCCGCCGATCGGGATGATCGAGAACGCGAGGAACGCGGGGATCACCGAGAGGTAGGGGGCGAGGCGAAAGACCGTGCGATCGGCAGTGTCGGGGATCGACTGTTCCTTAAAGAAGAACTTGATGCCGTCGGCGAGGGTTTGGAGGATCCCCCACGGTCCCGCCTTGGCCGGGCCGACCCGGTTCTGCATGTCGGCGATGACCTTGCGCATGA
>JANPBJ010000218.1:0-7296 GCA_031430375.1 Acidimicrobiia bacterium
CGAGCGCAATCACGATCAACTACGCCGTCGTCCCGGGCGCGGCAACGTTCAGTAGCACCGCCGCGGGCGGCGGAGACTTCGGCGGGAAACAGACCGGGATCACCACGTTCCCCCTCACCACAAGCGGTAGCACTGCGGTGCAACGCAGCGTCACCCTCCCGGTGTGGGCCGAGTCGAACGTAGAGAACGACGAAGCGATCACCGTCACGCTCTCCGCGGCGTCACTGCCGCCGGGAGTCACCCTGGGGCGCGTCACCGGCACGGGGACAATCGTTGACGACGATGCACCGATCACCACGGTCCCCGTCCCGAACTCGATGGCCGCCCTGGGTGACTCGATCAGCCGAGCATTCAACGCGTGTCCCGCATTCGGGGAGTGCCTCCCGTCGGTCTGGTCCACGGGGACCGACGCCGGGGTCGACAGCCACTACTCGCGCATCCTCGCGATCAACCCGGCCATCGCCGGCAACGCGCACAACGATGCAGTGAGCGGCGCAACGATGGCGGGGCTCAATGCTCAAGCGGTGACTGCGGCCAGTCAGAACGTCGACTACGTGACGATCGAGATGGGCGGCAACGACGTCTGCAAGAGCACCGAAGGGCAGATGACTTCGGTCCCCACATATCAGGCTCAGTTCCAACAGGCGATGAACACGCTCGCGTTCGGGCTCCCGAATGCCCACATCTTGGTCGCCAGCATCCCCGACATTCTCCAACTCTGGGCGGTGGGGAAAGGCAACGCAGCGGCGCGCTCCACCTGGTCGACCTTCGGCATCTGTCAATCGATGGTGGCGAACCCGCTCTCCAACGCCCCGGCCGACGTCGACCGTCGGGCCCGCGTGCAGCAGCGCGTGATCGACTTCAACACCGCGCTCGCCACCGTGTGCTCACAGTTCACGAAGTGCAAGTTCGATCAGAACGCGGTGTTCCTCTCCCCATTCGCGCTCAGCGACGTCTCTCCGACCGACTACTTCCACCCGAGCTACGCCGGCCAGACAGGTCTCGCCGTTTCGACCTACGCCGCGGGCTACGACTGGTAGCCGGCCGGCAATCTGATGGCGGTCAATCGACTGAGCAACGAGCGGTGGGGCTTCGCGAGCAACTGCTTCGTTTGTGAGCCGACGAACGCGGCCGGCTTGGGGATTCCCTTCTTTCACGACACCACCGCCCACGTTGTCTTCGCGGAGTTCACCCTCGATGATCGTTTCTCGGGCGCGCCGGCCTACCTCCACGGTGGCGTGACCCTCGCGATCCTCGACGAGGCCATGGCGTGGGCCGCGATCGCGATCGCGGGTCAGTGGGCGGTCACCCAGGCCACATCGACCACATTCCACAAACCCATCCGCGTCGGACAGCCGTACCGCGTGGAGGCGAAGATCAGCGAGGTCATCGATACCCGCATCGAGGCATCGGCCTCAGTGATCGACGGGCGCCGAACAGTTCGGGCCCGGGCCACCGCAACCTTCGTTGCCCTCGGCGAGGCCCAAGCCGTGGATGCGATCGGCATCGCGCCGACCGGAGACGACACCGAGTTTTTCCGGCCCTGACCACTCGCCCCAAGGTTCGGCCGCGGTTGAGTACTGTCAATCAGACGCGATCGGGAGGGGGCAGCAGATGCCGGACGCACTGAACCCGACACCAGACCCGGCCACCACTAAATCCGCGCCATGCCCGGGAGCTCGGGTTGCCATCGTCTTGGTCTGCGGGATCGTTGCCGCCGCCTTCGTCCTTGCGTTCCGTGCCGATCTCGCACGTCACGCAGCAACGCGTCTCGCGCTCGCCGGAACGAGCGAACGCGCGGCCAGGCTGCTTCATCCGGGGCCCGACATCCAGACTGGGTTCACCAACGCCGTCGATCATGCACTGGCGATCGACACCATCTTTGTCGTGGCCTGGATCGTGCTCATCCCCTGCACGCTCTCCTACGCCCTCCGGTTCTTGGCACCCCGCTATCGCACCGGACCCGTGTGGCAACAGATGGTCTGGATCGCCGTCGCGGCCGGCGGGTTCGACGCCATCGAGAACGCTCTCACTTGGTGGGTCAACCACGCTGGGTCGATCCCGTCCATCGTTCCCCCGGTGCTGGCGACGATCGGCTGGACCAAGTTCCTACTCTACGGAATCGCGCTCGTCGGCGTGCTGGGCATGGCCTTGGGACCGGCGGTGCATCCGCTGCTGCGCGGCATCGGTCGCGCGCTCTATCGGTACCCGGATCGATGGATGGGTAAGGGCGCCGACGCGCGTTCGGGGTCCCCAACGACCGAATCGTCGACCCCTTCGCGGGTCATGCCATCCGGACCCAGCATCGGAATCTGCGTATCCGGCGGTGGCATTCGCGCGGCGGGCTTCGCGTTGGGCGCGCTCCGCGGTCTCGACCGCGCGCCAACTGCCACCGACCGGCAATCGATCTTCCGACGGGCGCGGTGGCTGGCCGCGGTCTCCGGCGGCGCCTACGCGGCGACCGGCTGGATGCTCGCACGGCGAACCGGCGAGGAGATCCCGCCACAACCCGGAGCACGCGACGGTCTCTTCGACAAGAGCGACGAGAAGGCATCGTGGTCAGAGACGGTGAAATCCCGATCGCAGTACCTCCGCAACGGCAAGCTCGGTTTTACCGGTGGACTCTTCAACGCCGCATGGCGAACCGTGCTCGTCGTCGGTGTCCTCGCCTCCTTGACCGTCTTCGCGGGCGCGCTGATCGGCGCGTTTGTTCGCTCCCCGGCCATGTATCCGGGTTTCCCGAATAGCTGCGGCCGGCTGTTGACGTTCGGGACCATGATCGGTTGGGACAAATCCGTGCCCGGCCTCGCCCTCATCGCGATTGGGCTGGCCGTGCTGGCCTACGCGGGCAGCTTTCGCGAGAGCAGAAGCAAAACGCCGAGAGCGATCGCACTCGCGCTGTTGGGCGGAGGCGCTGCGCTCCTCGCGGTCCTCGTGGTCATGCCCATCGCGCTTCGATACGGACCAACCACGTTGAGTTCGCTCGTCGGCAACGATGGGACGAGGCCGGCCCAGCAGAAGGTGCAAACCGATGGGGCAAGCGGCGCAGGAATCCTGGCGCTGCTGTCAACCCTTGGAATATTGGGCGCCGTCGCCAAGCTGATAGTGACCCACGTCAGCCGTCGGGCGCTTCGCCTCGGCGGATTGCTCCTGGGGATCTTGGCCGTGATCCTGGCCGGCAAGGTCGCGAACGACGTCGCCTTCGATCAGGGGGCACTCTTCACTCAGTACTGCGTCTATCTGATCGCGGTTGGATTCATCATCGTCTTCGAGGCAGTCCCCGCCCATCGCCAGACCTTGCAGGGCGTCTACCGCAAACGCCTCGCGGGCACCTTCGCGCTGGGCCAATCCATTGATGCAGATGGCTACCGCACACCGCTTGCGTACGACGACGAAGGGCGTTGGCCGGCCTACGCGACCCACGATCTGCCCGAACTTCTCATCTGCGCGACCGCGCACTCCAGTTCCCTCGGCCTCGGTGGCGTCAAGGCACACGGATTCACGTTCCGCCCGGCCGGGGTAACGATGTACGACTCCATGGAGGGAACATTCAGCCCATTCGAAGGGCCCACTGGTGCTTACCCAACCGGTTCCGGACGCGACGGGTTTCCTCGGGGTTGGATCCCGACGCGATCCATGGCAATCACCGGCGCCGCGTTCGCCTCCGCGATGGCGCGCCAGGGGTTGGGCACCACCAACGCCCTTCTGGTTGCCCTCAACCTTCGGCTCGGATGCTGGGTGCCGAACCCACGCTTCGTCGCCGACTTCACCGGACCGACCCCGCCTCGAGTCCACATGGGCTATTTGTTGAAGGAACTGTTCGGAAAGTATCACCCGGACCGGGACCCGTTCGTGTATGTCGCCGACGGTGGCCACCGCGACAATCTCGGCCTCATCGAGCTGCTCCGGCAGCCCGACGGTCCCCGCCATGTCTTCGTCGTGGATGCCAGCGGCGATACTCCCGGTGAGTTCACGACCCTGCGTGAAGGTATCGAAATGGCCCGGGTGGAACTCGGCGTGACGATCACGATCGACCTGGAACCCCTCCGCAGTCATGACACCGGCGTCGCGGCCGACGCGCCTCGCTTCGCCGGCGGTCCACGAGACCTCCCTTCCACTTGCACCACCACAGGGACTATCCGTTATCCCGATGGTCGGACTGCTCGCCTCTACTACGGACGCAACCTCGTGGATGCGAGCGCCGCGCACGATCTTGTGCAGTACGCGGCAGACCACGCTCCGTTCCCGAACTTCTCCACCGGCAATCAGTTCCTACATCCGGACGAGTTCGACCACCTCGTCACGCTCGGCGAGCACGTGGGCGCCAAACTCCGAACATCGTTCGGCGAATAAAGAGGCCGACGCCACGGGGACTTCGCCGTTCGGGGCTGCTCGTTGCCTATTGGCGCGCCTGACGGCGCGTCATTTCGTGGCTTGCGCCACCAGCAGGACGCACAGCACGATCGTGAAGATCGCACCCATGACGATCCCGAACCAGGCGCGGCCGCGACCCATGAGTTCAGGCTTCCTGCCGATTTCGCGTAACCCGAGTACGCCGGTGGCGAGCGCAAACGGCGCGAAAATACACAGCACTGACACCAGCCCGAGATAGCCCGCCGCAATCGCCCATCCGGATCGGCCGATCGGCAGGAGCATGCGGATCGGGTCGTCCTTGGCCGTCGGTGCGGTGACCGACGCGTAGGCGGACGCAGCGTCGGTGTGTCCGGTCCACGCAGTGCCGTCCCAATATCGACGGGGTGCCGCGTCCCACGGATCGGGATACCAACCGCGCGGGACCGGTGGCGGTGAGGGACTCCCTGACGCGTCGGGAGGCTGATCGATCACGGAACGTCCTCTGGGAAGAAGCAGGCACCGACGGTACCCACACCGGTATGGGCCCCGACCGACGGTCCGATCTCGTAGTGGACCAACTGCTCGACCTCGGGCCGAGCCTGGAGCGCAGTAGCGAACGCGCCGGCGAGTTCCGGTGCGAGCGCGTCGCCCACACCCGCCCGAATCGTTTGACCCGCGGCGCTATCAACCACGTACGCGGTCATGACGTCCACCGAGCTCTCCATGTCGTGCACACGAGCCACCACCTCCATATGACCGTCGGCCAACGCCAGCACGGGCACGCCGCCGGAATCGTCGACGTCGGCCGAAAGCCGACCTCCGCGACGCGCGAAGTCGAGTGCACCGACCACAAAGACGTTCCCCACGCGCTTCGCTGCGAAACGCGCCGCGGCCGCGGCGACCGCCACATCGGACCCGGCGGCGAGCGCCTCGCCGGCGGCCCAGACGCAGCACGAAATCGCGAAGGAGGCCGTCCCGGTATCCACCACCTCCACCGGAACCGCGCACGCGTGTGCCGCGAGCGCCACCGCGCCGCACGTGGCGGAGGTGTTCGCTCCGATGTGGACGGAAAAAATCTCGGTTGCCCCCGCGTCGATCGCGGCTTGGTACACCGCGAGCACGTCGCCCGGTGACGGCGCCGCGGTCGTCACGGTTGCGCCGGCCACGAGGCGCTCGTAGAACTCTGCGGTCGTGAGATCCACTCCCTCGCGAAACTCTTCGCCGTCGATCACGATCGCCAGCGGCACCACGCCCACGTTGAATCGATCGCGAAGCTCGCCGGGGAGCTGAGCATTCGAGTCCGTCACCAGCGCGATCGTCACGCCACATCCTCCGGCGAGTCCTCGGCGGCGGCCTTGCGTGCCAGCTCGCGATTGCCGTGCCAGAACGCCCACATGATCATGGCAGAACCGATGACGGCGAAGGTCAGCATCCCGCGGCTCGGCGCCGGTCCCCAGAGGTTGGGCCAATCGAAGGCCCACCAGAGCAACGACGCCGCCATCCAGATCACACACCCCATTTGGGTGCCGATGGTGGCCCGCTTGGACTTCACCGCGCCCAGATACGCCACCACCACGTCGAGCGGCACGTAGACCGGGAACACGGCGAGACAGGCGCCCACGGATGTGGCCACTCCCTTGCCGCCACGAAAGCGCGTCCACACCGGGAAGATGTGACCGGCAATCGACGCGGTTGCGGCCGCGTACGCGCCGTCACCACCACCGAGTTCACGCCCGATGAGACCGGCGGCGGTTCCCTTGGCCACATCGAGCACCATCACCACGATGCCCCACTTCGTGCCGATCGACCGCATGGCGTTGAGCGTGCCGGGATTGCCGGTCCCCACCGTTCGGATGTCGACCTTGCCGCGCGTGGCGATCCGCGTCACGAGATCTGCCGACGGGAAGGTGCCCAGCAGATACCCGACAACCGCCGCGACCAGGATCACGGCGTCACTCTAGGGAGCCCACAGACTCCACGGCGGTTAGCCGCCGGAGACTTCTTGCGGCGTGGCTTTGCCCGCAGAGATCCACGGCATCATCGCTCGCAGTTCGGCGCCCACTGCCTCGATCGGATGCGCGCGCCCAGCTTCTTGCAGCTTCTTGAAGTTGGGGCGGCCCGCTTCGTTCTCGGCGATCCATTCCTGAGCGAACTCACCGCTCTGGATCTCACCGAGGATCTTCTTCATCTCGGCCTTGGTCTGGGAGGTCACGATCCGCGGACCGCGCGTCATGTCGCCGTACTCGGCGGTATCCGAGATCGAGTACCGCATGTTGGAGATGCCACCCTCGTAGATGAGGTCGACGATGAGCTTCACTTCGTGCAACGTCTCGAAGTACGCCGACTCGGGCTGGTAGCCCGCTTCCACCAGCGTCTCGAACGAGTTCTGGATGAGCTCCACGAGTCCACCGCACAACACCACCTGCTCGCCGAACAGGTCGGTCTCGGTCTCTTCCTGGAACGTGGTGTCGAGCACGCCGCCACGGGTGGCGCCAATCCCCTTGGCGTAGGCGAGCGCGGTATCGCGCGCGTGGCCGGATGCGTCCTGGGCCACCGCCACCAGCGCGGGAACGCCGCCACCTTCGGTGTAGGTCCGGCGCACGAGGTGACCTGGCCCCTTGGGCGCGATCATCCACACGTCCACACCTTCGGGCGGCTGGATCTGGTCGAAGTGGATGTTGAAACCGTGCGCGAACGCAAGGGAGTTACCGGCCGAGAGGTTCGCTTCGATGTCGGCGTGGTAGATCCGCTTCTGCTCGGTGTCGGGCAGCAACACCATCACCACATCCGCGGCCTGCACCGCCTCCGCGATCGTGAGGACCTTGAGGCCGGCAGCTTCGGCTTTGGCCGCACTGGCCGAGCCTTCGCGCAGCCCCACGATCACATCGACCCCGGACTCCTTGAGGTTCAGCGCGTGGGCGTGACCCTGCGAGCCGTAGCCCA
>JANPBJ010000219.1:0-4114 GCA_031430375.1 Acidimicrobiia bacterium
GGCGGAACGCATCGACTACGTCTTCCTCGATCCGACGCCCCGCTGCCGCGTCGCTGCGCCGACGGGGGTCTTCGCGCCTAGGGGCGGTCCGGTCGCCCCGAATGGGATCGTGTTCCCTGCCGATCACAGTGGCGTCATCGCGACGATCAGGTGTCGGACGACCGCGGCTGACCTCGCAGCCGGAAAACCGGTTCGGACAACGACCACGACCCGTGCGGCGGCGGCGTCGCTCTCACCTGCCATCGAACGGGCAGTCACCACTGCGTTCACCACGCTGTTCGCTCCGAACCCTGACCCGGACGCCCAGCTCGCGACCTTGGAGAATGCCGCGGCGCTGCGCGATTCGTTTATCGCGCGCAAGGCGGCGGTTGGCGTCCTCGCGGAGCAGACGTCGGTGCGCATCGACTCCTTCGACGGCACCGATGACACGGCCCAGACCGTTGACGTCACCTTCTCCATTCTCCTCAACGATGCTGTGGTCCTCGATGCGCTCCCGGGCCAGGCGAAGCGCATCAATGGGAAGTGGTTCGTGACGACCAAGACCTATTGCCAGGTCGCGACCCTTGGCATCGATACCATCCCGGAAGCCTGCAAGGCATAACCAGCACGCTCCCGCTCTCGCGCCCGCGGCACCGCCGCGGCCGGCCCCGCCGGACGATTCGGAGGTAGAGAACGAGATGTCAGACCCCGCTTCGGAAGTCTTTTTTCGCACGTGTCCGCTCTGCGAAGCGATGTGTGGACTCGAAGTGCAGGTGACCGACGGGACGGTGACGCGCATCCGAGGCGACCGCGACGACGTGTGGTCCAAGGGCTACCTCTGCCCGAAAGGCACCGCGCTCGGACATCTTCACCACGACCCCGACCGCATCCGCGTCCCCATGATCCGCACCGGCGACCAGTGGGAAGAGGTGAGTTGGGAGACCGCGTTCGCCCGGTGCGACGAGCTCGTCGCGGGCGTCACCGAACGCCACGGTCACGACGCGATCAGTTGCTACATCGGCAATCCCACCGCCCACAACTTCTCACTGGGTCGGTACGTCGGCCTCTTCATCGGCCTCGCGGGCCTCCCCGTGGTGTACTCGGCGGGCACCGTCGACCAGTGGCCCAAGAACCTGACGAGCATGCTGATGTACGGCGGCATGTGGTCGATCCCCACGCCGGATGTTCCGCGCACCGACTACTGGATCGTGATGGGCGGCAACCCGCAGGCGTCGCAGGGCAGCTTGCTCGCGTGCGTCGACATTCTCGGCGAGCTCGATGGCATCCGTTCCCGGGGCGGCAAGGTGGTGGTGATCGACCCGCGGCGCACGGGCACCGCCGATCGTGCGGACGAGTGGATCCCGATCGTGCCCGGGACCGATGCCGCGTTCCTGCTCGCGATGGTAAACGTGTTGTTCGCGGAGGACCTCGTGGACCTCGGAGACGTCGCAGACCTCATCGACGGCGTCGACGCGGTACGGACCGCTGCCGCGGAGTTCACACCTGAGTCGGTCGCGGCGGCGTGTCGGATCCCAGCCGAAACAATCCGGCGCATCACCCACGAATACGCGGCCGCGCCCAGTGCGGCACTGTACGGCCGCATTGGCACATGCAACCAAGAGTTCGGCACCTTGGCGTCATGGTTGGTGGACGTCGTGAACATCCTCACCGGCAACTTCGATCGACCGGGTGGAATCATGTTCGGCAAGCCGATCGCGTGGGGCGTGAACTCGCTGCCCCTCCCCGACTTCGCCGACGGCGTGGAGCTCGGCCGATGGAAGTCACGCGTCCGTGGGATCCCGGAGGTGCTCGGCCAGGTTCCGGTCTCCTGCATGGCCGAGGAGATCGACACACCCGGTCCAGGTCAGATCCGCGCGCTCATCACCATTGCCGGCAACCCGGTGATCAGCGCGCCCGGCGCAGCTCGACTCGATGCCGCGCTCGAGGATCTCGAGTGCATGATCAGTATCGACAACTCGCTCAATGAGACCACGCGTCACGCACACGTCTTGCTGCCGGGGCTTTCGGCACTCGAGCAACCGCATTTCGACGACCTCATCCCAATGTGGCAGGTCCGCAGCACCGGGCGATTCACCGAGGCCATCTTCGACGCCGGCGACCGACCGGCGGAGTGGGAAATCCTCACTCGCCTCGGTGCGATGTGTGCGGGGATGCGCCACGCCGAGATCGACGTCGACATGCTCGACGACGGTTACTTTGCAGCATTGGCCGAAGCCAAGGGAACGGACTCGGCGGTGGCAATCGCCGGTTCACCCGGGCACGGGCCACTACGCCTGCTGGACCTGCAGATCCGCACCGGGCCGTGGGGCGACCGCTACGGCGAGAACCCCGACGGCCTCACACTGCAATCATTCCGCGACGCGCCGCACGGCATCGACCAGGGACCAATGGTTCCGCGCATCCGGGAGATCATCGCGACGCCGAACGGGCGGATCGATCTCGCCCCGGAGCTCATCCTCGCCGATCTCCCCCGCCTCGCCGCACGCATGACACACTCCACCGACGGGTTGCTCCTCACATCCCGTCGGCACTTGCGCTCAAACAACTCGTGGATGCACAACGTGACCGTGCTCGTGAAGGGCAAGGACCGCTGCACACTGTTGATGCACCCCGATGATGCGACCGCGGCCGGGGTGGCCAACGGCGGCCTCGCACGCGTGAGTTCCGAGGCCGGTGAGATAGAAATCGCCGTCGAGGTAAGCGACGAGATGATGCCGGGTGTGGTCTCACTCCCCCACGGCTGGGGTCACGACAAAGCCGGAACCCGCATGGCGGTGGCGCGCGAACACGCGGGCGTCAACAACAACCTGCTGGCACCAGTCGATAACTTCGACCCACTCTCCAACAACGCCGCCGTCAACGGGATCCCGGTGGAGGTCGTCCCGGCGTAGCCGAGCTTCGAGGGGCCGGACCGCGGCGTCAACCACCGGTGCCGGGGAGGCCTTGCCAGTTCGGGACGGATGGATGGGCGGTGCCCGCGGGGCCGATGCCAAACGCGAGCAGCACGTTCATCGTGGCCTTCACGATCGTCGGGTTGTACGGCGACTCCGGGAAGTCGGGCGGGTTCAACTTGCTCACCCAGTAGTTGGTGCCGGTCGCGAACACCCCCGCGCCACTCAGCCCGGTGTAATACGTGACGTCCGAGTATCCCGCCTTGCCTTTGCAGCTCACCGGTGAGTGCGCCACAATCTGCACGTTGTCCGGTCCGCCCTGCCCGCGGATGTACTGGTCGAACTCCGAGCCCACCACGATCTCGAGATGTTGTCCGTTGGTAACGCCGGTATCGGCCCAGATCCACGCCGCCGCATCAGAGACCACCAGGTCGGCCCGCACCGGGTTGCACTGATACTGCTGGCCGATGAGCCGCGCCTCCGGACGATTCACGGGCGAGTCACGGAAACTCACCGTGGTCTGCGCAGGGTCGATCCGGCGGATCGGATCGGCAGGCGACCGGTAATTCACTTGATGACGATCGGCTCCAAGCGCGGAAGGTTCGAAGCGAATCTGACGAAACACCGCGTTCGCTCCGAGGAACGCGAGATTCACTCCGGCGTCGCGCGCGGCGAACGCACCGTCGACCATGCCCTTGGACCAGTACTCGTCGTGACCCAGTGAGATCACCGCTTTGTGTTGCTGGAGAAGCTGCGGTCGTTGGTGCGTGTCCACGTTGGTCATGTAGGTCACATCAAGACCGATCTCCTCCATGCGCATCACCACCGGGAGTTCGTTGCCGATGAAGTCGCCCGAACCGTCGGTCACGATGTCATAGGGGCGATCGAAGGAGACCATCTTGGAACGATCACCTCGGCCGCCGGGGCAGTTGTACAGCGAGCATCCGCCCCACCGGTTGTAGGCCTGCCATGACGTCACCGCGTTCACCACCACGTAGGCCGCGGTACTCGCGTCGTCACGAACCGTCAACGGAACCCATCGCTGCTGGCCCGTCGACGCCACGAGCTTGAGGAGGTAGTCACCCGGGACCCAGTCGTCATCAAGCGCGATCGCGGTAGAGATATCCCAGTTTGCTTCGTAGGTATTCGTCGCGCTGATCAACGTCGCGGGGGCCTGCTGTCTTCCGGGCACCGGCGGCGATGTCCAGACCAGCCGCGCGCCG
>JANPBJ010000220.1:0-18122 GCA_031430375.1 Acidimicrobiia bacterium
GTATACCGACCCCGCGCTCGACGCTGATGGCTTCGACACCGACGGGTACTTCCGTACCGGCGACCTCGGCATTGTGCGCGAGGACAGCCACGTGGTGATCACCGGTCGACTCAAGGACGTGATCATTCGCAAGGGTGAGAACATCTCGGCCAAAGAGGTCGAGGATTTGCTGTTCACCCACCCGTCGATCGCCGACGCCGCGGTGATCGGCCTGCCCGATGCGCAATCCGGCGAACGTGCTTGCGCTGTCGTCGTGGCCGCGGATCCGGCGAACCCGCCCACGCTTCCGGAGCTGTTCGACTTCTGTACCGGCGAAGGGCTCATGGTCCAGAAGATTCCGGAGCAGCTCGAGATCGTGGATGTGCTGCCGCGGAATCCCACCGGCAAGGTGCTCAAGCACGAGCTCCGCAAGGCCTACGCGAGCTGATATGCCACTCGACGCTGAGCAGGCCGCGCTGGCGCGACGGGTCTCCAACTGGGGGCGCTGGGGTGATGATGACCAGCGGGGCACGTTGAACCTCATCGATGCGGCGGCGGTGCGTCGCGGGGCGGGTGCCGTACACCGCGGGGTGTCGTTCTCGCTGTCGATCCCGATGGATCTCGACGGTCCCCAAACGGGTCGCATTCTCGGGCGTAAGAACCCGACGCTCACGATGCTGCAAGCGGCCTATGCGTTCAGTGGTGACCCACGAGACTTTGCGACGAGCGATGACGAGGTGGTCACGGGAACGCAATCGGCCACACACTGGGACGCGTTGTCCCATGCCGGCTACGAAGGTTTGCTCTACAACGGAATCCCCGCGGAGACCACCACGATGGAATTCGGCGCGACCAAGCTCGGGATCGAGCATTTCGGTGTGGTGCTTTCCCGCGGACTGTTATGCGATGTCGCCCGGTTCCATAAGGTCGAGTACTTCGACGAGCCGTATGCCGTCACCGGCGCGGATATGGATTCGTGCCTCGCGTTGGCCGGGCTCACCCCGTTGCCGGGGGACATCGTGTTGGTGCGGACCGGTCAGATGCACTGGCTGCGAATTGGCGACCGGAATCGGTACGCCGATATCTCACCAGGTATTGGTCTCGACGCGGTCGAGTGGTTGCACGACCATGACATCGCCGCAATTGCGAACGACACGCACGTCTTCGAGCCCTACCCGTGTCCGGGCGAGAACCAGTACCTCTTCCCGACGCACATGATCGAGCTACGCGACGTCGGCATGCCCCAGGGCCAGCAGTGGGATCTCGAGGATCTCGCTTCCGACTGTGCGGCCGATGGTGTGTACGAGTTTCTGTTGTCGGCCACACCACTCCCGATCACCCACGCGTGCGGCGGCCTCGTAGCGCCGACTGCGACGAAGTGACCAGATGCCCGCACTCGCCTGTTCGTTCTGTGATCGTCACGAGAGTCGAAGCGACATGACTGCGACGAAATGAACGAGGGGAAGTGATGCGGACCTATCTCGTGACGGGCTCCGCCTCCGGCCTCGGCGCGGCGGTGACGGCTCGCCTGGTTGCCGGCGGGGATCGTGTGGTCACGGTCGATCTCAAGAACGCTGATGTGAACGCGGATCTTGGAACGGTCTCGGGTAGGTCCGAAGCGTTGGCGGCGGCGCTCGATCTGGTCAACGGCCCGCTCGATGGCCTCGTCCCGTGCGCGGGCCTGGGACCGCAAGTCTCGGACCACGCACTCATCGCATCGGTGAACTATTTCGGCGCGATGGCGTTCATCGACGGGTGTTCCGATGCATTGGTGACCGGGAGCGCCACGGTTGCCATCTCGTCGAACTCCACCACGATCGACCCCACGGTGAACGCTGACCTGGTGGCCGCGTTCCTTGACGACGACGAACCTCGTGCCCGCATGATGGCAACCGATCTCGCCGGGAACTCGGTGTACGCGTCGAGCAAGGTGGCGATCGCGCGTGCCGTGCGGCAGCGAGTGACGGAATGGGGGAGCCGGGCGGTGCGCATCAACGCGGTGGCGCCGGGACCGTTTCAATCGCCGCTACTCCAGCAAGGGCTCGACGACCCCGTCTTCGGTCCGCTGATCGAGTCCCTGCCGATCCCCACTGGCGCCGTCGGCTCCCCCGACGAGGTCGCCGCCGTCATCGAGTTTCTGCTCTCACCCGCCGCCTCGTACGTCCACGGCTCGATCCTGTTCGTCGACGGCGGTATCGACGCGTTGCTCCGCCCTCACGCGATCTAGTGCTGTATTACGGGGCGGACCAGGCGCTGATCCATCACACCCGCTTTGGTGATCTCGCAGCCGACGCGGCGCGTCTCCTGATCGAGCGCATGCATGCTGTTGGACTCATGGAAGGCCGCGTCACGGATCTGGGATGCGGCTCTGGGATTCTTGCGGCCGCGTTGGTCGCCGCGGGGTACGAAGTGATGGGGGTGGATATCTCGTCCGCCATGATCGAGCTGGCTCGCGCGAATGCGCCGGGCGGTTCGTTCACCGTCGGCTCGGTGCACGACGCCATCCTGGAGCCCTCGGCCGGCGTGACCGCGACCGGCGAGGTGCTCAACTACGCAACTGATTCGCGGGCCGGTCTCGATGCGGTCCGCTCGCTCGCCGTCCGAGTATTCGACTCCCTCGAACCCGGAGGCGTGTTCCTTCTGGACATCGCAACGCCGGGACGCAACCTCGGGGCAAACCCGCGGCACGTGTTCCACGAGCATGAATCCTGGCTGCTCGGGATGCACGCGACCGAGGACGGGTCGTCGCTTCGTCGCCGCATTGCGATCCTCGTACGCGAGCCGGATGGTCGCTACCGCCGAGTGGATGAGCATCACGAACTCGTGCTCTACGGCGTACCCGATGTGGTTTCGGCACTCGAGAGCGTCGGATTCAGCGTGAAGGTGCAACCGTCCTACACCGCGGCGACGGCGTCGACTCCCGTGTCAGGCTGGGCCGTCTTCGCGGCAACCCGGCCTCGCTGAACCGGTGGTGACGACAGCTCAGCTGACCTTGCAGGGAGACGTGTCGAGCACCACTTGAGCGATGCCGAGCGGGTTGCCCGCCGCACACGCTTCGCCAATGGCGGCCGAGTCTGTTCCCTCGTTGGTCCATGTGCCGTCGACGTCACGGAGCAGGTAGGCGAGGTCGTAGTCCGGGTTGGCGGCGGCGCCCGCCGCCCATCCGTCGCGACAGACGATGGTCGCCGCGGTCGCGGAGACGGAGCTCAACGCGGCGGTCGCGGCGTCCAGGGTGCACGGCGCGGCCGATGGCGTGGAAGGGGACGTTTGGGAGGATGAGGACGTTGACGATTCGACGGCCGGCGACGTCTTCGAGGATGCGTCGGTCTTCTTGTCGTCGGAGGAGCAGCCGGCGACCACCACGAGGGCGAGCACGGCGATGGCCGCCCGTGCGATGAGTCGGTATCCCCTGGGCGCAGTTTCGTTGCTCATGTGATGCGACGCTTCCCTCGAGTGGTGGATGTCGTTGAGGTATCGGGATCAGACCGCGGGACTTGAGGGGCACCTGATAGTCGCTATCGGTCCGAGGCGGAGAGCGCTGGATGGTTAGCGGCGGGCGTTGCTCACAAAGGTGTCGAACAGGCCTTGCTGGGCCGGGTCGGCCGCGGCGGTGTCCTCGGGATGCCACTGGACGCCGGCAACCCACGTCGGTCCAGCCAGTTCTACTGCTTCGATCGTCGCGTCGGTACTCCGTGCGGTCACCACGAGACCGGCGCCGAGCGTGTCGACGGCTTGATGGTGGTGGCACGAGCACGCCGCGTTCGTCGCTCCCATAGCGAGCGCAACTCGAGACTCAGGGACCAGCGAGACCGGGTGCACATTCTGCCCGCCCTCGACTCCCGGCTTGCCGTGGCCGGGGAAGTCGTCCGCAATGTGTTGGGAAAGGGTCCCGCCGAGTGCAACATTCAACAGCTGGGTTCCGCGACAGATTGCGAGCAGCGGCATCCCAAGCTCGAGTGCTGCGGAGCACAATGCGGACTCGAAATCGTCACGCAACGCGATCACGCCGTACGTCTGCGGTGCGGCCGCTTGTCCGTAGCGCGACGGGTCGAGGTCGCCACCGCCCGGCAGCAGCAAGCCGTCGAAGCGAGACAACATCGCGATCGCTGCTTCGTGATCGAGATGGCGGGGGCCGAGCACAGCTTCTTGCGCGCCGGCTCGTTGCAATGACTCCACGTACATCGCCTGAATCGCGAATGCGGGGTCGGCCCACCCGTCCACGCGGCCCTCGGCCATGGGGTACGCGGGCAGCGCGATCAATGGTGTCATCGATACATCGGCCATCAGATCTGTTCGAAGTTGCGTTGACGCTCCCAGTCCGTGACGACTCGGTTGAACGTGGCCCACTCTTGCTTCGCCGTATTCAGCAGGTGGTGGTGCACCGCAGGACCGAACGCCGTTTTCGCGACGTCGCTCAGTTCGAAGGCTTCGATTGCTTCCACCAAGGTGGACGGCACGTGGTGAAGTTCGGGCGCGTCGTACGCGTTGCCCACGAACGGTTCGGGCGGTTCGATGTTGTTCTGCACACCGTGCAGTCCCGCAGCGATCAGGCCCGCGAAGGCGAGGTAGGGGTTGACATCGGCTCCGGGTATCCGCGACTCCACTCGGTACGCAGGTCCGTGTCCCACGAGGCGGTACCCACACGTGCGGTTGTCCTGGCCCCACGCGAGCGCAGTCGGTGCCCAGGAGTCCGGCTGGTAACGCTTGTAGGAGTTCACGTAGTGGGCGAACATCCAGGAGAGTTCGCGGCCGGTCGAGACAATCCCGCCGAGCCACCCACGGAAGACGGGAGAAAGGTGGTGGGTAGCGACGTCGTCCCACATCAGGTTGTCGCCGGACTTCGCGTCCCACACGCTCGAGTGCAGGTGACACGACGAACCGACTTCGTCCATCGAGTATTTCGCCATGAACGTCAGCGATCGGCCATTGAGGGAGGCGATTTCTTTGGCCCCGTTCTTGTAGATCGCCAGGCGGTCGGCCATCTCCAGGGCATCGGCATACACGAGGTTGATCTCGTGCTGACCCTTGCCTGCTTCACCTTTTGAGAACTCGACTGGGATTGCGGCCTCGTGGATGCCATTGCGAATCTGACGGATCAGGTACTCGTCGCGCGTCGTTTGCAGTATGTGGTAGTCCTCAATCACATCGGAGTGGGGCGTGAGATCGGTGTAGCGACGTGCAGCTGCGTCGCGGTAGGTGTTCTCGAAGAGAAAGAATTCGAGTTCCGCTCCGATCTTGATGTTGAACCCCATCTCGGCGGCGCGCGCGATCTGGGTGCGCAGGATCTGGCGGGGTGATTCCTCCACGGGCGCGCCCGTTTGTTCATCGACGAGATCGCAGAGCACGAGCGCGGTGGCCTCGAGCCAAGGGATACGACGCAGCGTTTCCATGTCCGGGATGCACCGGAAGTCGCCGTACCCCTGCTCCCAGTTCGCGTAGTCATACCCGGGGAGCGGCGTCATGTCTACGTCGAGGGCGATGAGGTAGTTGCAAGCCTCGATCGCGCCGCCACCATCGAGGATGTGCTCGACGAAGTAGTGGCCGATGACCCGCTTGCCCATCAATCGACCCTGGAGGTCCGGGAAGCACACGAGCACGGTGTCGATCTCTCCGCTGGCAATCAACTCGCGCAGCGCGGTGGGGGTCAAGTTGCCACTCATCAATAGCTCCTCACGACAGCAGGGCAGGGGAGAGAGTAGAGCTCAGACACGGATTCGGGCACCCGTAGGGTCCCAGGCGGGGGAGCGAACGATCTCGCCCGCTTGCCAGGTCCCGAACATTTCGATCTCGACGGCTCGGCCGATCTCCGCCCTATCCGTGGGGACGTACGCGAACGCCAGCGCGCCGCCAATGCGGTAGCCATAGCCGCCGCTCGTCACTCGACCCACGATCTCGCCGTCGATCCGCACCGGTTCGGATCCCAGTGGCACCGCGAGCGGGTCGAGCGGCCGGACACAGCGCAGTCGACGGGTCACCCCCGAGGCCTTGGCCACCCGCAGCGCGTCCTGACCGAGGAACGGCGTCGGGTGATCGAGTGCGACTGCGAATCCAAGGCCTGCTTCGTACGGGTTGTCCTCGGGTGTGATGTCGGAGGACCATACGCGGTATCCCTTCTCCAACCGGAGCGCATCGATCGCGCGGTACCCGCCCGCGTGGACTTCGTGTGCAGTGCCCTCGTCCCACAGGGCATCCCAGAGCGCGGCGCCGTATTCGGACGGGCAGTACAACTCCCATCCGAGCTCGCCGACGTAGGTGACCCGCAATGCGAGCGTCGGAACTGCCCCTACGGTTATTGACTGGGCGGTGAGGTACGGGAATGCGTCGTTCCCGAGCGAGGCAGTCGTCAGCGGACCCAGAAGAGCCCGGGCGCGCGGCCCCCACACGCCGAAGCATGCGAACCCACCCGTCACGTCGACGAGCTCCACGTCGCCTCCTTGCGGGAGAGCATCTTGTTGCTTGCGCAACCAACCCAAGTCGTGCGCGCCGAAGGCCGTGCCGGTGACCACGAGGTATCGGTCGAGTCTCAGCCGGGTCACGGTCACGTCGCATTCGATGCCACCGCGCTCGTTGCACATCTGGGTGTAGATCACCGACCCGACCGAGCGGTCCACGTCGTTCGCACAGACGTGTTGTAGAAACGCCGACGCCCCCGCGCCGCGCACTTCGATCTTGGAGAAGCTCGTCTCGTCGAATATCGCAACCGAGTCGCGACACGCGAGGGCTTCAACCTCAATCGCCGGACTCCAGTGCTCACCCGCCCAACCATGGGGTCGCAACGCGGGCGATCCCAGTGGCTCGTGCGACGCGAACCAGTTCGGCCGTTCCCACATGCCCTTCTCGCCGAACTCGCAGCCGAGTGCCGCGAGCCGGTCGTACGCGGGGGAGCGACGGAGTGGCCTGCCGGCGTGGCGTTCCTCGTTGGGATAATGGATGTCGTAGTAGGTGGAGTACACCTCGACCGATCGCGCCACGGCAAGGTCGCGGCTCGCGTACTGCGGTCCGAAGCGCCGGATATCCATCTTCCACGTATCGAAGCTCGGTTCGCCGTCGAGGATCCACTCGGCCATCACGCGACCTATTCCGCCTGCGCCCGCGATGCCGTGGGCGCAGAACCCGGCGGCCACGTACAGGCCGTGGACGGAACTCTCGCCGAGGACGAACTCGTTGTCGGGCGTGAAACCCTCGGGACCGTTGATGAGCGAAATGATCGCGGCATCGTCGACGGCCGGGACGCGGGCGATGGCCTTGGTCATGAGGGGTGCGAAGCGGTCCCAGTCTTCGGGGAGGAGCTTGTTGTTGAAGTCGGCCGGAATGCCGTGCACACGCCACGGCGCCGGATCGCGTTCGTATCCGCCGAGCACGAGGCCGCCGGATTCGCGGCGGAAGTAGACGAGGTTGTCGGGGTCGCGGAGTTGCGGGAGCTCGGCGGTGACGCCGTCGATCGGTGCGGTCACCACGTACTGATGCGCCATTGGCACGATCGGAACGTGCACGCCTGCGAGCGCCGCCACATCGGGCGTGTACATCCCGCACGCGAGGACAACGGTCTCCGCTTCGACCCGACCGTGATCCGTGAGCACGGCACGAACCCGACCACCGACGGTCTCGAAGCCAGTGACGCGCACGCCAGTTTCGACGGTGACCCCGAGCGACTTGGCGCCGCCGATCAGCGCGTAGGTGAGTCCGCTCGGATCGAGATAGCCGTCGGTGGGGAGCCACACCCCACCGAGGACGCCGGTCGAGTCCATCAACGGAAAGAGGTCGTGGGCTTCGGCCGAGCTGACCATCTCCATCGGGAGGCCGAACGTCTTGGCCCACCCGTGCTGACGGGTCAGCTCTTCCATGCGGGCCGTCGTCGACGCAATTCGCAGGGATCCGACTTCGCGCCAACCGGGGGAGCGGCCGGTCTCGACGCTCTCCGCCTCGAGCTTGCGATACAAGTCGACGCTGTGCATCATCATGCGCGTGAGCGGCAGCGAACCGCGGAGTTGTCCCACCAGTCCCGCGGAGTGGAACGTGGAGCCGCTGGTGATCTCGGAGCGTTCGAGCACCAAGGCATCGGTGCAGCCAGCTTGCGCGAGGTGCCACGCGATACTCGCACCGCCGACGCCGGCGCCGACGATCACAACCTGGGCGCAGTCCTTCACGTCACTTCCCCTCGTGGCCCTTGCGGGCCGGGCCGGTCGGGCCCCACTCGGCGACCGCGACGTCGGTGCTTCGGAGTCGACGCCTCGCTCACGTCGCCTCGCCAGCGGCGGCTGCGAGCCAGGTCGGGTAATCCGGCGAAGCGGCGTTGGCCAAGAGTCGGTCGAAATGCTCCTCGGCGTAACTGCGGTAGTCGAAGTCGATGGTGCTGATGCCCTGTTGGACCACAGCCCACATGGCCTCGCGAGCGTCGCTCACGAGCTTCATGAGCCGGACGCGAGCGAGTCGACGTGGCGTGACCGTTCCGAAATACGTGCGTACGAGGTGGTCCTCGGCGGCGGCGGACAGCCCGTTGTTGACCGCGAGATTGCCGAGATCGAAGGAGCGGTCGTTCATGCCCGCATACTCCCAGTCCAACAACCAGAGGTGGGCACCGTCGCGCAGAAAATTGGCACGTAAGAGATCGTTGTGACACGGACACCGCGGATCCGAGTTGACCACAAACGCGGTTTCGATTTCGGTGACGATGCGGTCGACGGTGGCGAAGGACTCCGGGATGGACACTCCACGAGATGCTGCCGCATTTCGATGCAAGCGCGGCACCGCAAAGGCATCGAAGTCGTGCGGCAGTGGGGGGGACGCATGGAAGCAGCGCAGCATGGTCGCGATGTCGTCCAAGGTTGCCGGCTGCTCGAAATCGTGGGCAGTCAGCTCGCTGCCGGACACGAATTGCGTGACGAGGCACCCGTCGAAGATCCCGAGCACAGGCGGGGCTATCCCGAGCTCGGCCGCCCGCCTTGCCGCGGTGTGTTCGCACTCCCGATCGATCTCCAACAGTTCGGTATCCGGTCCGGGCAGTCGGACCGCAAATCGTTCGCCAGCCACGTCGATCGCGTAGTTGCGATTCGTGATTCCACCCGACAGCGCGTCAACGACGTGTGCCCGGCCATCCCAGCCGGGCACACGTGCGATGACTGCCGCGACTCGCGCGGCCTCGATGGGGTCGAGGTCGCTACGCGTCAGGGTGCAACCGTTCTTCGAGTTCCTCGTCGAGCCGCTCTTCCAGACGGGCGAAGCCGGATGGATCCGCACCGCTCTCGATGGCGGCGAGCTCGCGCTCGATGGCCAGCAGTTCCTCGGGCGATCCCTGGATCTGTGGACCGTGGAACCAGTTCTTGGCCGAGACGAGCCACCAGATGCCGATCACCAAGAAGATCAACAGCATCACGGGACCGGCCCAGTTGAAGTTGTTGAGGCCGTAGTTGATGTCACTGCCGGCGATGCGCTTACCGGGGAGCCAGGGGTAGAAGGCCGGGAGGAAGAAGACGATGGCGATGATCGTCACCCAGACGAAGGCGATCCATCCGATCGGCTTGCTCCATTTCCCGAGATTCCACGGGCCGGGCTCGAAGTCCTTGCTCAGGAGCCGGAGGAAGACCGGAATGATGTAGGCGATGTAGAGCCCCACGGTCCCAATCGACACGATGGCGAAGAACGCCACTGAGTATCCGGCGTTTTGATAGAGGGACGGCAAGCCGAGCAGGAATGCGAGTCCCACGGCCAGCCACACCGAGTTGGTGGGTGTCCGGGTCCGGGGGTTGATGCGGTGCCAGATCCGGTGGCCGGGGACCGCGCCATCCCTCGAGAACGCGTAGATCATTCGGGAGTTGGCGGTGACCGACGCCATCCCGCAGAACAGCTGCGCGACGATCGAGATGATGATCAGCAACTTGCCCCCGGCGGGCCCGATCGCGTTGATGAAGAGTTGGAACCCGGCCATGAGCGCGGGGACCGTGAATGCGACGCCTTCGTAGCCGGCCTGACCGGGTGGTATGGCTAACAGCATCGCGACGTTGAGGATCAGCCCGGCGATCGCGGAGACGTAGATCGCCCGCACGATGGCTTTCGAGCTCGAGACGTTGGCTTCGACGGTTTCCTCGGTCATGTGGGCCGAGGCGTCGAACCCGGTGATCGTGTACTGCGCGATCAACATGCCGATGAGGAAGATGTAGACCCCGACGAAGGGAAAGTCCCATCCCGTACTGTTCCCGGAGGAGAACAAGAAGTCCAGGTCTCGGTGTGTATCGGGCAGGATCACCAGTGCGCCGACGATCACCGCGACGCCTCCGACGTGCCACCAGACGCTGATGTTGTTGAAGACCGCCACGAGGCCGACCCGGAACGTGTTGATCAATCCGTGGAGGACGAGCACTGCGCCGTAGGTGAAAAAGATCCACCGGGCCGTGAGCAGGTTGGTGTCGGCCATATACGAGGTGATCAGGAAGTTGATCGTCGTGGCGAGTCCGAAGTCGATGCTCGCGGTGATGGCCACCTGGCCGACGAAGTTGAACCAGCCGGTGAACCAACTCCATGCCGGTGCGTTCCGCTTCGCGAGTTTCGCGGACCAGTAGTAGAGGCCGCCCGCGGTGGGATACGCCGAGCAGATTTCTGCCATTGCGAGTCCGACCAGCAGCGTGAACGCTCCGACGATGATCCAGCTGAACGTTGCAGCCTTCGGACCACCGGCGAGGAGCGGGAGGTAGAAGGTGGTGATCCCGCCGGTGAGAATCGAGATGATCGTGAAGCTGACGGCGAAGTTGGAGAACCAACCCATGCCGCGCTTCAACTCTTGGGCGTAACCGAGTTCATGCAGTCGATCGCGGTCGGCATCCGGAGTGATAGGTGCGACTTCGTCCACGCGGGTTCCCCTTCCCTCATGTTCGGGTTCTTTCGGGGATCCTCACACAAGATTCGGGAAAAGCAAGGGCCTGACACCTATGTATTTCGTTGTACAAGTGTTGAGAAGCAACGCGATTCGTTGAGGCGACCACAGACCGCCACAAATCGAGCAATACGAATCGGTTCGTCTACTCGGGGGTGACGTAGGCCGCGGTGATCCCGCCGTCCACGACCAACTGCGCGCCGGTCATGAAGGATGAGTCATCCGACGCGAGGAAGAGCGCCGCCTTGGCCAGCTCTTCGGCCTGGCCGAGTCGTCCCATCGGAATGTGTACCAACCGACGAGCCTTGCGCGCCGGATCGCTCATGAGTTGTTCGAGCATCGGAGTGCCAATGGGACCCGGACACAAAGAGTTGGCACGAATGTTCTGACGACCGTACTCAACCGCGATCTCGCGCGTCATTGCCAACACCCCGCCCTTCGATGCGGTATAGGCAATCTGCGCGGTTGCCGCGCCCATTAATGCCACGAAGCTGGCCACGTTCACGATCGACCCTCCGCCGGACTCCAACATCGCGGGGATCCCGTACTTGCAGCCGAGCCAAACCCCCTTCAGGTTCACTTCCATCACCCGATCCCAGGTGGGTTCCGGAGTCTCGGTCGTGCCGCCATCGTCAGCCGGGAAGATACCGGCGTTGTTGTACAGCACATTCAGCGCGCCGAACCGTTCCATGGTGAAGGCGATCATCGCCTCGACCTGGTCGGAACGAGCGACATCGACCTTGACGAACGCGGCTTCACCGCCGGCCGCCTCGACCGCGGAAACCGTTTCCGCGCCTCCATCGGGGCTGAAGTCGGCAACGACGATTCGAGCGCCCTCCTGCGCGAACAGTACGGATGCCACTTGGCCCATGCCGTTTCCCGCACCGGTGATGAGTGCAACCTTGCCGTCGAGTCTGGCCATGAGGCCCTCCGTTCCGTGTTCGATCGGGCAGTGCGAATGGTCCAATGATTCAATGCAGCGCGCCGGTAGCCTCGACGAATGTCCGAAACGAACGACGCCGATGGCCGTGCCGATACAACCGGCGAGCCAGCAACGAGCGGCGAAACTAGTAGCTCAGCGGTCGCCGAACCGACCACCGAAAGCCAGTCCCGGCGCGAGGGGTCGGGCGCAGAGCCCGACGACCAGATCGATGAGCACTCCGAAGCGCACGTTCGAGATCAACGGGAGTTGCGCTTGGCCAAGATCGCAGCAATGCGAGAGTCGGGGACCGAGCCCTACCCCGTGCGGTTCGACTTCACCTCGACCGCCGGCGGACTGCGCTCGGAGTTCGGCGCCCTGGAACCGGGGACCGCCACCGAAACCAACGTCCGTATTGCGGGCCGCGTTCTGCTGCTTCGCCGTCAAGGAAAGCTGAGCTTCGCGACACTGCAGGACCGCGACGGGCAGATTCAGCTGTTCGTCAGCCAGAAGGTGATCGGCGAAGCGCGCCACGACGAGTTCGATCATCTTGATCGAGGCGACTGGGTGGGCATCGCGGGCACCGTGATGACCACGCGGCGAGGCGAACTCTCCGTGAACGTGGAGTCCTTCGAGCTGCTGGCCAAAGCCGTACGCCCGCTTCCCAACAAGTGGCACGGCCTCACCGACACCGATACGCGTTACCGCCAGCGGTACGTGGATCTTGTCGTCAATGAGGACGCTCATCGGATCGCCGTTGCCCGCATCGAAATCATTGCCGCGTTGCGGCGTCACCTCATGGAACGCGGGTTCCGCGAGGTGGAAGGTCCGGTGCTTCAATCAATCCAAGGTGGCGCGACGGCCCGACCGTTCATTACGCACTTCAACGCGCTCGGCCAGGACATGTACTTGCGCATCGCGCTGGAACTGCACCTCAAGCGCCTGATCGTGGGTGGCCTCGACCGGGTCTTCGAGATCGGGCGCGTGTTCCGTAACGAAGGGATCGACACCACCCACATCCCCGAGTTCACAATGCTCGAGGCGTACCAGGCGTACGGCGACTACCACGACATGATGGACCTGGTCGAAGGACTCGTGGTGGAGAGTGCGCGCGCGATCGTTCCGGACCTGCAAGTGACTGTGGGCGAGGAGACGATCGACCTGTCACCACCGTTTCGGCGGGCCACGATGGTCGAGTTGATCAAGGAACACGCGGGCGTGGACATCAACCCGGCGATGCCGCTCGACGCGGCGCGCGCCGTGCTCGATGGTCTGGGGATCGCGTACGAGGCCAGTTGGGGCCCTGGGAAGCTCACGAACGAGGTGTACGACGAGTACGTCGAAGACAAGTTGGTGCAACCGACGTTCGTACTCGACCACCCGCGAGAAGTGTCGCCACTGGCGCGTGCGCACCGGGACGACCCCACGCTCACCGAGCGATTCGAGATGGTCGTGAACCGTCACGAACTCGCGAATGCCTACAGCGAGTTGAACGACCCGGTCGATCAGCTGGAGCGGTTCGAAGCCGAAGCGATTCACAAACGAGCGGGTGACCCGGAAGCTGGGGACGTCGATCTCGACTACGTGCGCGCGCTCGAGTACGGCATGCCGCCCACCGGTGGTCTTGGTATTGGAGTTGACCGCCTGGTGATGCTGATCACCGGGACGTCATCAATCCGGGAGGTGATTCTCTTCCCCACATTGCGCCCGGAGCCGGGGATGGGCGGCCTGGGGTCGGGGGGTGAAACTGACGCCGTCTCCAAGGGCGACGGCCCACCTGAGCTCGCGGCCACCGTGACCGCACTGACGACCGCGCCGGCACCGCCGCCCAGCCAGTCGCGGGTTCTGGTACGCGTGATCACGCTGCTCGTGGCGTTTGTGGGACTGCTCTCGGCCGCGGCATTGGTTCCGTGGTTTCAGCGCCAGATTGAACCGCTCCGCGACAGTTTCGTGCCGTTCGAGCTGCGCGTCACGGGACGGGTCGTGATCGTGCTGGTCGGATTTGGGCTTCTGTTTTTGGCTGATCAACTTCGCTCGGGCAAGCACCGCGCCTGGCAACTTGCAATCGCGGTCGCGGCGATCAGCTCGGTGGTGCATGTCGTGAAAGGGCCACACGTCATCGCCGCTGCGTATTCCGCGATACTCCTCGTTCTCTTGGTTGCCAATCGAGGCCGGTTCCGCGCACCGTCGGATCCACCGTCAGTGTGGCGACTCGCGCGCTTGTTCCCGATGTACGTCCTGGTGGTCTACGGCTTCGGCATCCTGGCGCTGTTCCTCGATCGGGCGCGGATCTCGCCCTCGGTGTCGCTCGGTGGCGCGATCGAAACCGTGACCCTCGGGTTGGTGGGTGTCAGTGGTCCGTACACCTATCAGGCGCGGTTCTTTCACGACTTCTATCCCGCGGCGCTGCTCGCCGTCGGCATCTTCGGGTTTGTCGGACTCGTCGTGGTGATCTTTCGTCCGTTGGTCCAACGCGACCCGCACCGCCAGGAGGAGTGGGATCTCGCGACGCGCCTCGTACACGACTACGGTTGGGACACCCTCGCCTACTTCGCGCTGCGCAGCGACAAGAGCTTCTTCTTTGCATCCGACGGGGAGGCGATGATCGCTTACACCTACATGGCGGGCCACGGTCTCGGTGCCGGCGACCCGATCGGACGGCCGGAATCGATTGCGCTCGTGGTGGATGAGTTTCTGGCGTTCTGTCGTGAACGAGCCTGGAAGCCCGCGTTCCTTGCGACGCGCGAAGGTGATCTGCCGCTCTACTCTTCCAGAGGATTGCGGCACGTGTATCTCGGCGATGAGGCGATCCTGCGCTGCGATGCCATTCAGCAAGGAGCCGGAGCAAAGAGCATTCACCAGGCGACCCGACGGGTGGGAAAGACCCATCGGTTCCAGATGCTGACGGAGTCGAGCGCACCGAAGTCCACGGTCGATGCCTTGAACGCGATTAGTGCACGTTGGCGGGGCAAGAACCCGGAACGCGGTTTTACGATGTCGCTCTCCCAGGACATCAAAGGGGAGAATCCCGAATTCCTTTTGTGTATTGCCTATGACGAGGCGGGCGCTCCCACCGGGTTCCTGCGCATCGTTCCTGCTTACGGACGCGACCGTGGGTACACCTTGGACCTCATGCGCCACGACCCTGATGCACCGAACGGCATCACCGAGTTCCTGATTGTGAAGACGGCAACCGCGCTGGCCGAGCAGGGCGTGCGCCGACTCTCGATGAACTTCGCCGCATGGGGTCGCTTGTTGGATCCCGACATCCAGCACGGCATGGTGCAGCGTGTCGCCGCGTGGGGAATACGCAAGGCCAACCCGTATTTTCAGATCGAGTCGCTCCGGACCTTCAACGAGAAGTTCGATCCGCTCTGGCTGCCGCGGAGCATCGTCTATGCCGACGCTACCGATCTCCCTCGTGTCGCCGCGCTGTACGCGGGCGCCGAGGGCTTCCTGGTGTTGCCCTTTGGTCGAGCGCTGTTTGTCCCCACGCCCGTGGGCGGAGTCCCCGCACCCGACCAGGTGGCATCGCCCGCTGCACACGTGGCGTGATTCGCAGACCCACGCGTCGGGGTTGGACACCTCCACGCCGTGGGTTCGTCCTGACGATGATCGCCGCCGTCGGAGTGGTGGCCTGCGGTCCGGGCCATGATGACTTCGATCGCCACACGATCGGTGAGTTAACGACCGCCATCGAGCGGGGGCGACTCGAGGTGTGTTCGACCTCCACGAACACGGCCGGTTTCGCGAACCAGGCCACGTCGACCCGAATCCTGTTCGTTGCCGTCGACTGTCACGACGAAGTGGTCACGTTGATCGTCGACCGGTTCGCGAATCGCGGCGATCGCGATGCGGCGGCGAGGAACTTCGAGTCTCAACAACGGCCGCATGCCGACGGTGTGGTCTGGACCTGGGGGCAGTTCACCATCGAGGTGGTGGGCGCTCGCGATGACGCCGTCATGGGACGGCTCGGTCCGATTCTTGATCGGATCGGTGCCCAATGACAACGTGGGCTGGGAACACGGCTCCCGCGCCGGGCGGTGCCGACAGGGCCAGCAATGGTGGCCGGCGCACGCTTGGCGTGTTGGCGCTCATGGCGATCAACGTGGCCGCGATTGTGAGCGCTCGAAACCTCCCAGTGATGGCGGTCTACGGCTGGTCGATGCTGGTGCTGTTCGCGCTCGCGATTCTGGTCTTCCTCGTGCCGATCTCGATGGTCGCCTCGGAGCTCGGTACCGCGTGGCCGAAAGAGGGCGGCGTGTACGCATGGGTGCGCGAGGCCTTTGGTCACCGCACCGGGTTCCTGGCCGTGTGGTGCGACTACGCCGAGAACATCCCGTGGTTTCCGACCGTGCTGTCCTTCATGGCTGCATCCCTCGCGTATGTGGTTGATCCTGACCTCGCCACCAACAAGCTGTATCTCGTCACCGTGATGCTCGTGATGTTTTGGGCGGCCACGCTGATCAACCTGCGCGGCGCGGCCGCTTCCACGTGGTTTGGTGGCATCGGGACCGTGGTCGGATCGATCGTGCCGGCAATACTCGTGGTTGGGCTCGGAATCGCATGGCTCGTCTCCGGCGAGGGGTCAGAGATTCCATTCTCGGGTCAGGCGCTGGTCCCCGATATTTCGTTCGGAAACCTGGCGTTCCTCGGTGGGATCATCCTGCTCTTCACGGGCATGGAAATGGCGGGGTTCCATGCGAGTGAGACCGTTGATCCGGGAAGGACCGTGCCCCGCTCGATCGCACTGTCGGTGATCGTGATCGTGGTGTTCTCGGTGCTGGGTTCGCTATTCCTCGCGTTCATCGTGCCCGCCCATGAGTTGAGCCTCGTGTCAGGAACGATGGAACTGTTCCAACGCGCGCTCGATCGGCTCGGGATCTCGTGGTTACTTCGCCCCCTTGCGTTGCTCGTGGGTCTCGGCGGACTCGCCCACCTCAGTCCGTGGATCCTGGGTCCGGCCAAAGGGATGGCTGCCGTGTCCCACGATGGTCACGCTCCGGCCTCGTTCGGCCGGCTGAACGCGCGCGGTGTGCCCGTGGGACTGCTGATCGCGCAAGGGGTTGGGGGCACGATCTTCGCCCTGCTGTTTCTGTTCGTCCCAGACGCTTCGACGAGTTACTGGATGCTCTCGGCGGTGACCGCGCAGATTGTCGCCGTGATGTATGCCTTGGTGTTCGCCGCCTTCATCCGGTTGCGGTTCAGTCAACCGGACCGGGCTCGGCCGTATCGAGTTCCCGGCGGTCGGATCGGCATGTGGTGTGTGGGGATCGTCGGCATCCTCGCGTGCACCGGGTCGCTCCTGTTGGGCTTCATCCCTCCGGATCAGCTCAAGACGGGGAGCCCGGTGGCGTACGTCAGCCTGCTGGCCGCGGCGACGGTTGTGCTCTGTCTGCCTCCGTTTGTGTGGGCAGCGTGGGAGCGCCGACGCGTGCGAGTTTGATGGTTCCGATGATCATGACGATCGCGCTCCCACCGATGAACACCCACTCGACACCAGAAGCATGTACTCGCTCGTCGAGCGCGGCGAGACCCACGGCCACGCTCACCACTGGGTCGAGCACGACCGCCGCGGGGAACGAAATCTCGAGTGAGCCGGCTTGGAACGCAAGCTGTTGGCACACCAATCCGATCCCACCGGTGGCCACGACGGCGTAAACCTCCCACGAGGTCAGGGCGTTACCGACACCCGAACCCAGGAGATGCATCATCGACTTTGTCAGCGCGGAGGCAAATCCGAACATCGTGCCGGCGACCACCGCGAGTCCGATGGCGCGGAGGCGAACTCGGCCGCTGAGGGCAAGCGCGAAACCGCCGGCGGTGAGCGTGGAGCAGCCGATGATGGACGGGACCCAATGCTTGAAGTCCGCGATGTCTACTCCGCCGCCCGGATCACCCACCACCAAGAAGGTGGCGAGCGCAACGGCGATTGCACCGGCCCAGGCCATGGCACCGCGACTGATTGGGCGGGCGTTCCAGCGCGCCGCGAGGGGAAGGGAGAAGACGAGGGACGCGATAAGGAGTGGTTGAACTACCAGGATCGAACCGACTGCGAGTGCAGTCGCTTGCAGGAGGTAGCCCATTGCGTCGCCGATCGTGGCCGCCCACCAACGCGGACTCCGCAGCAGGCCGCGGATGAACCCCGCGCCGGTCTCGCCGAGGCTGGAGGCTTCTTGCTGCTGGGCGACCGCACCCACTGCAAAGATGGCCGCCGCAACTAACGCAAGGAATACCGGGAGCCAAGACACTTCAATAGTCAAGTCGCTGGCTCACCCGGACGGTTGGATGTTCAGCGGGGAAGACCGGCGTGAGTTGCGGTGTCCCCGTGAACGTCGCCGTGGGCCAGTAACTTCC
>JANPBJ010000221.1:0-6240 GCA_031430375.1 Acidimicrobiia bacterium
CCCGGCCCCACGACCCCGGGCCTCCTACCACCCCTCGTTCCGTTCTCTTCCCCCACACGACTTGGGCGCACTTTTCCGGCCCGGAGGCTTGAAATGGGCGCCAAAGTCGGTTCTCTTCAGGTCGTTGTTCGGACACCAAAGGTGCTGGACCCTGCCCGAGTGGTGAGTCCCCAGAGTTGTGCGCGCTCAGGACCCAGGAGGTCGGCCTGCTTCCGACCGGGGAACAGGGACTCACGCCTTGCTCGAAGCGCCGCGGCACGTTTGACGATCGTCTGATCGAAGACCTGGAGGTCCTCGTCAACCACCAAGGCCTCGGTGGAGTCCAAGCTCTCCCATGAGAACGAACCAAGCTCAGCCGCGGCGAGCGCATAGGCCCGCAGCACAGGGGCCGGTGCCGCGAACATCACCACACCGCTCTCCTTGCCCATCCATTCGCGCCACTGCTTCGCGTCCCACGGCAACGCATCGTCGTCGGCTCGCGCCTTCGCCTCGAAGGTCTTCGGGTCCGCGAGCGCTCGGTCGAGACCGGCAGTGCGCAACCGGACCGTTCCTTCCGACGCCGTCGACAGCGGGAGTTGGGCCTTGAGCTCGGCCAGCATCTGTGCCGACGGATTACCCAAGATGGAGTTCACCAGTACGACCGGCGCCGAGGGCTCGGCGCCGTTGGGGATCAGGAACGGGAGATCGAACAGAATCGCGGTGCGGGCGCCGTCTTGGAATGCCGAAGCCCACAGCAGGTGCGAGAGGGCCTCCAGGCTGGCGAGATCGGCACGCAGATTGATACCCGCGCTCGACGAGGCCGTTGCCAGCCGGACCCCGCTGGACGGTCGGGGCGTGAGAATGGTCCACGGTGCCTGACCAAGGAACATCTTGCGACGATGGAGGCGTACCGATGATCCCGTTTGCATGCGCCCAGGATGACAGACCGCGGTCATTCTCCCGAACTGGCCACGTTGAACCAGCGGGTCAGAAGGCGGGATTGCGACGCGAGAAGACGACCTCGTCACCGTCACGTGCCACGACCGCCAGTGCGGCGCGTCCCAACAACCGGTGCACCCGCTCATTGTCGATATGGGCGATCGCGATCACACGAGCGAGGTTGAGCGACTGGAAGAGATGGGCGATCACAATCTCCAGCGCTTCGGTCGCATAGCCGAAACCCTGCGCAGCAGTAGAGAATGTCACCCCGAGCTCGGCAGTGGGCTCGCGGGCTTCCATGCGCACACCGACATCGCCGATCAGCCCGGACCGTTCAAGGTGCTCAACCGCGAGCTGGGTCCATTCACCGCGCCGGAACAGGTTCACGGTGGCCATCTCCGTCACCAAGGCGGTGGCATCCGCATAGGAGTACGGGACACTCCATCCCTGCCAGCGCGCCACATCGACGTCGTTGCGATAGGCATGAAACGCGTCGAGGTCGTCGAGCGTGAACCCGCGCACGAAGAGTCGCTCACTGGAGAGCAGACACTCGGTCGTCATACGAGAGGACTCAGGTCGCGCGGGGAGGCTTCTTCGAGTTGCGCATACGACCGCGTTGGGAAGCGTCGAGGATCACCTTGCGCAGACGAACCGCCCCCGGGGTCACCTCGACACATTCGTCATCGGCGACGAACTCGAGGGCCTGCTCCAGTGACATGGGCCGCGGCGGTGTGAGCCGCACGGTGTCGTCCGACCCCGACGCGCGCATGTTGGTGAGCTTCTTCTCACGGGTGGGGTTCACATCCATCTCATCGGAACGAGACGACTCGCCCACGATCATTCCCTCATACACGTCGACTCCCGGTCCTACGAGGAGTTCGCCTCGCTCTTGAAGGCTGAAGAGTGAGTACGCCGTGGTTGGACCGCGACGATCCGCAACCATCGAGCCACTCGGGCGACTCCGCAACTCACCGAACCAGGGCGCATAGCCCTCGAAGACGTGGTGGAGAATCCCGGTACCTCTGGTCTCGGTCATGAACTCGGTGCGGAATCCCACCAGGCCACGGGCCGGGACGATGTATTCCAGGCGTACCCAACCCGTTCCGTGGTTCACCATTTCTTCCATGCGTCCCTTGCGGACGGCAAGCAGTTGGGTGACCGCACCGAGGAACTCCTCTGGCACATCGATCGACGCGTGCTCAATGGGTTCGTGGACCTTGCCATCCACCTCACGGGTCACCACTTGTGGCTTGCCAACGGTGAGCTCGAACCCCTCGCGGCGCATGGTCTCCACGAGAATCGCGAGTTGGAGCTCGCCGCGACCTTGAACCTCCCATGCATCGGGGCGCTCCGTGGGGAGCACCCGCAGCGCAACGTTGCCCACGAGCTCGGCTTCGAGCCGGTTCTTCAGCAGCCGCGCCGTGAGCTTCGTGCCGTCCTGGCCCGAGACCGGCGAGGTGTTGATCCCAATCGTCATCGACAGGCTGGGCTCATCTATGGCCATGATCGGCAGCGCAACCGGATTCTCCACATCGGCGAGGGTCTCGCCGATCGTCACGTCGGGGAGGCCGGCGATCGCCACGATCTCTCCGGGGCCGGCGTCGGAGGCATCGAGGCGATCGAGTGACTCGGTCACGTACAACTCGGTGATGCGCACCCGTTCTGTTGTCCCGTCCACACGGCACCATGCGACTGTCTGACCTTTTGCAATGGTGCCTTCGTGTATCCGACACAACGCGAGTCGACCGACGTAGGGCGACGCGTCCAAGTTGGTCACGAGCGCTTGCAGCGGTGCGCCGGGCGTGAACTGCGGCGCGGGGATGCGGTCGAGCAAGAGCTCGAAGAGCGGCTTGAGATCGCTGCCTTCGACCTCCACATCCATACTCGCCCAACCCGCTCGGGCATTCGTGTAGACGATCGGGAAGTCGATCTGCTCTTCGTTCGCGTCGAGGTCGAGGAACAGCTCGTAGACCTCGTCGACCACCTCGGCGATACGCGCATCGGGCCGGTCCACCTTGTTGATCACCAGGATGACCGGGAGGTTGGAGAGCAACGCCTTCCGCAAGACAAAGCGAGTCTGGGGAAGCGGACCTTCGCTGGCGTCGACCAAGAGCAGAACACCATCGACCATGGTGAGACCACGCTCGACCTCGCCACCGAAGTCGGCGTGGCCCGGCGTGTCGATGATGTTGACCTTCACGCCGCCGTACCGCACCGCGGCGTTCTTGGCGAGAATCGTGATGCCCTTCTCGCGCTCGAGGTCGTTCGAGTCCATGACGCGCTCGTTCACGTCCTGGTTGGCACGAAACGCTCCGGTCTGCCAGAGCATGGCGTCCACGAGTGTGGTCTTGCCGTGGTCAACGTGAGCGATGATTGCAACATTGCGCAGATCGTCGCGGGAGGCGCGCGCGGACATACAGAACTTTCCGAGAGGGGAGCTGACCAGTGTACCTCCATATACCCCCTCCCCCTGGACTCGCAGCCGGTTGACCAGCGGTAACGTCGGACCCGACACACGATGAGGGGACGATCTCATGACGCCAGATCTCGTAATCCGGGGCGGGACCATCGTGGACGGCACCGGCGCGCCCGGCTTTGCTGGCGATATCGCGGTCAACGACGGTGTCATCACCGAGATCGGATCGAAGCTCACCGGTGATCTCGTCCTGGACGCCGCCGACCACATCGTCTCGCCTGGCTTCATCGATATCCACTCGCACTATGACGCGCAGGTGTTTTGGGACCCCGCCCTCACGCCGTCGAGTTTCCATGGCGTCACCAGCGTCATCGCCGGCAACTGCGGCTTCTCGATCGCGCCCTGCCAACCTCAATATCGCGATCTGCTGGCGCGTACCCTCCAACACGTGGAGGACATGAACCTCGACACCCTTGCAGCCGGGATCCCCTGGGACTTCGAGACGTTCCCCGAATATCTCGATTCCGTGGAGCGTCACGGCACCGCGCTCAACTATGGCGCGTACATCGGTCACACCGCACTGCGGCTCTATGTGATGGGTGAGGCGGGGTACGACCGAGACCCCACCTCGGACGAGATCGCCGAGATGCAGTCGATCGTTCACACTGCCATGGAAGCCGGCGCCATGGGATTCGCCACGAGCTCATCGGGAACGCACAACGGCGACGGCGGCCGACCCGTCCCCAGCCGCCGCGCCGATCTCGCCGAGGTCGAAGCACTGCTCCAACCGCTACGCGACCTCAACAAAGGCGTTGCGGCACTGCTCCCGGGCGAGAAGATCAAACACGCTGACGTCTATGGGTTGCAGGCACGCATCGGTCGTCCGCTCACCTGGACCGCCTTGCTCACGGTGAAGGGCTTTCCGTGGCACGAAGGGATCATCGCGGATAACAACGCGGCGCGGGAGAACGGAGGCGAGGTGTGGCCGCAGATCTCCGTGCGTCCCCTTGCGTTCCAGATGAACCTCCGGGAACCGTTCACGTTCAACATGGCTCCAGCGTTCGCATCGCTGATGGGGGCTACGAGCGAGGAGCGCCTCGCCGCGTATCGAGACAACGATTGGCGCCGGAATGCGCTCGAGGATCTCGAGACCAAGACCCTGCTCCGACCGAACTGGGCGGCGCTGGAGGTCGCCGAGTGCACAGTGCACCCCGAGCTCGTCGGCCGTCGAGTCGCCGAACTCGCACACGACCGTGGCTGCACTCCCCTCGACCTCATGATCGACTTGGCAATGGAGGAGAACCTCGACACGCGGTTTCGCAGTGTTCTGGCCAACAACGATCCCGACGCGATCGCGTGGCTCCTCCAGCAGGAGGGTTGTCTCCTCGGCCTCGCCGACTCCGGCGCGCACGTCAGTCAGCTCTGCGACGCGTGCATGCCCACGGATCTGCTCGGCACCTGGGTCAGAGATAAGGAGGTCATCACGCTGGAGCGGGCGATTCACAAACTTACGGCCGAGCCGGCCGAGGTCTACGGCCTCGACACTCTCGGCGCCGACGGATCCGCAGGACGCGGGCAGCTCAAGGTCGGTATGGCGGCCGACATCACCGTCTTTGATGCGGCGACCGTCGCGCCGGGCCCGCTGCGTCGGGTTCGCGACTTTCCCGCGAACGGTGAACGCCTCACCGCCGATCAGCCCACGGGGATGAACCACACCGTCGTCAACGGTGTTCCGATCCGCATCGATGGCGTACCGCACGAGGAGGGCCTTGCGGACAAGCCCGGGTCCGTGCTCCGCAGCTGAACGCTCGACCCAATCCCGCGGACCAGCCGCACGACGAGCGACACGTAGAGTCGTCGAATGCGCGTGAGGGCCGAGTGACGACGCCACCCCGCCGCTTCGTCCTCAGCAGCGCGCTGGGATCGCTGGTGTCCTTTGCCGCGTTCGCCTGGCTCGTCGCGCAGGGCCGAACCGATCTGCTCGTCCGGACGCCGTACGGCAATTTCAATGACGCGCAGGCCCGGGCCCTGCTCCACGGACACTGGAACGTGGCTCCCTCCGAGCTGTTTCTCGAAGGCTTCCGTATCGGCGGGGAGACCTACACATACTTTGGCGCCTGGCCGAGTGTTCTGCGCATGCCGATCATCGAGTTCGCGCCATCCCTCTACGGCCGGCTCACCCAGTCATCGCTCCTGCTCGCGTTTGTGGTCTTGCTTGCTGGGGTCGCCGCGCTCAACTGGCGCATCCGCTCGGTCCTGCGTCCCGGGGCCCCCCTCGGCGGAGCCGAGGCCGTGCTGACGGCATTCGTTCCCATCGTGGTGGGCGTCGGCAGTACGGCGTTCTTCCTGGGCAGCCGTGCGTGGGTGTACCACGAGGCGATCCTTTGGGGCGTCGCTTGGTCGATCGTCGCATTCGAACGTCTGCTGACCTTCACCAGCGCACCATCGGCCCGGCCACTGATCGCCGCGTCGGTCGCGGCAATGCTCGCGTTCACCTCCCGTGGTGCAGTTGGGATGGGCCCAGTGGTCGCGCTCGGACTGGTGTGCGCAGGCCAGTTCGTCCAGGTACTCCGCCACCGAGTCGAGGGACGTCGCGCGCGCGGGAGTCCGCGGCGAGAATCAACCGATCGCGAGCGAACATGGCTGATCGCGACGGCCGCGGCATTCGTGTTCCCATCCGTTGTCTATATGTACGTGAACTGGGCCCGATTCGGATCCTTGATCAGCGTGCCATGGTCCAAGCAAGTGCTTGTCGGCCTACAACCCGGCGGGAGTCGGGTCTTGAACGCGAACGGCGGGAGCTATTTCGGGCTGAACGTGGCCCCCACAACTCTCTTGCAGTACCTGCGGCCGGATGCACTGGCGTTCGATGGGCTGTTTCCCTGGCTGACGTTCCAGCACTTCCG
>JANPBJ010000222.1:0-19337 GCA_031430375.1 Acidimicrobiia bacterium
CGCCGATGAACCCCGTCAGCGCATTGAGCAACGTGGTCTTGCCTGATCCAGTACCACCCGAGATCACGATGTTGGCGCCGTTCTCCACGATCTCGGCCAATGCTGCGGCTGATCCCGCATCCACGCCGAACGCATCCAATCCAAGCCGCCGGGTGCCGAAGCGACGGATGGTCAGAACCGGTCCGTCGATCGCGAGCGGCGGAATAACAGCATGGAGACGGGAACCGTCGGGCAACCGGGCATCCACCATCGGTGATGCGCGATCGAGGCGCAGCGCGAGGGGCGCGAGGATTCGTTCGACGAGGCGCATGATCCCGGCGGAGTCGAGATGCAAGGGCACCGCTTCGAGCACTCCAGCGCGTTCCACGAAGCAGCGTCCCGGCCCGTTCACCATGATCTCGTCCACCGTGGGGTCGAGCAGCAGCGGTTCGAGCGCCCCGAGACCCACCACGTCGTCCATGACTTCGGCCACGAGCCGTTCCCGGCGATCCATCGCGATCATCGGGTCTTCGACTGCCAGTAGGCCAGCGATCCGAGCCTTGAGGTCTTCCGGTGCAGCACCAACCAAGGACTCTGCGCCATCCGCAGCCAGCAGTCGCCGATGCACCGCCGAACGCAACGACTGATCGTCAAGCCGCATCGCTCCGCTCATCTCGTGCCCTCCTGCGCCTGCGGCGCGGGCCGGGCGGGCCCCACTGCGCTCGTTCCACGGCAACCAACGCGTGCCCGCATCGCTCCGCTCATGCCGCGAGGCCTCTTCGGACGATGCCGAGCTCGCGGAAGATTTGCGCCGCGGCTCGTGAAAGTGGCTCGGGGAGGCGGTTCGTCAATACCCCGGCGTCGACGGCTCGCGCAATGGCCGCGCGCGTGGGGATCCGCGCCACCAGCGGCCGACCGAGAACCTGACCCACGTCGGCCGGGCCGAGTGATCGACCGGGTTCTTGCAGGACCACAATGCCGAAGCTGCGGGCAACCGCCGCGCACTGCGACGCGCGCCGCAACGCGAGGTAGCACTCCCGAATCACCAGCAGGGACACATCGCTCACCTCGAGGATCGCACGCGCGACCGCAGTGTCCGGAACACCAACGTCCACGATCGTGAGTGGACCGTCGCGCAGGGCAACGGCCAACGCCGCTCCTGCCTCGGCGGCAATCGCGGGTTCGAGCACACTCCCCGCCCGACCCTTCGGGAGCAGTGACAGCGAGGGTGCAACCTCGATGCCGAGTCGATCGAGCGCATCCGTCGGCGCGGTGGGGCCAACCGCGAGCCAGTCGGCCACGCCGGTCTCGGGATCGGCGCCCAGACCGAGCACTGCTGGTTGATCGCCACGCAGATCAACGAGGCGGACGGGGCCGATCGTGTGGGCAGCGTGCACTGCACACGCGGCAGCGGTGACTGAAGTTCCTGAGCCACCTTTTGGTGACCAAAACGCGAGAAGTGACAACTTTCCTCCCTACCGGGTGGCGCACCCAAGGCGCGCAGAAACAGAGAAGACCCGGGGAAGGGGTGAGGGGAAGGACGTCATCCTTGCGTACCGGACACATCCTGTCAAGGGGTATTTTTCGGACTATCGAGAGTGCGACCGTCGAATCACGCCGTAGTCTCGAAGTGATGGCCGGTGCTGCGTTCTTCGATCTCGACAAGACGATCATCGCCAAGAGTTCCGTGCTCGCGTTCGGCAAGCCCTTCTACCGGGAGGGACTGCTGTCGAAGCGCACAATCGTCAAGAGCATGTACGCGCAGATCGTCTACATGCTGGTGGGCGCCGACGAATCGAAGATGGAAGAGGTACGCGCCGCGATGTTGGCGCTCACCCGAGGCTGGGAGCAGGCCCACGTCGCGTCGATTGTGGCCGAGACCCTCGACGAGATGATCTCGCCCATCGTGTTCGCCGAAGCGCTCGAACTCTTCGAGGAGCATCACCGCGCCGGTCGTCATGTGGTGATCGTGTCCTCATCGCCGGAGGAAGTGGTGAAGCCGATCGGTGCCTTTCTCCACGTGGACGATGTGATCGCCACCCGAGCCAAGATCGACGACGCCGGCGCGTACACCGGAGAACTCGAGTTCTACGCCTACGGTCCACACAAGGCTGAGGCCATTCACGCGTATGCCATCGAGAACGGCACTGATCTCGCCGAGTCGTACGCGTACTCGGACTCCATCACCGACGTTCCAATGCTCGAAGCCGTCGGCAATCCAGTCGCGGTGAACCCGGACAGGGACCTTGAGCGCGAAGCGAAGGAACGCGGCTGGGAAGTCCGCAAGTTCGCCCGACCGGTTCGGTTGCGCGACCGCGTTCCGGTTCCCCCGAAGGGGCCCACGATCGCCGTCGGAACCGTGGTCGCGTTAGGTGGCGCGGCGGTGGCCACCTACATGTGGGTTCGGAAGCACGCAGCCCGCGCGTCTGCTTGAGACACGACCCGTGAGCAATCAGTCGACGGCTGGTCATCCCGGCGTTGCGCACCTACCAACGCCGGTTCATTCGATGAACCGCCTGGCCGGCGCACTCGGCATGACCGGCGAGCTACTCGTGAAGCGCGACGACCTCACCGGACTCGCGCTCGGCGGCAACAAGGCCCGCAAACTCGCGCTGCTCGCGCAGGCTGCGATCGATGAGGGCGCCGACTGCCTTGTGACCGGCGGCGGCCCGCAGAGCAACCACGCTCGCCTCACCGCCGCGGCGGCACGCGTCATTGGGCTCGACTGCCACCTCGCCCTGGGCGGTGATGCGACCACCAACCACGAGGGGAACCTGCTGCTCGACCACGTGTTTGGCGCGCACCTGCACTTCGACGGCGGGGATCAGTACTACGAGGTCGAGGCCGCGATCACCGCGCTCGCCACCTCGCTGCGCGCCGCGGGACTCCGGCCTTACGCGATCCCCATCGGTGGCGCGTCCGCTCTCGGCGTGGCGGCCTATGCACTCGCGATCGATGAACTGCGGGGCCAACTTGATCGCGACCCCGATTGGATTGTGGTGGCCGACGGCTCCGGCGGAACGCACGCCGGGTTACTCGCGGGTCTCAGCGCCTCATCAACGACTCGCGTCCTCGGGGTCGATGTCGGCACCCGTCCTGACCTCGACGCGCGCATTCCCGAGCTGGCACGCGATGCTGCCGAATACCTAGGGCGGGGAGCACCGAACGCGACGGTCATCGTCGATCACGATCACATCGGCGGGGGGTACGGCGAAATGTCCGGCCCGTGTCTCGACGCGCTACGGGTGTTCGCCCGCACCGAAGGGCTCGTGCTCGACCCGGTGTACTCGGGGAAGGCCGCTGCCGCCATGTTCACCGCTATTCGCGCCGGCCGAATCGGCGCAGACCAGACCGTCGTGTTCTGGGCGACGGGCGGATCACCGGCCCTGTTCAGCGATCGGTACCAGGACGCGATCACCGGTCCCTGAGCAGACCGAACGCGAAGACGAGCGGGCCCAGAGGACCCGCTCGCTTCAGATTGTTGTTCGAGCCGGTTGGTCAGGCGTCGCCACGCACTTTGTACGCGACTGCAGCACCGAGTGCCAACACAACGAGGAGGAGCAGCAACTTCTTCATCGGGGGATCCCTTTCCGCCTGAGGGTGAAACCCGAGACTATCCCGCGATCGCAACCCAGGCCTCCGTACGACCACCGCGCCTCGCTCTCCGACCCTCGCCGTGGCAGGATGCGGACGGAGGTGAACGAGGTCTGGTGGCCTCCCTCGTCTTCAACACGAGTGGGACGGGCGAACCCCGTCCGGTGGGTTCGATTCCTGCCACCTCCGCCACTCAACTGTTCATTGAAGCCGGCTCGGGTGGAAGCACCGCCGCCTCGGCGGGGTACATCATCGCCGAAGGACAGTAAATGGCGCGCACACCTTCGCTCGCCCCGAGAACTCCGGCGACTGGAGTGCCACCTCGGAACAGATTCGGTACCGGCCCGGCCTGACCCGCGGCACGGTGAATTTTGTCCGCGGCGCACTGCCGGACGGTGGAAATGGCAGACGGACCGCTGGAGTTTGAAATGTCTTCTGCCGCACGTCACGAGCCACAACCCAGCGACCAGCCCGACGATGCTCCAGCAACAACGGATCCGGCGACCAAGACAAGCCCACGACACCCAGCGACGTCTTTGCATGATCGATCGCCAACGTCAGATGATCACCGGGTCGGGCTCGCGTCTTCGAGAGCCGGGCGACGAGCAAATGCGACGGAGCAACCGGCAGCACTTCATCATCCGGGATCCAGGCGGCTGCGACGATGCCGTCGCGGATCTTGGTCGGCCTCTTGTCGCCTTCACTCCAGCGGTAGAGGGTCCGGCCCGACACCAGCAGCAGGTGGGCGCCGGTCCGGTCCGACGCGATTACATGCGGAGCTCGGGGCATTCGAAGGAGCCGGCCGGCGGCGAACACCGAAGTGTCGGGGCACCGAGCGCAGCGTATGGACAGCACGTTTCTGCCCTTCACCGCGACGTAACTCCCCGAGTCCCCGAGCGTTCCGCGGAACGCTCGGGGAGCGAGTCCGAACCCCTGGCCCGGCAGCTCCTCGCCTGCGAGTGGATCGAACCGGAACAGGCGGTCCGAACCGTCACCCGCGGGCTTGCCCGCCTGAACGAGCTCGTAGACGAGATGGCGTGAGTCGGCGTCGAACGCCAGTGCGCGGCCGAAGCCCTCGTCTGGGTTCGGCGGCAGGAACGACACCGCATCGACTCCGGTAGTCAAATCACGCACCACGAGCGCCCTCGCCTGCGCCTGTCGCGGAACTGCCGTCGCGCCTGAGCCGAAGCACCGGTAGAACGCGAGGTAGCGACCGTCGGGGCTGATCGTGGGTTCGATTGCACCGGTGGCAAGGGTCGCGCTCCCTGGGCCCGGGTCGATCGGCCGTCGCTCAATCGACTCTCCGCGACACCCTGCGTCGTCATCGCCGCTCGCGAAGTAGAAGTCTTTGGCGTCGGGCGACACGGCGATCGGAGTTCCGGGCGCGGGGTTCGCGAGGTAGCGACGGAGTTCCCGTCCATAACGAGCGTCGAGCAACACCAGCCACCCGTCAGCGTTCACTGCCAGGATTCGAGCGGGCGCGGAGCGCGAACCTGCCGCCACCTGCCGACGCTGCCGTTCGCGACCGACCGGTAGCACCACCGCGACCAGCGCGACAACCACAGCGATGGCGACGGCGCCCAGCGCAAATGAGCGGGGCGCAGAGCGTTCCGCGGAGCGTTCCAGACGCGACGCCAGCCGAGACCACGAGTGCTCACCCGGCTCAACGCGATCGGCTTCGGACTTCAGAATCGAACGCAGTTCGTCGTCGTTCACGTGATCTCCTTCAAAGCCGCGGTCAAGGCCGCGATGCCGCGATGCGAATGCGACTTCACCGAGCCCGTCGAGATCCCCAGCGTTGTCGCGATCTCCCCCTCGGACAGATCGGCGTAGTACCGCAGCACCAGACACTCCCGTTGACGGCGCGGTAAAGCACGCAGCGCCACCAGTACCTCCGCATGTTCGGACCGAGTGACTGCGATCTCGTCCGCGCCCACCTCGTGGCGCGCCACCGGAGCCACGTAGCGGCGCGCCACCACACGCCGTCGCAGCCGTGATCGCGCGCCGTTCATCACCGCGGTTCGCAGATACTTCAGTGGATCGTCCACCCGCGGCCAGGCCCGGTAGACCCGCACGAACGCGTCCTGCACCACCTCTTCTCCCGATCCCACGTCGTCCACCAACAAACATGCGAATCGCACGAGCGATCGGTAGTGCTCGCGATGAAGCGCCGCGAGCGCGGTGTCACGGTCCACCAACGCCGAAGCGCCGCCCACCCCGGCTCCGAGCCCCACCATGACGGCCATCATCACCCCAAACGACGCTCGGCAAGGTGTACGGGTTGTCATTGGTGCCCGTAGTCTCCAAAGAAGTCCCCGTCTCGAGGAGCACACCAATGGAGTACCGCCAGCTGGGCCGCGCCGGAGTCCGAGTCTCCGAGCTGTGTCTCGGCACCATGACGTTCGGCAACGAGGCCGACGAAGCCACGAGCAAGCAGATCGTGGATCGGTTCATGGACGCCGGTGGCAACTTCATCGACACCGCGAACGTCTATTCGCAGGGCGTCTCCGAGGAGATCACCGGCCGAGCCATCGCAGGCAAACGCGACCAAGTGGTCCTGGCTACCAAGGCGCGCTTCCAGATGGGGACCGACACCAACTCCGTGGGCACCTCCCGACGCAATCTGCGCGCTGCCTGCGAAGCGTCCCTCAAGCGGCTCGGCACCGATTGGATCGACCTCTACCAGGTGCACTGTTGGGATGCGAACACACCGCTCGAAGAGACGCTGTCGACCCTCGACGATCTCGTGCGCGAAGGCAAGGTCCGCTACATCGGCGCGAGCAACTTCGCGAGCTGGCATCTGATGAAGGCGCTCGGGCTCAGCACGCTCCGCGGCTGGGAACCGTTCGTGTGCCTCCAGCCCGAGTACTCGCTGATCACACGGGATGCGGAACGCGAACTCCTCCCGCTCTGTCAGAGCGAAGGCCTCGCTGTGATCCCGTGGAGTCCGCTTGGTGGCGGTGTGTTGACCGGGAAGTACAGCAAGGACAGTGACTTCGCCAAGGGCACTCGCGGCGGCGACTCCGACAACCCCATCACTTTCACTTACCGCCTCGACGACCGCGCGTGGAACGTGATCGACGCGGTGAAGGACGCTGCAGCCCAGACGGGCAAGACGGCCGCGCAGGTCGCGTTGAACTGGGTCGTGAACCGCAAGGGCATCACTGCTCCGATCATCGGTGCCCGCAACCTGAGCCAGCTCGACGACAACCTCGGCGGGATCGGTTGGCAGCTCGACGACAGCACCCGCAAGGCACTCACGTGGGCCAGCGCATTCCGCTTGGGCTACCCCCACGAGTTCATTCAGTTCGCAGGCTGACCGAGCACAAGGAAGCGAGACGTCCACATGAAACTCAAACCTCTTGGCGACACCGGGATACGCGTGTCCGAGACCTGCTTGGGGGCCATGACCTTCGGGCGCGAGACCCCCGAAGATGAGAGCAGAGCCATCCTCGACCGCTACCTCCAAGCTGGCGGCAACTTCATCGATACGGCCAACGTCTACAACCGCGGCGCGTCGGAAGACATCCTCGGACGCGTCCTCGGCGCGCGTCGCGAGAACATCGTGCTCGCCACCAAATGCCGCATGCCGAGGGGCGAGCGACCCAACGACTCCGGCGCGTCCCGGCGCGTGATCCGCGAACAGGTCGAAGCGTCGCTTCGCCGGCTACAGACCGATTGGATCGATCTCTACCAAATCCATTGCTGGGACGCGAATACTCCGCTCGAAGAGACGCTCTCCACCCTGAACGACCTCGTGCGCGAAGGCAAGGTCCGCTACATCGGCGCAAGCAACTACACCGGCTGGCAGCTCGCGACGGCGCTCGGTGTTTCACGCCAGCACGGATGGGAGCCCTACATCTCGGTGCAGCCGCAGTACTCGCTCGTCTGCCGCGACATCGAGCGGGAACTGCTCCCCCTCGCCGACTATGCGGGTCTCGCGGTACTCCCGTGGAGCCCGCTCGGCGGTGGCCTGCTGTCGGGGAAATACCAGCCTGGCGCCGCGCCGGCGGCGGATACCCGCGCGGCCGACACCACCCCGTCGGCAGTCCTGATGCGGCTGCGGATTCAGGAGGCGCGGAACTTTGCGGTCGCGCAGGCCGTACACGACGTCGCCTCCGACCTCGGGAAGTCCATGGCGCAGGTCGCGCTCAACTGGGTGTTGCATCAGCCCGGCGTGACCGCGCCAATCCTGGGTGCACGAACCGTTGCCCAGATCGAGGACAACCTCGGGGCGATCGGCTGGCGGCTCGACGACGCGTCAGTCGCGCGGCTCGACGACGCGTCGGCAATACCGCTGGGCTACCCCTATGACTTCATCGACTGGATCCATACGCGATGAGCAAGGTCATCGGACTCTGGCGCTATCCCGTGAAGTCGATGCAGGGCGAGCAGCTCACCGATGCCCAGATCGGGCCGACGGGCATCGTGGGCGATCGCGGTTGGGCGATCGTCGATAGTCAGACTGGACTCGCGCTGACCGGCCGCCGGGAACCCGAGTTGCTGTTCGCCCACGCGCTGATCGTCGACGGTGGAGTGCGCATCACTCTGCCCGACGGCTCAGTGGCCGAGGATGATGACGCACTGTCGGGGTGGCTCGGTCGTCCGGTGACGCTGGTGCCGGCGAGCGCCGACACCGTCGGAACCTTCGAGATCGGCCTCGCAGTGGACGACGCCGCGGATCACGACCCTACGGTCGAGTGGTATCAGTGGAACGGTCCGGTCGGGTCGTTCCACGACTCGACCCGCACCCAGGTATCGATCATCGGAGCTGCGACCGTCGGTGTGTGGGACATGCGCCGGTTCCGTCCGAATGTCGTGATCGACGGGTCCTGCGAAGATGAGTGGGTCGGCGCGCAGGTTCGCATCGGTGACGCGGTGGTCGACGTGGTGAAACAGATCGACCGGTGTGTGATGACCACCCGGCGTCAGCCCGGCGGCATCGATCGCGACCTTGACGTCTTACGCACGATCAACCGCGAGCGGGCCAACAACCTCGGCGTCTCGGCGCTGGTTCAGACTGCCGGCCGCGTCACCATCGGCGACGAGGTCACGCCGCGCTGATCAGGTCGGCGTTGCATCCGTGATCGTGACGACCGCGAACGACGTCTGGGGCGGCATGAGCAGAGCCTGACAGGAACGGTCACACTGCCAAGAGGTCTCGCGCTCCGGTATCGGCAGAAGGGTGACGCAGCTTGCTCATCGCCCGAGCTTCGATCTGACGGATCCGCTCACGGGTGAGGTTGAAGTACTCCCCCACCTCTTCGAGGGTCCGCGGCTCGCCCCGGTCCAGCCCGAACCGAAGCGCCAGGATCTGGCGTTCGCGCTCGTCGAGTGGGGACAGCAACTTCTCGATCTCGGCCGGCAACAGCGCCGTGGCAGCCACTTCGAAGGGAGATTCCGCGGACCGGTCTTCCACGATGTCGCCCAGCTCGGCGTCACCGTCTTCTCGCAAAGGCTCGGACAACGAGAGGGGCTCGGCCGCGAAGCGCAACGCCTCGGTGACTTTGTCTTCGGGCATCTCGACTTCGTGCGACAGCTCGGCAAGGGTGGCGGGCCGACCCAGCTTGAGCTCCAAACGCGACCGGGCCTTCTGCAGCCGGGCCAACGTGTCACCCGCGTGCACTGGGAGCCGGATGGTGCGGCCGGTGTTGGCGATACCGCGGGTGATGGCCTGACGGATCCACCACGTGGCATAGGTGGAGAACTTGAAGCCCTTGCGCCAGTCGAACTTCTCGACGGCATGCATCAGGCCCAAGTTGCCTTCTTGGATCAGGTCCAACAACGGAAGCCCCGACGCCTGGTACTTCTTGGCGATCGACACCACGAGACGCAGGTTCGACTGCACGAAGGTGCGTTCCGCATCGTCACCGACGCGAATGTTCTTTCGAACTTCGCGCTTTTTCGTGGGAGTCAGGCCCTTGCCGCCGTCTTCCATCTCGGCACGCGCTTCTTTGCCCACTTCGATCTGCTGGGCCAGGCGAACCTCGTCGTCTTTCGTCAGCAGCGGATACTGGCCGATATCGGTCAGATACAGCCGAACAAGGTCTTCTTCATCCCGCTCGACACGTTCTTTCGCCAAGAAAATCGGTCTCCAAAATCAAAACTACGGATACAAGACAACGAACATGCGGTGAAGGATTGTTCCCGGTTCACCCGCAGTAGGTCCCTATAGGATACAGATGCCGTCAAGGATGCTTATCCACAGAGCCCTGTGGATAAGCCACCAATCGTAGGGGACCCCGTGTCAGATGTCGAAATCAATGTAGTCGCGGGTTTCTTCCAGGCTCGAAGTGGGAAGGAGGCCGATCTCGCTGCGGTGCTGGCGCGATACGTGGTGCTGACCCGATCGGTGTCGGGTTGCCGCAACGTGGATCTCGTGTCGTCGGCGACCACTGCAGGCCGATTGCTGGTGATCGAGAAGTGGGACGACGCGGAGGCGCAACGCCGCCATCTCGACGCCGAGATCATGGTCACCATGGCTACCGGTGCCACGCCTCTCCTGGCGGGCGCGCCCGACCTCGAGCTCTATGACGTGATTTCGGCCCACGACCTCGTTTGAAGCTCATTTCCGCCGCTCCCTGTGGACGGCGTCGGCCCGGTCGGCTGGCGTCAGGCGGTCGTGAGGTGATCGTCAGGCGGTGATAGTGCGGCGAAGACTCTCGCTCCGCAGTGACTTCCGGCGCTGGGGACGCGTGTCGGCCGCTGCGAGGTGCTCGGCGATCGCCGCCAGGTCAGCCCAGGTGAGCCCGTCGGAAGTCCACAACTGTTGGAAGGCGGCATCGGCGACGTCGTTGAAACCGCCGTGGAGCCGAAAGATATAGGTCCGCCGCGGCACCCGCACCGCGACCCCGAGGCGAGCCACACGCCCCTCGGCGTAGGTGTCCCAGATCGTGCGTTGGCGTTCGTCGAGATCTTCATCGCTCGGAGCATCCGCGAACGCCGGAGACAACCGGTCGAGCGCTCGGAACAGCGAAGTGCCAAGTTCAACCCGGGTGTTGTCCGGGGATAAACCGGTCTGGCGCTGAGGGCTTTCAAAACAACCGCCCGTAAACCAGAGCAGCACAGCACCGTCGACGATCTCCACGCTCGACGCGGTCAACGGATGCGGCAACACTTCGTCGACCTCCACCGTCACCGCTATGTCAGCCGGCAGCTTCACCGCGGTCATCATCTCCGAGATGTAACCGCGTACCTGATCCGCATCGAACTTGACCAGCGTGAACTCGGCCGGAACGAGGGTGACCTCACTCACGAGCTGCCAGCGACCATCGCACGCGCGTCGGCTTGGGCCTGTGCCGCGATCTGCGCGAGTTCGTCGATCTCGTCGGTGGAGAATCCGGCCATCGCTCGGAAGGTACGCGCCAACTGGATCGGGTTCTCCTCGGTCTCGCCGCGGAAGCCACCAAGGCTGAACAGCTTGTCGACGGTGCGCTGGAAGTCGAGGGCACGCTCGCGACGCTCGGGGTCATCGGCAGTGAGTCGACGCAACCAGTCGGAGCCCATTTTCACGTGCGTGACTTCGTCGGCGAGCATCCAGTCTTCACAGAACTCGAGCATCGGGTCGCCGGAGATGTCGCCGAACTCGCGCATCGTGTTGAACACGTCGATCGCCAGGCCTTCGAGCGCACGGTTCACGCCACACAGCCGCAGAATCGGGTCCGGCGCACACGCGGCTTCGTACAGGAACGTTGCCTCGGAGTACTCACCGATCTCGGTGCCCATCCAGTCGCCGAGCTTCACGGAAATCTCGACGTGACGGCTCTCGTCCCAGCACTGACGGGCCATGTCGAGCTTCAACGCGAACGGAGCCTGCTCGTCGTCGAAGTCGAATGTGGTGCGTCCGGCACCTTCAAGGGCTTGGATCTCACCGGTGAATATGCCATGCATCAGGTTGCGCGCGCGGTCGGCTGCCGCAGGCCGCTGGGGTTCCAAACGAGCGGAGCCGAGGTCGCGCTCACCCATCTTCTGGTTTCGCGGGTCCATCACCTGATCCATGATCGAAGTGCGAACAAAGCGCGAATCGCGCGCCAGCATTTCGGGGGGCAGTTGCTTCCTCATACCGAGGCTCCTTCGGTTACTGGGACGGCGCCAAGGGTACCGGGCCCCGCGATTCCACCGGCAGCCAGCAAGAGCGTTTCCAGCTCCTGTTGCCGACGGGCCGCCCGCTCCACTTCATCGGGCGTTTCGATGAGATCCTGGAGCAACATCTCGCCCTCGCGCCAGTCCTCGAACTCGTCTTGGAGCATAAAACCCAGTGAGCGTTGGGTGGGTGAATCAGTGATCCGGCTCGTCGCATTCATGTGGTACGTGTACGCCGCGATCTTGCGTGGAATCAGTACTCGAAACACGCCGACGAGCTTCTCGATGGTGTGCTCGGGAGCTTCCGGCTCACGCAGCGCATCGACGAACGTGACCATCTCCTGATTCGGAGGCTCGTTCAGGCGGTCGGTGTTCATCTCGCGGAGTTCCGGGAGTCGCTTGTCCATCAGCTCCGCGTGCCACGCGTGGTGGTAGCAGTGCCGACCGAGGACAAGCTTCACATCGAGCTCGGGAACGGTCGCAACCCAGCCACCAAGGGCCTCGAACAGGCGCATTTCCAGCCACTTGTAGTTCCCGACGCGTCGAGCCGTTTCCTCGACCGTGAAGATCCCGGGGATCTCCCTCCGGTCCCAAGGAGCAAAGGCCGCACGCGGCTTGGAGGGATCGGCCATCAGTTACGGCTCCTTGTCGCTGCCCAAGAACACGGTTTCGCGCGGCAGTCTGGGCCAATCTTGACCGTTGGGTCAAGAACAGGTGACGAGAGTCACGTGACCAAAGGGCATGCTTTGAGGTCAGGGACCGGCCGGGACCCCCGCGTCGACGTGCGTCCCGCGTTCCACCACCAAGATGCCGGCGACGATCAGCCCCGCGCCGAGATAGCCGGCCACGCCGAGACGCTCTCCGACGAAATAGCCCACAATGCCCACCACGATGGGCTCCAAAAGGTTGATCACACCGGCACGTTCGGGTTCGATCGCCCGCTGGGACCACGTGGACAGCGCGAATGCGAGCGCCGAACACCCGGCACCGGTTGCCAGAACGCCGACGACTACCACCCCGGTGACGGCTCCGAATCCTTCGCCGATTGCGATCACAGCCGAGCCGATGCCGATGGTCACCACTTGCACGAGGATGAGGGCGAACGTGTCGAACCGGCGCGTCACCTCAGCAGTCCCCACTATCCACGCGGCCCACGCGAGCGCGCTGAGCACCGTGACCGCGTCGCCAAACGACAGTTCGAATTCCGCTCCGTTCAGCAGAAACAGTCCGAACACCGCCACGACCACCGCCACCGCCACCCGGCGCTGCGGCAAGCGGCGATAGCGGAGCGCGGTGATGATCGGGACAAAGACCACGAACAGGCCGGTGATGAAACCGGAGTTTGAGGTAGTGGTGTGGTGGAGCCCCACATTCTGGGTCTGGTAGGCGACCAGCCCGAACACGCCAAGACCGAACCCGACCCGCATCAAAACCCCGAATGAATCCGTGGACCGCAGTTCGGGCCCGCGCCATCCGCGTCGCCACGCGACCGGCGCCAACACGATCGATGCCACGGCGAAGCGGAGAATGTTGAACCCGCTCGCCGTGACGTGCTCGAGCGCATCCTGCACGACCACAAACGTGGAGCCGTACAACAGCGAAGCCAGCCCGAGGCCAAGCTCCGGGTAGTACGGGCGGAGTCGCCCGCGCATCGCTACCCGGGCCAGCGGTTGGTCAGTGGGAGTCGTCGATCCTTGCCAAACGCCTTCGGAGACACCCGAACGCCCGGAGGCGCTTGGCGGCGTTTGTACTCACTCCGATCGACGAGGCCTGCGACGCGCGTCACGGTCTCACGATCAAAGCCGTCGGCTACGAGTTCGGCGATCGACCGATCGTCTTCGACGTAGCCCGCAAGGATGGCGTCGAGGATGGGATACGGCGGCAGCGAATCCTCGTCCTTCTGATCCGGGCGAAGTTCGGCGCTCGGTGCCTTCTCGATCACGCTCCGCGGAATGATCTCGCGGTCGTGCCGCCGGTTGAGGTCTTCGCAGAGCGCGTAGACCAGCATCTTCGGAACGTCTTTGATCACCGCGAAGCCGCCGGCCATGTCGCCGTAGAGCGTGCAGTACCCAACCGCCATCTCGCTCTTGTTGCCCGTGGTGAGCACCAGCCAACCGAACTTGTTCGAGATGGTCATGAGCAGCGTGCCGCGGATTCGTGCCTGGAGGTTCTCTTCGGCCAGACCGGGCTCCCGACCCGTGAACGTCTTGCTCAGCATGTCGGTAAAGGCGAGGTGCGCGGGTTCGATCGGAATCGTCAGCGTCTCGATGCCGAGCGCGGCGGCCAACCGTTCCGAATCGGTCACGCTGCCTTCGCTCGAATACCGAGACGGCATGAGCACACCGGTGACCTGTTCGGGCCCCAGCGCGTCGACTGCGATTGCAGCAACGAGCGCGGAGTCGATCCCGCCGGAGAGACCGAGGAGAACGTGCGAAAACCCGTTCTTGAACATGTAGTCGCGCGTCCCCACCACGAGGGCCGCGTACACCTCGTGAATCGGATCGAGCAGAGGTTCGACCCGGGGCGCCTTGGTGGGCATTCCCAGATGACCATCGGTGATCGCGATCTCCGGCAGCGGTTCGACCTTGGCCCGGCCGATGGGTGCTCGCCGGTGCACACTCCGGCGCAGATCGAGGTCGACTACCAACAGGTCTTCCTCGAACTGGCGCGCCCGCGCCACGAGATGACCCTTCTCGTCGATCACCATCGATGCGCCGTCGAAGACGAGTTCGTCCTGGCCGCCCACAAGGTTCACGTAGACGATCGCCGCCTGCGCATCCGCAGCACGGGTGGAGAGCATGGCTTCGCGTTCGTGCAGCCGGCCCGCGTAATACGGCGACGCATTGATGTTCACGACCAACTCGGCGCCACCGTCGGCCTGGGTCACGATCGGACCGGTGGGACTCCATGCGTCCTCGCACACCGTGATCCCGACGCGCAGGCCGGCGATGACGAAGAGGGGGCCATCGACGGTGGACGGCTCGAAGTAACGCTCCTCGTCGAAGACCGCGTAGTTCGGGAGTAAGTGCTTGCGGTAGATCCCCTGCACTTCACCGTGGGCACACAACGCTGCGGAGTTCGCGAGCACACCGTGCGCCAACAGCTCGGGGAACCCGATGATTGCCGCGGTGGTACCGGTACGCGCTGCGATTTTTTGCAACACCTCGGCGGCGTGCGCAACGAACGTGGGTCGCAGCAGCAGGTCTTCCGGCGGGTAGCCCGTAATCGCGAGTTCGGGGAAGGCCACGAGATCCACGTCCACGGCCACAGCCCGCTCGTACGCGTCGAGGAGTCGCGCCTCGTTGCCGGCCAGATCACCGACAACAAGGTTCAGCTGCGCGGCGGCAACTCGGATCCGGGGCATCCCGGAAGAATACGAGCCGGCCCACGGCCGGGACGAGATGAATCGCCAGCGCGTCAGGCCTCGACCAGCGCCTGCAACTGCGCGAGGCCCTTTTCGAAGTCGGGGCCGACCATCTTGTCGATGCTGGTGAAGATCCCCATGACGCGCGTCATGAAGGTCTTGGGTCCGGTCATGGCCCAAGTGACGAGCGTGGTGTCGCCCCCCGGTACGAGCGTGAACACGATGGTGTTGTCCGACTTGAACGGCTTGAGGAAGGTGAGCGCGATCGTGAGACTCGTTGCTCGGTTCGACTCACGGATCTCCATCCGACCTTCCCCAGCCTTGCGATTGCCCTTCACCCGTAGGCCGCGCCCACGCCGGAGTCCGGACCTTCGTAGGTGCGGATCATCTCTGGGTCGATCCCCTCCCACGGCGACCACAGCGTCCACCGGTGGAAGTCCTCGAGTTGGTCGAAGATCGAATCGGGCGCGGCCGCGATCGTCGCCTGATGCACCACCTCGTAGATCGCCGCACCACCAGATTCGGCCACGAAACTCACTCCCGTTGACTCCGATTCGTCCCGGCCACGGCAACGGGCCGCGTCGCAGCCCGCTCCGGATCGACCGCGACCGGCGGTCGCGTCGTACCCTTTGCCCGCCCGAGAGCGACCGCCTCGGAGCGTGACGCGCGGAGGAGCCATTCATGAGTCGCAAGGTGTTCGTAGTCGGCGTCGGTATGACCAAGTTCGAGAAGCCCGGTGGCAAAGACTGGGACTACCCGGACATGGTCAAAGAAGCCGGGACCAACGCGCTCACCGACGCGGGGATCAGGTACGACGAGATCGAACAGGTGGCGGTCGGCTACTGCTACGGCGACTCCACCGCGGGGCAACGTGCGCTCTACGAGATCGGCGTGACCGGCGTACCCGTCGTCAATGTCAACAACAACTGCGCCACCGGTTCGAGCGCCCTGTACCTGGCAAAGCGTTTCATCGAAGGCGGCCTCGCCGACTGCACGCTCGCGCTGGGGTTCGAGAAGATGGAAAAGGGTTCGCTCGGCATCAAGTACATGGACCGCGCCATTCCGATGCAGCGCACCTTCGAGGCCATGAACGACAAGCGCGGGTTCACCGCCGCTCCGCCGGCCCCGCAGATGTTTGGCAACGCCGGCCGTGAATACATGGAGCGCTACGGCGTGAAGGCTGAATCGTTTGCTCGCATCGCGGAGAAGAACCACCGCCACTCCGCGAACAACCCCTACTCCCAGTTCCGCGACGTGTACACGCTCGACGAGATCCTCGCGTCGCCAATGATCCACGAGCCGCTCACCAAACTGCAGTGCTGTCCGACCTCCGATGGTGCCGCAGCCGCGATCCTGGCTTCGGAAGATTTCGTGCGGTCCCACGGTCTCGAAGACCAGGCCGTCGAGATCATCGGAATGTCAATGAAGACCGACTTCCCATCGAGCTTCGATTCCGGCAGCGATATGAAGTTCGTCGGTTTCGACATGACCCGCGCCGCGGCCCAAGAGGTCTACGAGCAGTCCGGATACGGACCCACCGATGTCGACGTCGTCGAGCTCCACGACTGTTTCTCCGCGAACGAGATGATCACCTACGAAGGTCTTGGCCTCTGCGCCGAGGGTGGCGCCGGCGACCTGATCGACTCGGGCGCGGTCACGTACGGCGGCGACTGGGTCGTGAACCCCTCCGGTGGTCTGATCTCGAAGGGCCACCCCCTCGGGGCCACCGGCCTCGCGCAGTGTTCGGAACTCACCTGGCAGTTGCGCGGTACCGCGGATGCCCGTCAGGTCGACGGTGCGCAGCTCGCGCTCCAACACAACCTGGGTCTCGGTGGCGCGTGCGTGGTCGCGATGTACAAGAAGGCCGCTCTCGTCTGATCGGGCCCGCCTCGCATGGGTTCGCGTGCGAGGCTGCCGACATGGATGACGAGGGTCGGCGACGCGGACCGAACTCGCCGCGTATCCAGCTGCGGACCGCCGTCATGCTGGTCGGAGCGCTGGTAGCCGTCGTCATCATCCTCGTCCGCATCGGCAACCCGGCCGAGCTCTGGAACACCATTCGGGGTGCCAACTGGGCCTGGGTGATGGTCGCGCTCGCCGCGTCACTCCTCACCAGCGTGCCGTTCGCGGTTGCGTTCATCGGGACGGTTCCGACCCCCATGGCGTTCGGGCCCGCAGTGTGGCTCCAGGTCGCCATGGGGTTCTCCAATGTGACGCTGCCCGCGGGCGCCGAAAGCGCGGTTCAGGTCCGGTTCCTACAAAAGCAAGGCGTGGACCTCGCGTCCGCAGTCGCGATCGGCGGCTTCTACAGCACCGTCTCCGAGTTCGTCGTCCAGGCCGGGATCTTCGGGGTCGCGGCGTTCCTCGCACCGGCCGAGATCGACTTCGGCGAGGTACCCGTCGACAGCGTCGCGGCCGCAGTCGCGATTATCATCGTGCTTGTCGGCATCATGAGCGCCGTCGGGTTCGGGGTCCGGCGAATCCGGCATCGTGTCGTCCCGCACCTCCGCCGCGCCGGACGCTCGACCTGGGACGCGGTCAGCTCGCCTCGGCGGCTCGCGCTGCTGGTTGCCGGAAACGTCGGCGCCCAGGTGCTGTACGCGATCTCGCTGCTCGTGTGCCTCTACGCGTTCGGAGGCGGCGCCTCGTTCTGGACGTTGCTTGCGCTGCAGGTCGGCATCTCAGTGGTCGCCGGTCTCGTGCCGTTCCCCGGGCTCGACACCGCGGTGTCGACACTGAGCATGTCGGGTGCGCTCGTCGCGGTTGGCGTGGACCCGCCCGTCGCGGCCGCCGCCGTTCTCACCAACACGCTCGTCACCGCATACATCCCTGCGATCCCAGGATGGTTCGCGACCAACCACCTCGTGCGCACCCGCCAGCTGTGAGAGTCGGCTATTTGGTGGTGGCAATCCCGCCATCGACGGGGATGATCGCGCCGGTCACGTACGTGGACGCCGGACCGGCGAGATAGATCGCGATCCCGGCCATGTCGGCGGGCTTGCCGATGCGTTTCATCGGCGCACTGGCCGCGATCGAGTCGCCGAACGCCGCGAGGGTCGCCGCCATCATTTTGGACTCGAACGGTCCGGGCGCGATCGCATTGACGGTGATCTTGGGCGCGAGCTGGCTGGCCAGGTGCCTCGTCAACTGGTGCACCCCCGCCTTGGCGGTGGAATAGGAATACGTCTCCATCATCGGGACCTGGATGCCGTCGATCGATCCGACGTTGATGACCCGAGCGGGGTCGTCGTCGGTCGCAGCCGCATCGAGCAACGGCCGAAGAAACCGCGTGAGGTGAAACGGACCCTTCACGGTGATATTGAGTACCCGGTCCCACGCCGCATCGTCATGCTCCGCGAGCGGCGCCCCCCAGGTAGCGCCCGCATTGTTGATGAGGATGTGGAGCTTGTCTTCCCGCGCCGCGATCTCCTGGGCCAATCGCCGGCACTCGGCTTCGGTGGAGAGATCCGCCGGAATCCCGATGCACTCGCCGTGTTCTGACAGCGCGGTCGCAACCTCGGCGCACACGTCCTCCTTCCGCGATGACACGTAGACCTTCACCCCCGCTCGCACGTACGCCTCGGCAATCATCAGGCCGATACCGCGCGTTCCGCCGGTGATCAGCGCGGTCTTGCCGCGGATCGAGAACAGCTCGTTGAGTACGTCGTCGGTCACGTGATCCTCCTCGGTGAACGTCGGCAACGTAGTAGGCCTGGGCACAACTCAGTCGCGTACCTGCACCACGAGTTCGTCCAGGCCACGAAACGGCCCGCGCTGGTGCCACCGACGCGCTCGACCTGACGCACGCGCGTCGGGGAATCGGGCGGCGAATGCTCCGAGCATGACCTCAACCTCCATCCGCGCCAGCGCAGCTCCGAGGCAAAAGTGCGCGCCGAGCGCGAAGCTCAACGCCGGTGGACCGTCTCGGCCCGGTCGGAACCCGTCGGGTTCGTCGTACACCGCAGGATCGCGGTTCGCGGCCGCGAGAAACACCATCAATGGTTGGTTCGCGCTCACCGCCACACCGTCGATCTCCATCGCGGCGGAGGGAAACCGGGCCACGTAGTGGGTGGGGGTGGCGAGCCGGGTCAGCTCCTCCACCACCGCGCCTTCGGTCGCGGCCGGCATGGCCACACCCGCCCGCAGGAGCAGGTCGAGACTATTGCCGAACAAATCGCGAGTGGTGCGGTGGCCTGCGGAATACAGCGTGGCCACGAGTGACAACAGCTCGGATCGGCCGAGCCGCTCGCCACTCTCGTCGCCATCTTCGATCTCCACGAGCGCGGACAGCAGATCGTCCCTCGGGTGCCGCCGCCGG